>JAYWDK010000103.1:0-6571 GCA_043779845.1 Betaproteobacteria bacterium | reverse complement strand
GTGGTCACGCCCTTCAGGCGCACGGCAAAACCCTGGGCGTGGCGCAGATCGGCTGACTCCAACGGGCGCTGGTAAGCCGACGCCACCCGGGGCATGGTGCGCACAAACAGCTCGGTGCGCTGGATCACTTCGTCTTCGGTGCCCCGGCCCAGCTCGATCAACGCGCCGGTGTCCAGCTCGGCCCGCCATGAGCCGCGCGCCGACAGGCTGAGCTGCACCAGATCACCGGCGGCCAAGGGCACTATTGCCGGCGTCAATCGGCGCAGCATGGCCAGCATTTGGGGCGCGCTGCCCTCGGGCCCGCTCAGGCGCGGCAACTCGTCGTCTTCAACGTCGCCCACATTGGCCTCGAACACCTCGCCAAAGCTGTTCACCAGGCGCTCGTTGCCGTCCAGGGCCAGCCACAAGGCGCGGGGGCGGTGCTCTTCAAGCCGCACGGCCAGGCTGTTAGGCCAGATACGGTTGACCACCGCGTGGCGCACCCAGGGCACGGCCTCGAAGGCGGCGCGGCTCTTGGCCAGATCCAGCGTGAGAAAACTACCCGCCAGGCGGTGCGCGGCGTTGGCGCGGATGGTGCTCTCGCTGTTGCGCGTGACCTCGCCCTCGACCCGGATGCTCTTGATGGCAAACAGGGGCAGGCGCGCCGCCCACAAGGCCAGCGCCGCCGCAATGGCCAGGCCCGCCAGCACGAACACGGCGTTGGCCGTGGCCTGCATCAGGCGCACGTCTGGCGGCAAGACCAGCGGCGGCGCGGCGTAGGGGGCGGTGTTGCGGATCATGGTTCAGGCGCTGGGCTTGCCGCTGTCAAGCGTGGCCGTCGACAGCAGATAGAGACACAGTTGCTCGTAAGACAGGCCGGCCGCGCGCGCCGACATCGGCACCAATGAATGGCCAGTCATGCCAGGCGACGTGTTCATCTCAAGCAAGAAGGGCTTGCGGTCAGCGGCGCGGATCATCAGGTCGGCACGGCCCCAACCCCGGCACCCAAGCGCCTTGTAGGCCGCCAGCACGATGCCTTGAATTTCACGCTCTTCGTCAGCGCCCAGGCCGCTGGGGCATTGGTAGACCGTGCTGTCGGTGAAGTACTTGTTCTGGTAGTCGTACTTGCCTTCGGGCGCCGTGATCTTGACCACCGGCAAGGCCCGCGCGCCCACGCCGCTGCCGATCACCGGGCAAGTTATTTCTTCGCCGTCGATGAACTCCTCGCACAGCACGTCGGGGTCGTAAGTGGCGGCCAAAGTCACGGCTGCGGCCATGTCTGAGTAGCCCACCACCTTGCTGATGCCAATCGACGAACCCTCACGCGGGGGCTTGATGATCAAGGGCAGGCCCAGCACATCGGGCACGGCGCGAATGCGTTCACGCGACAAGTCATCAGCGGCCAGCCATACAAAGCGCGGCGTGGGCAGGCCTTCGGCCATCCACACCCGCTTGGTCATGGTCTTGTCCATCGAAATGGCCGAGGCCATCACGCCCGATCCGGTGTAGGGCAGGCCCAGCAACTCCAGCGCGCCTTGCACCGTGCCATCCTCGCCGTGGCGGCCGTGCAGCGCGATGAACACGCGGTTGAAGCCCTCCAGCTTGAGCTCGGACAGATCACGCTCGGCCGGATCGAACGCGCAGGCCTGCACGCCCTGGCTCAGCAAGGCGGTGAGCACGCCCGTGCCCGACATCAGCGACACCTCACGCTCGGCGCTGGTGCCGCCCATCAGCACCGCCACTTTGCCCAAACTCGGCGCGTGGATTTCCGGCATCACGAAGCCGCTGTTCGTCGAGACGGTCATGCCATGTCTCCCAGGAATTTTTCCACCACCTTGGGCGCCACCGAACCCATGGACCCGGCACCCATGGTGATCACCACGTCGCCGGCACGGGCCTGCGACACGATCACCTCGGGCAGCACCGCCACGTCGTCCACAAAGACCGGGTCGACCTTGCCGGCGATGCGCAACGCGCGAGTCAAGGCCCGGCCATCGGCAGCCACGATGGGCGATTCGCCCGCCGAGTACACCTCGGTCAGCAAGATCACATCGGCCTGGCCCATGACCTTGACGAAATCCTCGAAACAATCCCGCGTGCGGGTGTACCGGTGAGGCTGAAACGCCAGCACCAGGCGCCGGCCCGGGAAGGCGCCACGGGCCGCGGCGATGACGGCGGCCATCTCCACCGGGTGGTGGCCGTAGTCGTCGATCAGGGTGAACTCACCACCACCGTTGTGCTCGGACACCGGCAGCTCGCCGTAGCGCTGGAAGCGCCGGCCCACGCCACTGAACTCGGCCAGCGCCTTGACAATGGGCGCGTCGGGCAGCTCCAGCTCGGTGGCCACCGCGATGGCGGCCAGCGCGTTGCGCACGTTGTGCTCGCCGGGCAGGTTGAGCGTGATGTCCATGTCGGGCAAGCCGCCCCCGTCAAAGCCCAGGTGGCGGCGCTGGCACACAAAGCGCATCTGCCCACCAGGCATGGCCACCACGTTGACGGCGCGCACTTGCACGTCCTCGCCCAGGCCGTAGGTGACCAGCGGGCGCGACACCATCGGCATGATCGAACGCATGCCGGCGTCGTCGGCGCAAACAATGGCCGCGCCGTAAAACGGCATGCGGTGCAAAAAATCGACAAACGCCTGCTTGAGCCGCGCAAAGTCGTGGCCGTAGGTGTCCATGTGGTCGGCGTCGATGTTGGTGACGACGCTCATGATGGGCAATAGGTTCAAAAACGATGCGTCACTCTCGTCGGCTTCGACCACGATGTAATCGCCCGAGCCCAGACGTGAATTGGCGCCCGCCGAATTGAGCTTGCCGCCAATCACGAAGGTGGGGTCCAGCCCCGCCTCGGCCAGCACGCTGGTGACCAACGAAGTGGTGGTGGTTTTGCCGTGCGTGCCGGCAATGGCAATGCCTGATTTCAGGCGCATCAGCTCGGCCAGCATCACCGCGCGTGGCACCACCGGAATGCGCTTGGCGCGTGCGGCCACCACCTCGGGGTTGTCGCCCTTCACCGCCGTGGACGTGACCACGGCTTGCGCGCCCGCGATGTTGGCGGCGTCGTGGCCCACAAACACGCGGATGCCCAGCCCGGACAGCCGGCGCGCGGTGGCGCTGTCGGCCTGGTCAGAGCCCGAGACGGCGTAGCCCAGGTTGTGCAGGATCTCGGCGATGCCGCTCATGCCCGCGCCACCAACGCCAACAAAGTGAATGTGTTTGACGGCGTGTTTCATGTCCGGTTTACCAGTTTTTCTAACGCATCAGCGACGCGTGCCGCCGCTTGGGGCTTGGCCAACGCACGGGCGCGCTCGGCCATGGCCAGCAGCGAGGTTCTATCCAACTTGGTGAGCTGTTCGGCCAGCGTCGCTGCCGTGAGCCCGGCCTGCGGCAAGTGCAGCGCCGCACCAAAGCCGGCCATGTACTGGGCGTTGTCCCGCTGATGGGCCGTGGTGCTGATGACCAGCGGCACCAGCAGGCTGGGCACGCCGGCGGCACACAGCTCGCTCACGGTCACCGCGCCGGCGCGGCACACGATCAGGTCGCAGGCGCTCAGGCGCTCGGCCATGTTGTCGATGAAGGGCAGCACCTCGGCCTGAATGCCGGCCTGGGCGTAGGCCGCGCGCACGGCGCCCAGCTGGCTGGTGCCGGTTTGATGCACGATCTGCGGCCGTGCATCCGGCGCCAGCAGCGCCACGGCGGCGGGCACTGTGGCATTGAGCACTTGCGCGCCCAGGCTGCCACCCACCACCAAGAGCTTGAGCGGGCCGCTACGGCCGGCATAACGCACAGCGGGCGCGGCTATCGATTCGATTTCAGCCCGCACCGGGTTGCCGGTGACCAGGCCGTTTTTGATGTGTGAGGCCGGGCCGTCAAAGCCAAAAGCCACGCGAGCGGCCAGCGGCAACAGCGCTTTGTTGGACAGCAACAGCGCCGCGTCGGCGTTCACCAGCATCAGCGGCTTGCGCAGCAACCAGGCCATCAGGCCGCCTGGGAAACAGACATAACCACCCATGCCAAGCACCGCGTGCGCGCCCCGCTGGCGCAGGATGCCCGCCGCCTGGAAGCAGGCCTTGATCAACTTGAGGCCGCCAGTGGCCGCATGCCACAAGCCCTTGCCGCGCAGGCCCGAAAACGCCAGGCGATCCAGCGGAATCCGGGTCGGCGGCACGAGCTTGTTTTCCATGCCCGTGGTGGTGCCCATCCAGCTCACCGTCCAGCCACGGCGCTGCACTTCACGCGCCACTGCGATGCCGGGGATGATGTGACCGCCGGTGCCGGCTGCCATGATGACGAGGTGCGGCATCAGGTGCGGCCTCCGCAGACGTGCGGCCTGTTTTGGCTCCGCGTCACATCGCTGCGCGATATGCCCCGAAGCCGGAATCGGCAACCGACGCTGTGCGTCGGCACGCCGACCGTGCTGCGCATGGTCGGCGTGCTCATGCGCGGCCCCCGCGCATGAGTTGTCGATTCTCGATATCCACCCGCACCACGATGGCCAGCGCGATCAGGTTCAGCAAGATCGCCGAGCCGCCGTAGCTCAGCAGCGGCAGCGTCAGGCCTTTGGTGGGCAGCGCGCCCAGGTTGACGCCGATGTTGATCAGCGTTTGGCCACCCATCCAGATGCCGATGCCTTGCACCATCAGGCCGGCAAAAATGCGGTCGAGTGCCACGGCCTGGCGGCCGATCACGAAGATGCGGCGGGTGAGCCAGAAGAAGGCCACGATCACGGCCGCCACGCCGATGAAGCCCAGCTCCTCGCCGATCACGGCCATCAAAAAGTCGGTGTGCGCCTCGGGCAGGTAGTGGAGCTTTTCAACGCTGCTGCCCAAGCCCTGGCCGGTGATCTCACCACGGCCAAAGGCGATCAGCGAGTGCGTGAGTTGGTAACCCTTGCCGGCCGAATAAACCGGGTCCCAGGGGTCCATGAAGGCCAGGATGCGCTCGCGCCGAAACGGGCTGGTGGCGATCATCACGCCAAAAGCGCCCAGCAGCACGGCAAAGCTCAAGAAGAACATGCGGCCGTTGACGCCGCCCAAAAACAGGATGCCCAACGCCATCAGCGCGATCACCACAAAGGCGCCCATGTCGGGCTCGGCCAGCAACAACATGCCAATGAAAGCCAAGGCCAGCGCCATCGGCCACACGGCCTGGATGAAGCGCTCTTTGACGTCCATCTTGCGCACCACGGAGCACGCGGCGTACATGGCCATGGCCAGCTTGGCCAGCTCGCTGGGCTGGAAGTTCATCACCCCCAGCGGCAACCAGCGCCGGGCGCCGTTCACGCCCTTGCCCACGTGCGGCACCAGCACCAGCGCCAGCAACAGCAGCGACAACACAAAGAGCTTGGGCGCCCACTTTTCCCAGGCGCTGATGGGCACTTGAACCGCCAGCAGCGCGGCCACAAAGGCAATGCCCAGTGACAAAGCGTGGCGATTGAGGAAAAAAGTGGGCGAATAACGCGCGTATTTGGGGCTGTCGGGCAAGGCCACGCTGGCCGAATACACCATCACCAGGCCCAGGGCCAGCAAGCTGATCACGCACCACACCAGGGCTTGGTCAAAGCCTGAGATGCGCGCGGGCTGGCCAGCCGCCGAGCCGGCCCATTCACGGATGGGCAGCTTGGCTTCTTGCGCGCCACGCATCGCTTGCACGCGCGTGCGCAGCCCGGCCACCAACGAGCCCAGGCCCAGGCGTTGAACCAGAGCCCGGCTCATGACACCGCCTCGCCACGCTCAGTGGCCAATACGTGCACTGCGTCAACAAACACCTGGGCGCGGTGGCCGTAGTTGCGAAACATGTCGAGGCTGGCGCAAGCCGGGCTGAGCAGCACCGCGTCACCGGGCCGGGCCTGGCCAAAGCACCAGGCCACCGCCGCTTCCAGACTGTCGTGGTGCTCGCGCGGTACGGCATTGGCAGCGCCATCGGCCGCCAGCAAGGCGTCGATCACCAAGGCGTCGCGGCCGATCAAGGCCACCGCCCGCGCGTGGCGCCGCACCGGCTCGGTCAGCGGCGCGAAGTCCTGCCCCTTGCCGTCGCCGCCGAGGATCACGACAAGCTTGCCCGGTGCCTTGTCGGCGCCCAGGCCATTCAGTGCCGCGACTGTCGCGCCGACGTTCGTGCCCTTGCTGTCGTCGAACGCGTCGACGCCGTCCAGCGTGGCGATGAACTGCACGCGGTGCGGCTCGCCGGCGTATTCGCGCAGGCCGTGCAGCATTGGCGCAAGCGGGCAGTCGATGGCGGTGGTCAGCGCGAGTGCGGCCAGCGCGTTCGCAGCGTTGTGGCGGCCGCGCACGCGCAGTGCATCGGCGGGCATCAGGCGCTGGATCAGCAGCTCTTCGGTGGCGCGATGGCCGTTGCCCTTGCCGCCCCGGCCGCGCTGCAAGGTCTCGTCGAGTTCGCGTGCCCGCACCAGCCAGGCCATGCCGTTCTCTTCGATGAGGCCGAAGTCGCCGGGGTGCCTTGGCGCGCCGAGGCCGAAGCGCACGACCTCGCGTTCGGTGGTCGTGGCCTTGCGCCCTTTCTGGCCTTTGACGACTTCAGGCGCCGGCACGAGTTGCTCGACGAGCGCGTCGTCGCGGTTGATGACGAGC
>JAYWDK010000102.1:0-6686 GCA_043779845.1 Betaproteobacteria bacterium | reverse complement strand
GAGAGGGAGCCCGGTATGCCCCCTCTCCTGCTTGCGGGAGAGGGTTGGGGTGAGGGTGAATCGAGGTCACAAACCATTGGCTGAGCTTGAGGGCCAATGAGGTAAACCGTTGGCGGCGCGGCCTCGGCCTCGGCGCGGCGCTTCAAATACCGACGCATCGCCAACGACGCCCGGTCGGCCTGAAAACAGATCTCGGGCTGCGGCTCGGGGTAGCTGCCCAGCAGCGCCTCGATGGCCGGCAGCCCGTCCACGTTCAAGGGGGCAACGGCCGCATTTTGGCCGGCGGCGGCCTACCCGGCTGTCGCCGGTCGGTCAGCGCTGGGGCAGTGTTGGGCCAAGGCGCGCGGGTGGCGTCCTGTATGTCCGTCCGTCCGAAAATGACCGCAAGCTGTCGCGCCGTGGCGCTGTGCTGATCTCGCTTTTGCCGCACGATATCGGCTCCATTCAAGAGGCCCACACCATGCCAAAAACCCCGCGCACCGCCCTGCTGCTGATCGACGTTCAACAATCCTTCAAGCACCGGCCCTATTGGTCTGAATCTGACCTGCAGGCGTTCTTGGTGCATAGCAACGCCCTGGTGGCGGGCTGCGTGGCGCGCAGGGTGCCCGTGCTGCGCATCTTTCACACCGACGGCCCGCGCGAGGCCAGCAACGCCTTTGCGCCCGAGAGCGGCCTGATCCGCCCGCTCGACGGCCTGGCGCCGTTTGAGGCCGCCGCCACGTTTGAAAAACACCGCCACAGCGCGCTGGTGGGCACCGGCCTGGGCGTCTGGCTGCACCAGCACGGCATCCAGCGCCTGATCGTGGCCGGCATCCGCACCGAGCAATGCTGCGAAACGACCACCCGCCACGCCAGCGACGAAGGCTGGACGATTGACTTTGTGAGCGACGCCACGCTCAGCTTCGACATGACCACGCCCAGCGGCAGCCTGCTGTCAGCCGCGCTGATCAAGGAGCGCACCAACACCGTGCTGGCCGGCCGCTTTGCCACGCTGTGCAGCGTGGATGAAGCGCTGACGCGCGCCGCCGAGGCGGGCTGAGCACGGACACGCCGCGCCGCCAACACGGCATCATCCCGCCATGATCGATGTGCTCTTCATCGTGCTGCCCGAGTCGCTGTTGCTGGACCTGGCGGGCCCGGCCGAAGCCTTCCGGCTGGCCAACCAGGCGCTCACCCGGCGCGGCAAGCCCCAGGCCTTCAGGCTGCGCTATGCCGGGCCCGCGCCCAGCGTGTGCTCGTCGGTAGGCTTGATGCTGAGCGGCATCGAGCCCCTGCCCGCACGCTTTGACAACCCCACCTGGACAGTGCTGCTGGGCCGCCCCGGCGACATGCCGCAAGTGCTGCGCCGCCAGAGCGCGTGGCTGCAAACCCGCCAATGGCTCACGCGCCATTTGCCCGCCGTACTGGCGGCTGGCAGCGCCTCACCCCATCGCTTGTTGACCGTGTGCGTGGGCGCGCTGCTGGCGGCCGACGCGGGCTTGCTGGTGGGCCGGCGCTGCACCACCCACCATGAGTTGCTGGCCGACCTGGCCCACATCGCACCCAGCGCCCAGGTGCTGGCCAACCGGGTGTGGGTGGAAGACGGCGCCTTGCTCAGCAGCGCGGGCATCACCGCCGGCATCGACCTGGCGCTGCACTGCATCGCCCAGACCTGCGGTGATGCCTTGGCCGCCACCGTGGCCCAGGTGATGGTGGCGGCCGGCCGGCGTGGCACGGCCGACCCGCAGCAGTCCCCCTTGCTGGCGTTTCGGGATCACCTGCACCCGGCCGTGCACCGCGTGCAAGAGGCGGTGGCCGATCAACCTGGCGCCGATTGGTCGGCCGAAGCGCTGGCGGCGGTGGCCCATGTCACGCCGCGCCACTTGGCACGCTTGTTTCAGCAACATACCGGTTTGTCGCCGCGCGACTACGTGGCGCATGTGCGGGTGGCGCTGGCACGGCAGGCGCTGCAACGAGGGGCGTCGGGAACGCAAGCGGCGGCGCTGGCGGGGTTCAGTTCGGACCGGCAATGGCGACGGGCACGGCAGCGCGGCCTGGCGGCGTGATAGGGCACGGCCTGGCACTGCGCTTGGCGCGTGCCGTGCTCGCTTTCTGCACGGTGCCGGGGCGAATACCCGGCGCAATGCAGAAAGCGAGCACAACCCGCGCCAAGCGAGAAATAGTTCATTGTTGAGCCACTGACGCCGCCCCGTACCCAGGCGAGGGTGGGGTGGCGTGAGGGGCAAGGGCCGGGCGCACGACGGCTTGCATGCGCCGAACTTGGGCGGGTGATGCCCAGGCACGGGGCATGTCGAGCGCCTTTTGCATGGCACCGCTGGAATGGATGCACCCAGCTCCTGCCACCAACCCACACCTCGCCGGGGGTTTGTCCGGGCTCGCCACCTGGCACGCGGGTTGCGTACCATTCGATTGAATCCTGACCAAACGGTCAGCTTCTTGGTGCACCCGGGCCACCGTCCGCCCGGCGTTTGCAGGAGCGCCCACGCGTGTCCTCCGCCCCACTTCCCAGCGCCCCGGCATCGACCTTGGCCGTGCCCGACATCCGCCCCGCCCGGCTGAGCGCGGATCAATATGCCCAGCACTTTGCCGACGCGGCGCCGCGCTACAGCCGCGGCCAGGCCTTGGTTGAAGCCGAGCGCTGCCTCTACTGCTTTGACGCGCCCTGCGTCACGGCCTGCCCCACCGGCATTGACGTGCCCAGCTTCATCCGCCGCATTGCCGACGACAACCCACGCGGCGCCGCCCGCGCCATCCTGCAAGCCAACCCGCTGGGCGGCACCTGCGCCCGGGTCTGCCCCACCGACGAGCTGTGCGAGCAGGCCTGCGTGCGCACCGCCCAGCAAGGCAAGCCGGTTGAGATTGGCCGCTTGCAGCGCTTTGCTGTGGACGCCGTGATGGACCGGCCGTTCAACGCGCTATTTCCGCGTGCGCCGGCCACCGGCCAACGCTTTGCAGTGGTGGGCGCAGGCCCGGCCGGCCTGGCCTGCGCGGTGGGTTTGGCGCGATTGGGCCACGATGTGGCGGTGTTTGATGCCCGGCCCAAAGGCGGCGGCCTGAACGAATATGGCCTGGCCACCTACAAAACCGCCGGCGGCTTTGCGCAGGCCGAGCTGCAATGGCTGCTGGGCCAGGGCGGTATCACGCTGCACACCGGTTGGCGGCTTGACAGCGCCGCGCAGCTGGCCACCCTGCGCGCCGAGCACGCGGGCGTCTACCTGGCGATGGGCCTGGGCCGCACGCACACGCTGGGCGTGCCCGGTGAAGCACTGGAGGGCGTGCAAGACGCGGTGGATTTCATCGCCGAATTGCGCCAAACCAGCCACCCCGCCACGCTGCCCATTGGCCGCCGCGTGGTGGTGGTAGGCGGTGGCATGACGGCCGTGGACGCCGCCGTGCAGAGCAAGCTGCTGGGCGCCGAGGAGGTACACATCGCTTACCGGCGCGGGCCGGCCGAAATGGGCGCATCCCAAGCCGAGCAAGACTGGGCCTTGACTCACGGCGTGGTCATCCATTACTGGCTGGCGCCCGAGGCCGTGCTGGGGGCCAACGGCCACGCAGTGGGCGTTCAATTTGCCCAGCAGCAATGGGTGGATGGCCGCCTGCAAGCCACGGGCAGGCAAAACACACTGGCCGCCGACATGGTGCTCAAAGCCATCGGCCAGCGGCTCGACACAGCGCTGCTGCAGGGCACCGGTCTGGCGCTGCAAGGCGGCCGCATCCAGGCCGACGATGACGGCCGCACCAAGGTGCCGGGCTTGTACGTGGGCGGTGACTGCCGGCTGGGCGGCCGAGACCTGACGGTGGAAGCCGTGCAGGACGGCAAACGCGCCGCGCTGGCCATGCATGCCGCGCTGGGTGCCCCTGCCCTGGCAAGCACGCCCGCGCCCGCCACACCAGCCGCCTGATTCACGCCACCCTCTTGACAAAAAGGCAGCGCCACCATGGCCGACCTCAGCAACCTGTTTGCCGGCATCAAAAGCCCCAACCCCTTCTGGCTGGCCAGCGCGCCGCCCACCGACAAGGCCTACAACGTGCACCGCGCCTTCGAGGCGGGCTGGGGCGGCGTGGTCTGGAAGACGCTGGGCGAAGAAGGCCCGCCGGTGGTCAACGTCAACGGCCCACGCTATGGCGCCTTGCTAACGCCGGATCGGCGCATGCTGGGCTTCAACAACATCGAGCTGATCACCGACCGGGGGCTGCAGCTCAACCTGCAAGAAATCCGCGATATCAAGCGCGCCTGGCCTGATCGGGCGTTGGTGGTGAGCCTGATGGTGCCCTGCACCGAGGCCGCGTGGAAGGCCATCTTGCCCATGGTTGAAGACACCGGCTGCGACGGCGTTGAGCTGAACTTTGGCTGCCCACACGGCATGAGCGAGCGCGGCATGGGCGCGGCCGTGGGCCAGGTGCCCGAGTACATCCAGCAAGTCACCGCCTGGTGCAAGCAGTACAGCCGGCTGCCGGTGATCGTGAAGCTCACGCCCAACATCGCCGACATCCGCAAACCCGCGCTGGCGGCCAAACTGGGCGGGGCCAACGCGGTGAGCCTGATCAACACCATCAACTCGATCATGGGCGTGGACCCGGCCACGCTGACCATGAGCCCCACCACGGGCGGCATGGGCTCACACGGCGGCTACTGCGGCCCGGCCGTGAAGCCGATATCGCTGGCCATGGTGGCCGAGATTGGCCGCGCGCCGGGCACCGCCGGCCTGCCAATCTCGGGCATTGGCGGCGTGGGCAACTGGCGTGATGCGCTGGACTACATCGCGCTGGGCGCGGGCAACGTGCAGGTGTGCACGGCTGCCATGGTGTTTGGCTTCAAGATCGTGCAGGAGATGGTGGACGGGCTGTCGAACTACATGGACGAAATGGGGTTCAAGACCACTGAGGATTTCAGGGGCCGCGCCTTGCCCAGCGTCACCGACTGGCAATACTTGAACCTGAACGCCGTCAGCAAGGCGGTGATCGCCCAGGACAAATGCATTGAATGCGGCCGCTGCCACATTGCCTGCGAAGACACCTCGCACCAGGCCATCACCGCCACCAAAAATGGCCAACGCCACTTTGAGGTGAAGGACGATGAATGCGTAGGCTGCAACCTGTGCGTCACCGTGTGCCCCGTGCCCGACTGCATCACCTTGCGCACGTTGGCGCCAGGGGAGGTGGATGCGCGCACCGGCAAGGCCGTATCTGCCGAGGTGGCCAACTGGACGACGCACGCGAACAACCCCATGCGCCAGGCCACGCCTGCTTGACGCAGGCTGCCCCACCCGCAACCATGCAAGCTTTACTGCACCGGAGCCCCTCATGAAACCCCTGCTCATCCGTGGCGGCACCCTCGTCAACGCCGACCGTGAATTCAAAGCCGACGTGCTGTGCGTGGGCGGCCGCATCGCCGCCGTGGGCAGCACGCTGGACGCCCCCGCCGGCACCGAGACGCTGGACGCCAGCGGCCGCTACGTGATCCCCGGCGGCATTGACCCGCACACCCACATGCAGCTGCCCTTCATGGGCACCACCACCCGCGATGATTTTTTCAGCGGCACGGCGGCGGCGCTGGCGGGCGGCACCACCACCATCATTGATTTCGTCATCCCCGACCCGCAGCAGCCGCTGATGGACGCTTACCGCACCTGGCGCGGCTGGGCTGAAAAGGCGGCCGCCGATTACAGTTTTCACGTGGCCATCACCTGGTGGGGTGACAGCGTGCACGCGGACATGGGCACGCTGGTACGGCAAGAAGGCGTGAACAGCTTCAAGCATTTCATGGCCTACAAAAACGCCATCATGTGCGACGACGAAACGCTGGTGAACAGCTTCAAGCGCTCACTTGAGTTGGGCGCCATGCCCACGGTGCACGCCGAAAACGGCGAGCTCGTGTACCTGCTGCAAGCCGAGATGAAGGCCAAGGGCATCTTCGGCCCCGAGGGCCACCCGCTGAGCCGCCCACCCGCTGTGGAGGCCGAAGCCGCGCAGCGCGCCATCGCCATTGCCGACGTGCTGAACGTGCCGATCTACGTGGTGCATGTGAGCTGCGCCGAGAGCGCCGCGGCCATCGCCCAGGCCCGCGCCCGGGGCCAGCGTGTTTACGGCGAGGTGCTGGCCGGCCATCTGCTGATCGACGACAGCGTCTACCGCCACCCGGACTTTGCCACCGCCGCCGCCCATGTGATGAGTCCGCCGTTTCGCCCCAAGGGCCATCAGGAAGCGCTGTGGCGAGGTCTGCAGTCGGGCAACCTGCACACCACCGCCACCGATCACTGCACTTTTTGCGCGGCGCAGAAAGCGGCGGGCAAGGATGATTTTTCCAAAATCCCGAACGGCACCGGCGGCGTGGAAGAACGGCTGGCGGTGATCTGGGACGCCGGCGTCAACAGCGGGCGCCTGACGCCCTCCGAGTTTGTCGCCATCACCTCGGCCAACGCGGCCAAGCTGTTCAACATTTACCCGCAAAAGGGCTGTGTGGCGGTGGGGGCTGATGCCGATCTGGTGGTGTGGGACCCGGCGGGCACAAAAACGCTGTCGGCCAAGACGCAGCACAGCAAGGGCGACTTCAATATCTTTGAAGGCCGCACGGTGCGGGGCATTCCCAGCCACACCATCAGCCAGGGTGAACTGGTGTTTGTGCAGGGTGACCTGCGTGCGGTGCAGGGCAAGGGCCGCTACATTAGGCGCCCGGCCTTCAG
>JAYWDK010000101.1:0-6688 GCA_043779845.1 Betaproteobacteria bacterium | reverse complement strand
CTTGAGCCATGACTGCTGCTGCTATTGCTTCCACCGCTGCTGACACCCACCCGCTGCTGGTTGAGTTGTTTGTTGAAGAGCTGCCCCCGAAGGCGCTCAAAAGATTGGGCGAGGCGTTTGCCAGCGCCCTGGCGGCCTCGCTCAAGGCCCAAGGCCTGGTGGGCGACGACGCGGTGGTGACGCCGTTTGCGTCGCCGCGCCGGTTGGCCGCCCATGTCACGGGCGTGGCCGCCAAGGCCGCTGACCGGGCCGTGCAGCAAAAGCTGATGCCCGTGGCCGTGGCGCTGGACGCCGCCGGCAACGCCACGCCGACGCTGCTCAAAAAGCTGGCCGCGCTGGGCGCGCAGGCGTCGGTGCTGCCCTTGCTCAAGCGTGCGCCTGACGGCAAATCCGAGGCGCTGTTCCTGGACAGCGTCGTCGAAGGCGCCACCCTGGTGGACGGCCTGAACAAGGCCCTTGCTGAAGCCCTGGCCAAGCTGCCCATCCCCAAGGTGATGAGCTACCAATTGCAAAGCGGGCAGGGCGCCGACGTGCGCCCCGGCTGGACGACGGTGCACTTTGTGCGCCCGGCGCATGGCCTGGTGGCGCTGCACGGTGATCATGTGGTGCCTGTGTGCGTGCTGGGCCTGAGCGCCGGCCGGGCTACCCAGGGCCACCGCTTCGAGGCCCTCAAGAACCCGGTGCTGCTGACCCACGCTGACAGCTACGCCGCGCAGCTGGCCGATGAAGGCGCCGTGATCGCCAGCTTCGCCGAGCGCCGTGCCGAGATCGAGCGCCAATTGGCGGCGGTGGCGGCCACCGCTGGCGCCGGCCTGCACGCCATCCACGACGACGCCTTGCTCGACGAGGTGTGCGCCCTGGTTGAGCGGCCCAAGGTGCTGCTGTGCCAGTTTGAGCCCGAGTTTCTGGCCGTGCCGCAAGAGTGCCTGACCCTCACCATGAAGGCCAACCAGAAGTACTTTCCGCTGCTCGACGCAAAGGGCCGGTTGACGCACCAGTTTTTGGTTGTCAGCAACATCAATCCGGCCGATGCCAGCCAGGTGATTGGTGGCAATGAGCGCGTGGTGCGGCCGCGCCTGGCCGACGCCAGGTTCTTTTTTGATCAAGACCGCAAAAAGACACTGGAGTCTCGGGTGGCAGGCCTGGCCAAGGTGGTCTACCACGGCAAGCTGGGCACGCAGGGTGACCGCGCCGAGCGCGTGCGTCAGATCGCCCACGCCATCGTCAACCAGCTCAGCGCGGCCACCCTGCCGTTCACCGTGGACGCACAAGACGAATTTGCGGTGCTCGACAGCAAGGCCCAGCAGGCCGCGCGCCTGGCCAAGACCGATTTGCTGACCGACATGGTGGGTGAATTCCCCGAGCTGCAGGGCATCATGGGCGGTTATTACGCCCGCCATGACGGCCTGCGCGACGGCGTGGCGATTGCCATCGAAGATCACTACAAACCGCGTTTTGCCGGCGACGCGCTGCCGCGCAACCACACCGGCACGGTGCTGGCGCTGGCCGACAAACTCGAAACCCTGGTGGGGCTTTTTGGCGTGGGGCTGCTGCCCACCGGCGACAAAGACCCGTTTGCGCTGCGCCGCCAGGCACTGGGCGTGATCCACATCCTGATCGAGAAAAACCTGCCACTTCAGGTGCCCGGCCTGATCACCGCCGCCGAGGGCGTGTTTGCCGTCGAGCATCGGCAAATTCCCGTGCTGGACGCCTTGCGCGGCTTCATGGACGACCGCCTGGCGGTGTTGTTGCGTGATCAGGGCTTCAGCGCCCAGGAGGTGGATGCCGTGCTGGCGTTGCGCCCTACACGCCTGGGCGACGTGCCCAAGCGCCTTGCGGCGGTGCGCGCTTTTGCCGCACTGCCCGAGGCCGCGCCGCTGGCCGCCGCCAACAAGCGTGTCGGCAACATCCTGAAAAAGTCCGAAGGCGCGGGGGCGCTGCAGGTCACGCCGGCCTTGCTGGTGGAGCCGGCCGAGCTGGCCTTGTTTGCGGCTTTGCAGCAGGTGGCCCCGTTGGCCGATGCCGCCTTTGATGCCGGCGACTACGCCGCTTCATTGCAGGCCTTGGCGGCGCTGAAGGCGCCGGTTGACGCATTTTTTGACGGCGTGATGGTCA
This sequence comes from Betaproteobacteria bacterium, assembly GCA_043779845.1. GTDB lineage: Bacteria > Pseudomonadota > Gammaproteobacteria > Burkholderiales > Burkholderiaceae_C > Pseudaquabacterium. The sequence continues at coordinate 4,573 of JAYWDK010000101.1, read as the reverse complement.
ATGCTGACGACGCCGCGTTGCGCAACAACCGGCTGGCGCTGCTGGGCACGCTGCATGCTTCCATGAACCGGGTGGCCGATCTGGCGCGACTGGCTTCTTGAGTCCCCGCCATGCAACCTGTTGTCAAACTCGTGATCGTGGGCCGTGACGGCATCCTGAATGATTTTCGGGAGGATCACGTCAAGGACCCAACCGAGTGGTACCCCATCCCCGGTGCGCTGGAGGCCTTGGCCAGGCTCAACCACGCGGGCTGGCATGCGGTGGTGGCCACGAACCAATCAGGCATTGGTCGCGGCATGATCGACATGGCCTCGGTCAACGCCGTGCATGCCCACATGCTTAAACAGTTGATGGCGGTGGGCGGGCGTATTGACGCGGTGTTTTTCTGCCCCCACACGCCTGAAGACCACTGCGACTGCCGCAAGCCCTTGCCCGGCTTGATGCGCGATATCGGCAAGCGCTACGGCATTGACCTCAAGCTCGTGCCCATGGTGGCCGACACCCTGCGTGACCTGCAAGCCGCCCATGCGGCGGGCTGTGAGCCCCATCTGGTGCTAACAGGTCGCGCCGAGGGGCTGGACGAGGCGCAAATCAAGCAGCTTGTTGACCAGGTTCCGGGCACGCGGGCGCACGTTGACCTGGCCGCTTTTGCCGAGCATTTGCTCTCCCGCCGCCCTGTTTCTTGATCGTTTTTTGATATCTGACCCATCACCCATGATCGTTCTCCGTTCCTTGTTGTATTGGTTGTGGTTGATCGTCACCGTGATCCCCTGGGCCTTGGTGGCCGTGGTGTTCTCGGTGTTCGCGCGGGGCACGTCGATGTATTGGTTGTGCGTGGGCTGGCTGCGCCTGGCCACCTGGGGCGCCAAGGTGATTTGCGGCGTGCGCTACAAAGTGCAAGGCCTGGCGCATTTGCCCAGCGCCGCCGACGCCCACGCTGCCGTGCTGTTGGCGCCCAAGCATCAAAGCAGCTGGGAAACCTTTGCGTTCCCGGCCATCATGCCGCACCCCCTGGCCTACGTTTTTAAGCGTGAATTGCTCTGGATTCCGTTTTTTGGCTGGGCCATTGGCCGCATGGACATGATCCACATCGACCGCAGCCGCCGCACCCAGGCCTGGGCCAAAGTGCAAGAGCAGGGCAAGCGGCTGATGGGCCAGGGCAACTGGGTGATCATGTTCCCCGAGGGCACACGTGCCGAGCGCGGCGGCAAGGGTGACTACAACGGCGGCGCCGCGCGCCTGGCCATCACCGCCGGCACGCCCATCGTGCCCATCGCCGTCACGTCGGCACGGTGCTGGCCGCGCAAAACCTGGCTGCTGCGCCCTGGCCTGATCGATGTGTCCATCGGCCGGCCCATCCCTGTCAAGGGCCGGCGCCACGGCGAGCTGATGGCCGAGGTGGAGGCCTGGATCGAGGCCGAAATGCGCAGGCTGGATCCCGAGGCCTATGCCGAGCCGTCAGCTGCTGCCACCGCCGCTGCCGTGGCGCCGGCTGCGGCATTGGTAGTGTCGCCGGCCTCCTCGGATTGAAGGGCCACGCCGGTCGGGCAGGGCGCATCGTTCGTAGAATCTGGACCATGGCAAGAACGATCAGCATCGAGACCGCGCAACAGCTGTCGCTGTTTGACGTACCGCCTGCTTCCTCCGCCTCGCCCGCTTCGCCCGGTGCACCGCCGGCAGCCTCGGTTCATCAGCCCGCCAAACCCATGCCCCAGCGCCTGCCCTTGGTGCCCGCGCCCAATGCCGTGCCAGCGGCGTTGCCGGCACCCACCCACGCCACGGGGCCCCGATTTCACCATCCCCGCGCCCAGCGTTTGATCAGCTTGGGCGAGCACCAGGTGGGCTACGAGTTTCGTCGCGCCCGTCGGCGCAGCATCGGCTTCGTGGTGGGGGTTGAGGGCTTGAGCGTCAGCGCGCCGCGTTGGGTGGCGGTGGGCGAGGTGGAGCAAGCGCTGCAAGCCAAGTCGGGCTGGATCTTGCGCAAGTTGCAAGAGCAGCACGAGCGTGCCCAGCGCCTGCATGCCACCAAGATGGTGTGGCGCGATGGCACCACGCTGCCCTACCTGGGCGAAACCGTGATCGTGCTGCTGGATTCGCGCGTCACCGGGGCGCAGCTCAATACCGATGGTCAGGCCTTGCCGGGCGTGCCGCGCCTCACGCTGCATGTGGGCTTGCCGCAAAGCGCCACGCAAGAGCAGATCCGCGAGGCCGTGCAAAGCTGGTTGCAGCGCCAGGCCCGGGTGTTGTTTGAAGAGCGTTGCCAGCACTTTGCGCCGCGCCTGGGCGTGCGCGTCAAGCGCTTGTCGCTCAGCTCGGCGGCCACGCGCTGGGGCAGCGCCAGCGCCGATGGCTCGGTGCGACTCAACTGGCGTTTGATGCACTTTGCGCTGCCCGTGATCGATTACGTCGTCACCCATGAGCTGTCGCACCTGCGCGAGATGAACCACAGCTCGGCTTTTTGGGACGTGGTGCGCTCGGTGCTGCCTGATTTTGAACACAGCCGCGGCGCGCTGCGCACTGAAATATTGCCGGCGTTCGACTGATCGTTTTGCGCCTGTCCGTTGGTTCGGCCTCCATCTTTTGGGTGATGCGCTGCAGGTGCATGCCGGGGCACACTGGCACCAGTGCTGTCGTTCAGGCGACGCAGGGAGCCAGCGGTCAACCGCCAGCAGTGCGGCACCGATGAGGGTGGGATGGAAAAACGGCGGTGGGCCTTTGGGTTCACCGCCGTTTTTGCTTTGTGGCGCAGCCGGCAGCGCCGCGAGCGTTTGGGCTACATTGACGCAAACGTCAACGTCAAACCGCTTCTGTCCATAACCCTGCCCATGCCATGACCGCCTCTGCCCGCCCAGGCAAGACCTACACCATCACCGAGCTTGCGCAAGAGTTTGAAGTCACTTCGCGCACGATTCGTTTTTACGAAGACATGGCGCTGCTGACGCCCAGCCGCGAGGGCCGCAACCGGGTCTACAGCCACCGTGATCGCACGCGGCTCAAGCTCACGCTGCGGGGCAAGCGCCTGGGGTTTTCATTGCAAGAGATCCGCGAGTTGGTGACGATGTACGACACCGAATCCGACACTGTTTTGCAACTTGAAGCGTTTCTCGGCGTGCTGTCCGCGCACCGCACGCAGTTGGCGCAGCAACTTGACGACATCCGCGTCACGCTGGATGAACTGAGCTTGCACGAGGGCCGCTGCCAGCAGCTCCTGGCCACGGCCCGGCAAGCCGCGCGCAAAGCCTGAGGCTCACGTGCGCCCCGCTTGGCTTGCACGCCGGGCTTGGATATGATTGACGTTTACGTAAACGTCAAGTTAATGTGACTGAGCCGGCTGTGCAGGCCTGATCTGCAGCACTGACAACGCGCCAATGCAGCGCGTGGCATTGACCCCTCAAACCCCAGGAGCCCCCGATGACCCCACTGCCCGGACTTGACTTCCAACTCGGTGAAGACATCGACGCCCTGCGCGACGCGGTGCGTGAATTTGCCCAGGCCGAGATCGCCCCGCGCGCGGCCGAGATCGACCGCAATGACCAGTTTCCGATGGATTTGTGGCAAAAAATGGGCGCGCTCGGCGTGCTGGGCATCACGGTGTCCGAGCAGTACGGCGGCGCCAACATGGGCTACCTGGCGCACATGATCGCGATGGAAGAAATCAGCCGCGCCAGCGCCTCGGTGGGCCTGAGCTACGGCGCGCACAGCAACCTGTGTGTGAACCAGATCAAGCGCAACGGCACCGAGGCGCAGCGCGCCAAGTACTTGCCCAAGCTGATAACAGGTGAGCACGTGGGCGCGTTGGCCATGAGCGAGCCCGGTGCGGGCTCCGACGTGCTCAGCATGAAGCTCAAGGCTGAGGACAAAGGCGGCTACTACCTGCTCAACGGCAGCAAGATGTGGATCACCAATGGCCCAGACGCCGATACGCTGGTGGTCTACGCCAAAACCGAGCCCGAGCTTGGGGCGCGTGGCGTCACGGCGTTTTTGATCGAAAAAGACATGAAGGGTTTTGCCGTCGCCCAGAAGCTGGACAAACTGGGCATGCGTGGCAGCCATACCGGCGAGCTGGTGTTCCAGAACGTGGAGGTGCCCGCGCAAAACGTGCTGGGCTCTTTGGGGGGTGGCGCCAAGGTGCTGATGAGCGGCCTGGACTACGAGCGCGCCGTGCTCACTGGCGGGCCGCTCGGCATCATGCAAGCGGTGATGGACAACGTGATCCCCTACGTGCACGACCGCAAGCAGTTTGGCCAGAGCATTGGCGAGTTCCAGCTGATCCAGGGCAAGCTGGCCGACATGTACACCGTGCTGCAGGCGGGCCGGGCGTTTGCGTACACCGTGGCCAAGAACCTCGACATGCTGGGCATCGAGCATGTGCGCAAAGTGCGCAAAGACTGCGCCAGCGTGATCTTGTGGTGCGCCGAGAAAGCCACCTGGATGGCCGGCGAGGGCGTGCAGATTTTTGGCGGCAACGGTTATATCAATGACTACCCGCTGGGACGCCTGTGGCGTGATGCCAAGCTCTATGAAATTGGTGCGGGCACCAGCGAAATCCGGCGCATGCTGATTGGGCGTGAGC
>JAYWDK010000100.1:0-6700 GCA_043779845.1 Betaproteobacteria bacterium | reverse complement strand
GACCACGCCACCCACACGGGCGGTCTGCACGAGGCGGTAAGTGACGTAGGGCTCGCCGGAGCTGCGGCTGCGCGTTCGGGTGCAACGGATGAACATCTGCCGATGCTGCACCAGAACAAGGGCTCACGCTCGTCTGTTACACAATATTATGGCACTATATTTCACTTCTTCAACACGACTCTAATAAAATCAACAACTTACGTGAGTTTTAAAGTCAAAACCGCCAAAATTAGGCGGAAAGTTGACAAACTTGGGCTAGGAGCCTGTCGGGCTTCGACGTGCTGACCCGGGCGGCCGAGGCACCGGCCCCCGCCGTGCCCACGCTGGCCCCGGAAACCCCACCCCCCTCGCTGATCGTGGCCGATGCCACGGTGTTTTTCGACGCCCCCAGCAAAACCGCTGGCATCCAGCGTGCCGGGGATCTGTTGCCCATGGCCGCAATGCTCAATCAGGCCCATGAACGCGTGACGATCGTCTCGCCCTACTTCCTGCCCAGCGTGGCGGGCATGCAGCGCCTGAAACAAGCCCGCGAGCGCGGAGTTCAGGTACTGGTGTTGACGAACTCGCTGCTCGACAGCGACGAGCCCCTGGTCAGCGTGGCCTATGGCCACCGCCGCATGGCCTTGCTGCAAGCGGGCGTGCACTTGTTTGAGCTGTCATCCGAACGCCTGCATCGCCAGGCATCGCTGCGCCAGGCGCTGGGCAGCACGGTGGGCCGCTTGCATGCCAAGCTGGGTTTTATTGACGACCACACCTTGCTCGTGGGCTCGATGAACCTGGACCCCCGCTCGGCCAGCACCAACACCGAGCTGGCGCTGGCCGTGCACAGCCCGGCGCTCACCCGTCTCGTGCTGGCGCAGCTCACGGCTGACCCGAGCGGCGGCAGCTACGAGGTGCGGCTGACCCCCGACGGCCAATCGCTTGAATGGGTGAGCCTCAGCGACCAGGACGAAGAGCACCTGCCCGATGAACCCGCACCCCCCTGGTGGCAGCGGCTGCGGCTGTGGTTGCTCTCGCTGTTGGTGCCCGACGACTTGCTCTGACGAAGGCCGCCCAGCGGGCCCGCGCACCGGCTCCCTTACAATCGCGAATGACGGGCCTCCTCGCATGGAAGCGCAGCCAATCGGGTCAGGTCGGGAACGAAGCAGCCCCAACTGTTGCAACCAGTGCCGAGGGTAAGGCTCGTCACCCCTCATCTTTGCGCAGCCACCTTTTTTGCGGGCTGAGCTTGAGGAGGAATCCAATCCCAGGGTTCAAGACACTCAGGCGCCAGGCTGACTGGCATGGCGAAACGCCATCACGGGCTGGTTGCGCAAGGTGCGCAACAACGCCAGTTCGCGGTCACCCAGCACCCAACCTCCTGGCTTGGCCATGTCGGCGTAGATCAACGCAAATGGCGCGCCCTTCATTACCATCGGCAGTAGCAAAAACGACGGCGCGTTGACCTGCTGGCGGTACCAGGCCGGCAGACGTTGCGCGATGGCCGATTGCCGACTGTCGGCGATCAAGGTGTCGCTGCCCTTCAGGCACACCGCGCCGAACAAATCGGGCGCCTGGCCCGCAGGCCAGCGCAGCAGCACCTGGAATACCGGGCTCAGCGCGGCGGCACGGTCCCCCAGGCCAAAGCGGCCATTCAAGCCGCCCGTGCTGGCGTCGCGCAGGCAAAACACCATGCGCTGAAAGCCGAGAGCGCGGTACATCGTTTCCAGCACCATGCGCAACACCTCGTTGAGGCGGAAGTTGTCACCGGCCAGCGTATCGGTGATGTCCTGGATGCCGGCCGCCAGCACATCCGCCACCCCCCGACTGGCCGCCACAGCCAACCAGCGCAAACGCTCCGGGCCTGCCGGCACAGGTTTGGCGGGCGACGCGGATTCAGGCCGGTGCATGCAGCGTTGCAGCGTGTCGGGCAGGCCCCAGTGGCGCGCCACGCCCACGCCAAACGCCTCAAACCCCAGGCCCAACACGACGGCCGCAGCGCGGTCAGCCAGCAGGTCAGGATGGAGCAACGCGGCACCCGATACCGCCTGCCGCGCGCCCGCCAGCGGCGCGCTCAGGTGCATCTGGGCACGGATAGCCTGCGCCTCCTCTGGAAAGTAATACTCGGTGAGCAGCTTGCCCAAGTTGTAGAACATGGCGCCGAGAAACGCCTCCTCGGCGTCTCGCGCCGAATCCGACAGGGCATGCGCCAACTGACCGGCCAGCAGTGAGCGCAAAAACTCTTCTTTCAGGCGCTGGGCATGGGCCTTGTCTTTCATGTGCTCCACCAGCACCAACGACAAGGCCAGATTGCGGATGCCACCCAAGCCCACCATGGCCACCGCGCGCGACACCGTGCTCACGCCACTGCCATTGCGTCGGTACGGCGTGGTGTTGACCAGGCGCAACAGCTTTTGCGTCAGCGCCACGTCCTTGAGAATTTCGTCAGCGAGATGGTTGAGGTTTTCGCTGTCCGAATTGGCCATGCGCTGGATGCGCAACACATGCTCGGTGAGCGCCGGAAAGTCACTCTTGTGGCGCATGCGGCGCAACAGAAAATCCAGCGTGCCATGGCTGCCCCCTTCGAGCGGCGCTTCATCGGCTGGCGCCAACCATTGCAACAACGCATCCCGCAAGCTGGCCGCGCCGTCGTAGCGGCCCGCCGGATCACGGGCAATGGCGCGCTGCACCACGGCGCGCAGGCGGTCATCGGCGTCGGCATGCTCGGGCAGCACCAGATCCTCTTGCTGCACGCGCCGCAACGCCACCAGCGGCTCACGTTCAGCCAACAGCGGCGCGCCGCTGAGCAGCTCACCCAGCACCAAACCGGCGGCAAATACATCCATTTGGGGCGACGGCGCGCCGCCTGCGGCGGCTTCGGGCGACAGATACCCAGGCGTGCCCACGATGCAGCCCGCCAGCGCGTCCACCACGCCCGCCGCCACCGCGTCCAGCCGGGCCGCGATGCCAAAGTCCATCACCCGGGCGCGACCCTCGGCGTCCAGCAAGATGTTGGACGGTTTCAGATCGCGGTGCACGATGCCTTGTGCGTGGGCGGCCCGCAAGGCATCCACCACGCCCAGCATCAGCTCCACCGCCTCGCGCGCCGGCATCGCCCCGCTGCGGCGCAACACCTCGGCCAGCGTAGGTCCGTTCACCAGTTCAAACACCATGCATGGCTGGCCGTCGATTTCGTCGGCCTCAAACACCGGCACGATGTTGGGGTGGGCCAGACGACTGACCGCACGCGCCTCGTTCAGCCACAGCGCCGCAGGCGCCGAAGTGCCGTCGCCACCCAGCAACTTGAGTGCCACCTCGCGGTCCAGCCGCTCATCGTGGGCACGCCAAACCGTGGCCTGCGCACCGCAGCCCATCAGCGCCACCAGCCGAAACCGGCCAAATTGCTGGCCTGGTTTCTGCAACCCGGCAGACCGGGTTGCAGCCTGGATCACAACTCGACCCCCTGCTGCTGCGCGTTGGGTTCCGCCGAGGGGTCAATCGGCGCATCGACGCTTTCAGCGTTTTCGGCTTGGTCTGGCGCCAGGCCCTGAGCCGACATCTGCACGTCGCGCAGCGTCACGCCCAGCGCCCGGCCGTAGCGCTGCACCACACGCAGCAAAAACGCCGCCCGATGGTGGGCCGGCACGGTGCGCGAATCCACCACCTCATTGGCGCAGCTCGCGGTCAGGCGCAGCAAGTCATCATCGGTGTCGGCGTGGTGCACCGGCGCCGTCACCGCCACGCGGCGGATCAGCTGCAATACGCTGTCTTCCAAACCCCAGTGGCGGCCCACCGCCGTGCCCAGGGTCTCGGTATCCACGCCCAGCACGGCGAACGAGGCGCCTTCCTCGCTCATGCCGGGGTCCTCGGCCTCGCCAGCGCGCTGCGCCGGCGCTGGCAACATCAGCCGGCGGATCTGAACGGCTTCTTCAGGAAAGTGGTACTGCACCACCAGCCGGCCCAGGTTCTGCAGCATGGCCAGCAAATACACCAGCTCGGCGTCATAGCCCGCCGGGCGCAACCACTGCGCCACCCGCCCGGCCAGCCGCACCTGATCCAGCAAGTTGGCAAGCGCTTTGGCATTGGCTTCATTCAGCGGGCCAGGCCAGGGGCGCAGCGCCACCGCCGCGCGGCGCACGCCCTCCAGACCCAACATCGCCAAGCAGCGGCGAATGGTCAGGATGGGGCCGCTGCCCGCCCCCATCGCGCTGCGAACCTTGTTGCCGTTGACGGCGCGCAAAAGCTCGAACGTCAAGCCCACGTCTTGCAGCACGATTTCGGCCAATTCATTGGTGCGCTCACGCTCCATCGACGCCAGCCGCGAGGCGCGCGCCGCGCCACCGGGCATGGCCGGCAGCAAGCCCGCCACGCGCATGCGGTCCAACAACAGCAGGATCGGCCCACCGCCAGGCTCACCCTCGGTGCGCAGCCAGCCATCCAGCGCGCGCTCCAGCGTGCGGGCGTTGCGGTAGCGCTGGCGCTCTTGTCGATCAGAGGCACGGTTGACGATCGCGCGCAGCGCGTTCGGAATCGGATGCGCCCCCGTAAACGGCAAGCGCACGATGTCGCGGCCCAGCGGCGGCAAACGTTCAATGGCTTGGCCCACGTCGGGCAAATCCAGCGCGGGCGCACCTGCCAGAGCGTGGTGCAGCACCAAACCCAGGGCCAGCACATCGCGCTCGGCGGCGCGGCGTAGCGCTGGCAAACTCTGGTCGTCGTTGCCCGGCGGCAAAGCCACACCCAAGCCCAGCAGGCGGCAGCCCCCTCCCTCGGACAGCAGCAGCATGCCGGTCTGCAAATCATGATGTGCCAGGCCCGCCTCGTGCGCAAAAGCCAGGCCCTGCAACACCTGCGCGGCCCAGGGCACCAATTCGGCCGGCGGCAAGCCTTTGCTGCCGATCTTTTCAGCCAGCGTGACCGCGTTGCCGCGGTCATAAGTGATGTAGGGCCAGCGCTCGTGCTCGCCCACCTCCACCGCATGGGCCAGCCCAGGGTGGTCGACGCGCGAGGCCTTGCGAGCCGTGCTCAGCCAATGCTGCAATGCGTCATCGTTGACAGGCTGGCTGCGCGGCAGGATCAGCATCAACTCCTGGCCCGCACGGGGATCACTCACCAGCCACAACATGGTGCGCGCGCTTTTGCCCAGCAAACGCAGCAACTGGAAACGGCCAAGATGGCGTACAGCGTTAGAAGGGGCAGGACGGGGCGGCGGTGATTCGGCCATGGCACGGCTCTCAAGTCGAGGTATTTGCCAATTTGACCCAAACTTTTCTACACCAAACCCCCAAACAAGCCAGCCTAGGGGGTGTTGTTCACCGCCATTGATCGTGCACGCTCTTGCGCCAGGCCCCGTGCGCGACCGCTAGCCTTTGTGCCAAAATTGGTGACGCCTTCATCGAGGGCTTTTGCCCCCCGGGGCCCCCCAAGGAACAACGATGAGCAGTGATTTGATCAAGCACACGACCGATGCCACCTTCGACGCCGACGTGCTGAAGTCCGAAACCCCCGTGTTGGTGGACTATTGGGCCGAGTGGTGCGGCCCTTGCAAGATGATCGCCCCACTTCTCGAGGAAACCGCCAAGGAATTTGGCGCTCGGCTGGTCATCGCCAAGATGAACGTTGACGAAAACCGCGAAGTGCCCGCCAAGTTCGGCATCCGTGGCATTCCAACGCTGATGCTGTTCAAAGGCGGCCAGCTTGCCGCCACCAAGGTTGGGGCGCTCAACAAGACTCAGTTGGCCGCCTTTCTTGAACCCCATCTATAATTAACAGACTGCAGCGGTCGGCGCCTTCGCAAAAGTAGTCTGAAGCGTGCCGCCACTGCCCGGGCTCATGCCACCACGCCCGCACGCCGTTGACCGGCACGCCGCGTGGGTTCGGCCACCACCCCAGCACTTTTGATTGACACCCCGTTTTTTACCCCGCCAAGGCGGGGTTTTGCTGTAGCAGATGGAGCGCGCCCGTGCGTCCCGCCGTTCATTGGTTTGCCAAGGTCTGTTGTAGCGCCCCAGGCAAGCCCATACCAGCCCCACGCCATGGCCGGCGTTGTGCTCACCACCCCAGGGTGATTCCTCAAAATGCATCTCTCAGAACTGAAGGCGCTCCACGTCTCCGCACTCATCACGATGGGCGAGGAGTTGGAGATCGACAACGTCGCCCGTTTGCGCAAGCAGGAGCTGATGTTCGCCATCATGAAGAAGCGCGCCCGGGCCGGCGAGCAAGTGTTTGGTGATGGCGTGCTTGAAGTGCTGCCCGACGGCTTCGGCTTCCTGCGCTCCATCGAAGCCAGCTACATGGCCAGCACCGACGACATCTACCTCTCTCCCAGCCAGATCCGCCGCTTCAACCTGCACACAGGCGACATGATTGAGGGTGAAGTTCGGGTTCCCAAGGACGGCGAGCGCTACTTTGCCCTGGTCAAGGTCGATCGTGTCAACGATGTGACGCCCGAGGAGAGCAAGCACAAGATCATGTTCGAGAACTTGACGCCGCTCTTCCCAAAAGAGGCCTTCAAGCTGGAGCGTGACAACTTCAAGGGCGACGAAAACGTCACCAGCCGCATCATCGATTTGATCGCCCCCATCGGCAAAGGTCAGCGCGCGTTGCTGGTGGCCCAGCCCAAGACCGGCAAGACGGTGATGATGCAGCACATCGCCCACGCGCTGGTGGCCAACCACCCCGACATCCACATGATCGTGCTGCTGGTCGATGAGCGGCCCGA
>JAYWDK010000099.1:0-6724 GCA_043779845.1 Betaproteobacteria bacterium | reverse complement strand
CCGTTGGTGGTGGGCACTTGCACCAGCACGGCAAAGTAGTCGCCAGCGCTCAGCAGGCGCTCCCAGTCGGCGGCCGAGTTGGCCAGCTCAACTTTCAGGCCCAGGGGCTGTGCCCGGGTGTGGATCACCTCGATGGTTTGTGGGTGGCAATCACCCGCCACCACGAAGGTATTGCTTTTGGATTTGACGCTGCGCTTGGCCAGCGTCATGGCCTCGGCCGCGGCGGTGGCTTCGTCCAGCATGCTGGCGTTGGCGATAGTCATGCCGGTGAGGTCGCAGACCAGGGTCTGGAAGTTGACCAGCGCCTCCATGCGGCCTTGTGAAATCTCGGCCTGGTAGGGCGTGTACGCCGTGTACCAGGCCGGGTTTTCAAGGATGTTGCGCTGGATAACGCCAGGCGTGTGCGTGCCGTGGTAACCCTGGCCGATGAAGCTTTTGAGCACCAGGTTCTTGCTGGCAATAGTGCGCAGCTCGGCCAGCGCTTGCGCTTCGGTTGCGGCCGGGGGCAGCTTCATGGCGGCCGCGCGCAAGATGTTGCTTGGCACGATGGCGTCAATCAGCGCCCGGCGCGACGCCGCGCCAATAACGCTCAGCATGTGCGACTGGTCAGCCTCGTCGGGGCCGATGTGGCGAGCCTGAAACTCGTCGGCGTTTTCGAGATCGGCCAGGGGAGGGTGCGCGGGCTTGAGCATGGGTTGGCGTGGTGTTGGGATCGGCTGAAGTTGCGGCTGAAGTTGCGGCTGTGGTTGCGGCTGAATTTGCGGCTGAATTTGCGGTGTTCGGCCTGGCCTTACGGCGTTTGCAGCAGCGCGTCGTACGCGGCGGAGTCCATCAGGGCGTCCAGCTGGGCGGGGTCAGTCACCTTGACCTTGAAGAACCAGCCCTCGCCCATCGGGTCGGCGTTGGCCAGCGCGGGGTTCGCGCGCAGGGCTTCGTTGACGGCCACCACCTCGCCCGTCACGGGCATGAAGATGTCGGCTGCTGCCTTGACCGACTCCACCACGCCGGCCACGTCGCCCCGGGCGTAGCTGCGGCCCACCTCGGGCAGATCAACATAAACCACGTCGCCCAGCGCGTCTTGCGCGTGCAGGGTGATGCCCACCACGGCGGCCTCAGGGCTTTCGAGGTTGATCCATTCGTGGTCGGTGGTGAATTTGGTGTTCATGGTTTGTCCTGTGGTGTGCGGTTTTCGAGACGATGAAATGGGCGGGCAAGTCGGGCGGCGCCGCGCCACCCGGCAACCAGCCTAACGGTGATAGCGGTTGGGCGTGAACGGCATCGCCGCCACGCGCATCGGCAGGCGCTTGCCGCGCACCTCGGCGTACACCTCAAAGTTCAGGCCGGCGTGGTTGGCGGCCAGGTAGGCCATGGCCACGGGTTCGTTCACGGTGGGCCCCAAGGTGCCGCTGGTGACGCGCCCGAGCGCACGGCCGTGGCCGTCAACAATGGGCGTGCCTTCACGCACGGGCACACGCTCCAGGCCGCGCAGGCCCACGCGCTTGACGGCGGTGCCGGTGGCGAGTTGGCCCTCGATCACGCCCGCGCCCGGGTAGTGGCCGGCGCGGGCGCCGCCGGGGCGCCGCACTTTTTGAATGGCCCAGCTCAGGCCGGCCTCAACCGGCGTGCTGCGGGTGTCGATGTCGTGGCCGTACAGGCACAGGCCAGCTTCCAGGCGCAGGGTGTCGCGTGCACCCAGGCCGCAGGGCTTGACCTCAGGTTGGGCCAACAGCGCGCGGGCCAGGGCCTCGGCTTGGTGGGCGGGCACCGAGATCTCAAAGCCGTCTTCGCCGGTATAGCCCGAGCGGGTGACAAAACAATCGGCGCCGTCCAACGTGAAGTCGCCGCCGGTCATGAAACTCAGGCTGGCCACGCCCGGGTTCAGGCGGGACAGCGCCACCACGGCCTGCGGGCCTTGCAGCGCGAGCAGCGCCTGGTCGGGCAGGGCCACCACGGTGCAGCGGTGGCCGATGTGGGTGATCAGGTACTTTGTGTCTTGCACCTTGCAGCCGGCGTTGACGATCAGGAACAAATGGTCGGCGCGGCGCGTGATCATCAAATCATCCAGCAGGCCGCCGGCCGAATTGGTGAAAAACGCGTAGCGCTGTTTGTGCACCGGCAGATCGATCACGTCTTGCGGCACCAGCGACTCCAGCGCGGCGGCGGCGTCTGCGCCCAGCAGCTTGAGCTGGCCCATGTGCGAGACGTCAAACAAGGCGGCGCTGTTGCGGCAGTGGCGGTGCTCGGCCAGGATGCCGGCGGGGTAATTCACCGGCATGGCGTAGCCGGCGAAGGGCACCATCTTGGCGCCTAGCGCCAGATGCAGCGCATGCAGCGGCGTGTTGAGCAAGGGTGTTGCGGGCGGGGTCAGGTCAGTGAGCATGGGGCAACTTTCAAGGGCAAACGGCCACGCCCCAAGGGGCGGCTCCACCCGAGGGTGGGCTTGCCCTTGTTGTCCGGTTTACCTGAGAGATTGGCAGCCTGAGGGGTTGCCCCAAAGCCGCTTGCCCCTTCGGTGGGCGGGCTGCATCCGTGAGGAATAACCCGCCTCTCTCCAACAAGGAACGGCAGGTTTCAATCTGCCGCTTGCCAGTCCTTTTGCCTGAGCGTTTAAGGGCTTGCGGTTGGGCAAACCTGTGCGCCTTCGGCGGCCTCTGATGAGGCTCTCTCCTGACGGCCGGCAGTGTAATCGAAGGGGTTTGAATCCGGCTCGATGGCGCGCGCTGGTTTGCGGATCGCGTGGTGAATGTACACGGCCAAGTTGCCAAATTGGTCACATGTTTTGCCGAATCGGCGATGATTGCGGTTTGTTCGCTTGCGCTCCAAAACAAGGCCGCAACTCAGCCGTCGATCAAGCTTGAAATCCTGCCCAAACGCCATGTTTTTTGCGCCCGAACCTGCCATCCAAAGTGCCTGCTTGCGAGGAATCCGGGCGTGAACCTGCGCCTGCACGTGGCGTCGGTGGCGCGGTTGCGGCAAACCGCCAGCGCATGGTTGAGGCTGAGCTTTGCCGGTCAGAGTCTGCTGGCTTGTTGGGTTGGGGGCCTGTTGGCTTATTCGCTGCCGCTGGATCAATGGCTGGACCGCCGGCACGATCTGCAGGCCACGTTGTTGGCGCCGCCCAGGCCGGCCGACGCCGCGCTGGTGGTCGACGTGGACGAGGCCAGCGTGCAGCGGCTGGGGCCGTGGCCGCTGCGCCGTGATGCCTACGTGCCCTCTGGGCAATGGTTGCTTGCCAACGGCGCGCGCGCGGTGGTGTTCGGCATCCTGCTGGTGGATTCACGCGATGGCGACCGGGCCTTTGCGTCGTGGTTGGCCACCGCGCCCGCGCCGGTGTTGCTGAGCGCGCGCAGCGTGGGCGGTGATGGCGAGGTCAAGCCGGCGTTGGCGGCGCCCCAGGGCTGCTTGGCGCAGACGTGGCCGGCCTGGCAACTGCCGCCCTGGGCACGCGCAGATGCCTTGTCGCCGCGTGTGCCGATCAACCGGGTGGGCGCCTTGTCGCTGCCGCTGGACGACGATGCCGTGCTGCGCCGATGGCCACTGTGGCAGCAGGCCGGCAGCCTCACTTTGCCCTTGCTGCCCTTGGCCGCCTGGATGGCCGTGCACCCTGAGGCCGCAGCCGGTCTGCATTGTGTTGGCACGGGCGACGACGCGGCCGTGGTGGCGCCCAACGGCCAGCGCTGGCCCGTGGATGCCGAGCACCGTTTGCAACCCTGGCTGCACCGCGCCGGCAGCAGCCCGCCGCCGTTGGCGCTCTGGACCCTGAACGACGCCGCCCGGGGCCGTCTGCTGCCCGGTCAGGCGGATGCCTTGGCCCAGCTGGTGCGCGGACGCGTGGTGTTCATCGGCAGCTCGGCGGCGCTGGGTGACCAGGTGCTCAGCGCGCAAGGGCCGCAAAGCGTCACCGCCATGTTGGCGGGCACGTTTGACGCCTTGTCGCACAACCACGTCTTGACGCCGCCACGCCTGGCCGTTGATCTGGCCTTGTTGGCCGCAGCCTGGCTGCCCTGGTGGCTGGGCCGGCGATGGCATGCAAAGCACCCGGGGCAGCGCGTGGCGGCTGAGTGGGTCGGCATCGCCGTGGCGGTGCTGTTGGTGTTGTTGATGGACACCGCGCTGGTGGCCTGGGGCCATCAACTCAACCATGTTGGCTGGCCACTGGCCATGTTGGCCGCAGCAGCCGTGCTGGCGCTGTGGCGCGGCGCGCGTCAAAACCACGCGGAGCGCCTGCTCTTGCGCCAGGCCCATGTCGAGGCCGAGGCGGCCAATGAGGTCAAGAGTGAGTTCCTGGCGCACATGAGCCATGAGATCCGCACGCCCTTGCATGCCTTGCTGGGGGCGGCCGAGGTGCTGTCCAAAACCAAGCTTGATGCGTCGCAATCGGGTTATGTGGCGATGTTTCAGAGCGCTGGTGAAGACCTGCTTCAGATCCTCAATGACCTGCTGGACCTGTCCAAGGCCGAGGCGGGATTGCTCAGGCCCGAACGCGAGCCCTTCTCGCTGACGCGGGTGGTGGCTGCCCAGGTGATGCTGTTCGAGGCCACCGCCATGAGGAAGCAGCTGGGCTTGCGCGTGGACAGCGAGGCCAATCTGCCCGACAAGGTGTGCGGTGATGCCAATCGCTTGGCTCAGGTGTTGCGCAACCT
Organism: Betaproteobacteria bacterium; assembly: GCA_043779845.1. Lineage (GTDB taxonomy): Bacteria > Pseudomonadota > Gammaproteobacteria > Burkholderiales > Burkholderiaceae_C > Pseudaquabacterium. The sequence continues at coordinate 2,081 of JAYWDK010000099.1, read as the reverse complement.
GCTGTCGAACGCGATCAAGTTCACCTCGGAAGGCAGCGTGACGCTGCTGGTGCGCCATGCCAACGACCGAAGTTGCCTGCGCTTTGAGGTGCGCGACACCGGCATCGGCGTGCCTGCGGATCAAGTCTCGAAACTGTTTTCACCCTACGTGCAGGCCGGTGCAAAAGCGGTTCAGCGCCACGGTGGCACGGGGCTGGGCCTGGCCATCTCGCGCCGCCTGACCGAGGCCATGGGCGGGCGCATTGGCGTGCACAGCCGCAACGGCCAGGGCAGCAACTTTTACTTTGAGCTGCCTTTGCTGGCGCCACCACCCCCCAAGGGAGTCGATGCGTCGCGCGCAGTGGCGCAGCCGGGCGCCGGAATTGCGGGCCTGGCGCCCGCGACGGGCAAGCGTTCAGCCAGCCAGCCCACGACGCGGCCTTGGCGCGTGCTGCTGGCCGATGACAACGCCCAGGCTTTGCTGCTGGTGCAGGCCCACCTTGAGGGCTTGTTCGTGGCGGTTGACGCGGCGGACGGTAGCCGCAGCGGCGGCGCCCGCCTTGTGCGCATTGACACCGTGCAGGACGGTGCCGCCGCCCTGCGCCGTTTTGAGGCCAACGGCTATGACATGGTGCTGATGGATCTGCAGATGCCCGTGCTGGATGGCCGGGCCGCAGCAACGGCCATGCGTGGGCATGAGCGCCAGCGCACGCGCCCCCGGGCGTGGCTGGTGGCGCTCAGCGGTGAGGCGGATGCCGCCCGCGTGGCGTCTGCCCGCGCGGCCGGTTTTGACACCCATCTGGCCAAGCCGTATTCACGCGCGCAGCTGTGCGCCGCCTTGGGCTTGGCGCCGGCCGGCCAAGCCGGGTCGCACGCACTTCACTCAACGGACGACGACAGCGCGCGCTCGCCCCTGGGCTTGATCAGCCAACTGCCCGACAGTGATTTGCCCGATGCGCTGGACCGCTTGGGCAGCCCGGTGTTGTACCGGCAGGCCTTGAATGTCGCGGCCGATCCGCTGCTGAATTTTGAACAGCGCCTCGGCCAGGTTCTTGACTCCTGGCCCTACGATCTTGCCAAGGCGCAGCGCCTGGCGCATGACTTGCGGTCGATTGCGGCCACCCTGGGCCTGGCCGGCCTGGCAGCTGACGCCCGTGAGCTTGAGGTGCGCGTGGCCGAGACATCCCCCCATGTCAGGCCCGTCGACGACCCGGCCCTCAGCCTGGCTCGGCACGCCGTCGTGCAGCGGCTCGTGGGCGTGCGCGAGGTGTTTCGGGGCCAAGCCAGGGGCGGCTTGGGTGCGGGCCAAGACCCGGGGCGCCAGACGCCGGCCGACTGAGCGCGCCGCGGGTGATCTCAGGGCGTTGGCACCGCCGCTGGCACGCGCAGCACGCCAGCGGCGATCAGCGCGGCTATGCGCGCGTCGTCAAAACCCAGCTCGCGCAGCACGGCCACGCCGTGTTCGCCCAACCGGGCCGCGCCCGTGGGGGCGGGCAGGGCCTGGCCGTCGTAGCGGCCGGCAGTGCGTGCCAGGCGCACCCGGCCAATGCTGCCGTGGTCGATTTCAACCAGCGCCTCGTTGTGCCGCACTTGGGGGTCGGTCAGCACGGCGGCGCGCTCATTGACGCGGCCCAGCGGCGCGCCATTGGCGCTGAAGGCGGCTTCGAGTTGGTCGTTGCTGAACTGCGCCATCAGCGGTTCGATTTCGGCACGCAGCGCCAGCGCGTTTTTATAGCGCAGCGCCAGCGTGGCGAAGCGCGGGTCTTGGGCCAGCTCGGGCCGGCCCAGCGCGCGGCACTGGCCGGCAAACTCCGCTTGTTGCGGACCCATGGTGGCGACAAAACCATCGGCGGTGGCCCAGGGTTTGAGCGTGGCGCCAAACTCGGGGAAATGTGCCGGCGCGTCGTCCATGAACACGTGGTTGTACATCGCGTCGGGCCACTGAAACGCCAGCGCGGCATCTAGGAGCCTGTCGGGCTTGGGGTCAGGCCCGCGTTGACCCCGAAAATGGGCTCAGCCTAGGCGCCAAGCGCAGCCATACCGTTGGGTATGGCGAGCATTTGCAACGACGGATCAGCCCATTTTCAGGGTCAACCCGAAGG
>JAYWDK010000098.1:0-6750 GCA_043779845.1 Betaproteobacteria bacterium | reverse complement strand
GTGCACCATCGGGTTTGTATTGCAGCGCGGCGTCAAACTTCCAGGGGTTGAACATCGACGTGCTGCCTTCGATCAGCAGGTCCGAAACCCGCTGCGTCAGCGTGCCGCCACTGAGCACCACGCGCTGGTCACTGAAACGGAAACGCTGCGCCAAGCCGAGGCGCAGGGTCTCGGCGCCCGTGGTGGCGTCCACCAGCCGGGTGGTGAACCCGGTGGTGAGCTGGTGCGAGTCGGAGACCCGGTCAATGCCTGAAAAAACGTTCTCGGCGTAGATGGACACCGCGTTGAAATCACGCTCTGCTGCGTCAAAGTTGGGCAAGGTGGATTGGTCGCGAAACGGCGTTTTGACATACAGCAGCCGGGGCTCCAGGGTTTGCCGCTGCGGCTGCCCGAACCAGCTGGTGCTGCGCTCAAGCACCATGCCACTGTCCAGGCTGATGGTGGGGATCAAGCGTTGCGCGCGGCTGTCAAGCGCCCCGCGTGGGTCGATGGCATAAGCCGCCGCGTTGAGCGTGAGCCGTGGCGTGACCCACCAACCCGGCTCGCTGAAAGGCCGGCTGAACTGCCCCAGGGCATGCGCGCGCCAACCCGTGGGCAAGCTGCTGCTGGCCGACCCGTCGGGCCGCGTGAAGTGGTTGATCTCGGTCTCCAGCGCGGCGCGCAAGCCTGCTGGCAACAAGGGCGCCAAACGCAGGCCCATTTGCGGGCTGCGCTGGTAGGGCGAAACGATCAGGTCGCCGCCGCTGCCAGTTTGCAGCACCTGCCATTGCTGCACCCGGCTGTAGGCGGTGATCGGCCCCCAAGCCGAGGCCAGCTCCCGGGTGGCGGACAACTCCTGGGTCAGCAAGCGCGGCACCGTGCTGGTCAGGGCGCGCGGAAAATCCTTCCAGTACGCGTCATCCGACACCCGCTGAAGACGCGCGCGGTAGTCCACCGACCCCAACAACTGGCCATCGTTGTCAAGATCCCAGGCGTGGCGTGACGTGCTGGTGATGCTGTCATGCGGCAACCAATGCAGCTTCAGACGCCCGGCATGCTGGGCTTCAAGATACCGAAACTCGCTGTCCAACAGCAGGCCGCGCCGAGTGAGCACCGTGGGCGTGAGCGTGGCATCCCGATTGGGCGCGATGTTCCAGTAATAGGGCACGCCCAGCTCCAGCCCGTTGCGGGTGTCCAGGCCCAGATTGGGCGGCAGCCAACCGCTCTTGCGCTCGTCGGTCAGCGGAAAGCTCAGGCTCGGAATGCCGCCCAGGATGGGCATGCCCAGGAACTGCAAAACCGCGCCTTCGGCCACACCCTCGTTGATGTCGAAGTCGAGCTTCACCCGGTTGGCGCGCAGCAGCCAGTCAGGCTCCAGGTTGCTGTCTCTTGGGCAACTGGAGTAAACCGCGTTCAGTGCCCACGAGCGCGCGCTGTCGAGAAAATCAATGCGCTCGGCGCGCCCGCCCGCGCCCAGACTCAGGAACTCAAACTCGGGTTTCAGGAAAAAACCCTCAAAACGCTGCAATTGCAGCTGCAACTCGGGGCCGCGGTAGGTGACGCCGTCGCGCCCCACAAACACCTGGCCGCTGGCGCGAATCAGGTCATTGGCGCTGTCGTAGCTGAGGCGATCAGCGCGGATCACCGTGCCCGCGCGGCGAAACTCCACGTGGCCCTCGGCCACGGCGTCCACGTCCGGGCGCACCCGCAAACCGTCAGCCCGCAAGATCATCGGCCGCAGCCGGCCCTGGTCACCAACGGGTGCGGGCTCCAGGCCGGTGCTGGGCTGCAGCGCCAGCGGCGGCGACTCGGCGGCAAAGCTGGCTGCGGCACCCGCCCAGGACCCGGACACCAGCAGCAAACCCATCATCAGGCTGTGCAGCCGGGCCAGCGCTGGCGGGCGAAAACGCATCTGGGCACGGCGCGGCACGGCCGAACCGCAGCAAAGCAGCAAAGCAGACCGGGAGGCGGCACAAGGAGCTGGAAGCACAAATAACGGCGCGAGGGGCGAGTGAGGCAGACTCGGGTGGGCGGAGTGTGAATCGGCAGATCACGAGCAGCCCGGCCCCACCGTTTTGCCGTGCAGGACTGTGAGCGCACACGGTTCGTAGAATCCACGATTATCCATGAGGCCCCGTGTGCGGCAGGTGGCCCGCCAGCCGCCCAGCGGGCCAGGTGCCACTGCCAGTCCTCACGTCGCCAAGCCCCTCATACGCTTGCCCAGCCCCGCCTCAGATGACTGCTGTCCCACCCTCCATCACTTGGCCTGACGCCGCCCGAGAAGCCGCCTTCTGGCGCTGGTTCACGCCGCTGGCCCAGACCCAAGGCCTGCTCGTCGACACGCTGGCGCCAGCGTCGGCCGACGCCAGCTTTCGCCGCTACCTGCGCGTGCAAGCCGCAGATGGCCGCAGCTGCATCGTGATGGACGCGCCGCCGCCGCAAGAAGACGTGCGGCCGTTCATCGACGTGGCGCGACGCATGCACGCTGCCGACCTGCACGCGCCAGAGGTGTTGGCCGCCGACGAGGCCCAAGGCTTTTTGCTGCTAGCCGACCTGGGCGACCAGCTCTACCTCAACGCGCTGAAGGCCGCCGAGCCGCCCGAGGCCGACCGCCTGATGCGGGACGCCGTGACCGCGCTGGTGCAGTGGCAGCAGCGGGGCGACGCCACCGGCCTGCCGGCCTACGACGACGCGCTGCTGCGCCGCGAGCTGGCGCTGTTCCCCGAGTGGTGCGTACAGCGTGAATTTGGCATCACCTGGACGCCCGCGCAAACCAAAGTGTGGGATCGTGTGTGCGACCACCTGGTGGCCAGTGCCCTGACGCAACCGCAGGTGGCGGTGCACCGCGACTGGATGCCACGCAACCTGATGGTGGCCACGCCCAACCCGGGCATTCTTGATTTCCAGGATGCCGTGCTGGGCCCCGTCACCTACGACATGGCCTCGCTGCTGCGCGACGCCTTCATCTCGTGGGACGAGCCCATCGAGATTGACTGGGCCGCCCGCTGGTGGCAACAAGCACGCGCCGCTGGCGTGTTAGGCGAGCACGCCATGGCCAGCGACTTTGGCGAATGCTGGCGCGCGCTGGAGTGGATGGGTTTGCAGCGCCACCTCAAGGTGCTGGGCATTTTTTGCCGCCTCAAGCACCGCGACGGCAAGCCGGCCTACAGCGCCGACCTGCCCCGCTTTTTTGCCTACGCCAGCAAGGTGGCGCTGCGCTACCGCGACCTGAAACCGCTGGTCGCGCTGCTGGAGCCGATGGCCGCTGACACCATCGGCCCGCTCACCACCACGGGGTTTTCAATGCGCTAGCCTGTAGGCGCGGTACAAACCCGGACCCTGCGGTGATATCGGTTCACCGCCAACACTGGAGCCTTCAAAATGAAGTTTTGGTTGACAGCCACCTCGTCCCTGTTTTGTTGCTTGGCGCTGGCCCAAGCACCCGCCCAAGCACCCACCCAAGCACCCGCCGCACCGGCAACCCAGCGTTTGCGGGGCACAGTGGAGTCTTTCGATGGCAGCACCCTGGTGCTCAAGGAACGCAGCGGCGAGGTGTTGCGGCTGGCGTTGGCCGACAACTTCAGCGTCAGCGAGGTGCTGCCGATCACCCTGTCGGCCATCCAACCCGGCAGCTTCATCGGCGCTGCGGCGTTGACGGCGACCGACGGCAGCCTGAACGCTTTGGAGGTGCTGGTGTTCCCCGAGGCCGCGCGCGGCTCGGGCGAAGGCCACTACCCCTGGGACTTGCAGCCGGGCAGCACGATGACCAACGCCACCGTCGTCGCGGCAGTGGTCGCTGCCGCGACGGGCGCCCAGGGTCGCCAGCTGACGCTGCGCTACAAAGAGGGCGAAAAAACCGTCAACGTCGCCGACAGCGTGCCGGTGGTGACCTTCCAGCCGGCTGATCGAAGTCTGCTGGTGGCCGGCGCCAAAGTCATGGTGACCGCGCAGCTGCGCAACGGCCAACCCACTGCGCTGCGTGCGCTGGCCGGTCGCAACGGCTTCACGCCGCCGATGTAGGGCTGGCCCCTTTGGCTTGCCACTTCAGGGGCAGGCCGCGATCACCTGCGCCACCGCCGCTGTCAGCCGCTTGGCATAAGGCACGTGCAAAAACTCGTTCGGCCCGTGGGCGTTGCTCTTGGGGCCCAGCACGCCGCACACCATCATTTGAGCCGCCGGAAACCCTTGCTGCAGCAAGCTCATCAGCGGGATGGTGCCGCCCTGGCCGATGTAGCCCACAGGCGCACCAAACTGCGCTTGTGAGGCGGTGTTGAGCGCGGCCTCCAGCCAAGGCGCCAGGGTGGGCGCGTTCCAGCCGTTGGCGCCCAATGCGCCGGCGCGGCCGTCAGGGTGAAAGGTGACGCGGGCGTTGTAGGGCGCGTTGTCTTCGAGCAAAGCTTTGAGCTGTATCGACGCCCGGTGCCCATCCACCAGCGGCGGCAGGCGCAGGCTCAGCTTGAAGGCCGTGTACGGGCGCAGCACGTTGCCCGCGCTCTTCATCTCGGCAAAACCGTCCACGCCGGTCACCGACAGCGTAGGCCGCCAGGTGCGGTTGAGCAGCGCCTCCACCGGGTCGGTGGTGGTGGGCAACGTGGCCCCACCGTCGGCGCCGCAAGCCCAGGGGAAGGTCTTCCAGGTGGCGTCGCCCAGGATGGCAGCCGCGGCCCTGACCTGCTCGGCGCGATCCAAGGGCAGCGCGCAGTGAAAGCTCGGTGGCAGCAGCCGGCCGGTGGCCGAGTCCTCCAGCCGATCCAGCACGTTGCGCAGGATGCGAAAGCTCGACGGCACCACGCCGCTGGCGTCGCCCGAATGGATGCCCTCGGTGAGGATCTCAACGCGCAACACGCCCGACACCATGCCGCGCAGCGAGGTGGTGAGCCAGAGCTGGTCGTAGTTGCCCGCGCCCGAGTCCAGGCACACCACCAGCCCGACATTGCCGAGCCGGGTATTGAGCGCCGCCAGGTAAGGCGGCAAATCGTGCGAGCCGCTTTCTTCGCAAGTTTCGATCAGACCCACGATGCGCGGGTGCGTCAGGCCTTGCGCCTTCAGTGACTCGACGGCGGTGATGGCGGCGTACACCGCGTAGCCATCGTCGGCGCCGCCCCGGCCATACAGCAAGCCGTTTTCATACTTCGGCGTCCAGGGGCCCAGATCATTGCGCCAGCCGGTGAACTCGGGTTGTTTGTCGAGGTGGCCGTACATCACCACGGTGTCGGTCGAGCCCGGCTTGGTGGCTTCAATCTCGAAAAATATCACCGGCGTGCGGCCCTCAAGCCGCACCACTTCGAGCGTTAGGCCGGGCACCTGGCGGGCTTCAACCCAACTTGCCGCGTCGCGCACCACACGCTCAATATGGCCGTTAGCGGCCCAATCGGCGTCAAACATCGGGCTCTTGGCGGGCACGCCGATGTAGTCGGTGAGCGCGGGCACGATGGCCTCGTCCCAGCGGCGGTGGGCAAACGCGCCCAGGGCGCTGGCTTCATCGGGCTGCACCGGCAGCAGCGGGTGGCGTGCGTTCATCGGGTGTCTCCTGGGCGGCGCGGGGGCGCGGCGGTGGATGAAAGCGGCCAGTCTAAGCCGACGCTGGACAAACCGCCGCCAAGGCCGGCGCTGCTTTGCCTGCGCTGAAGGGCTGCGCCCGGATGCAAGCGCTGGCGGTAACTTGGTTGCGGGCGAGGGGCTTGTTAACCCGTTGCCCCAAGTCAGGCGGGCGACGGCTGACCCGACGAATATTGCATCCGAGCCAACACATGCACACGCCGTTCAATCTTGCGACGGCCTGGTTGGCTGCCCCGAAAAGGGACACGTCCTGCGAACAACACACTGGCAAGTACCTATCGCGTAATAGGGGAGGAGCAAACTGACTTTGCACGCAAAATCGCGTGCAGAAAACGAGGAGAAATTATGGAACAAGCGTCAAGCCTAAACGCCGCCCCGATTCAGGCAACAGAGGTCGATTGCCTTTGCGAGGTGAGTATCGAAGAATTGGAAGACAAGATGATGCCGTTTTGTCTCTGCCACTGCGCTTTTTGATGAGTCCCACCCGAACCGAAACCGTTGAGTTACGCGAAGCTGTGATCGAGGAAGTCTCGATCATCGAGCTGGAGGAGCGACTCCAGCCGTTTTGTTTGTGCCAAACAAAGCTAGCTTGATGTTTCGTGCGTGGCACATAGCGTGCCACGCTTGTGTCGCAAAAAGAGTTGACCAAATGATCAAGTGCATTGGAAGGTTTGCGGTAGCAGGCCTCGCATTCGCTATCACATCGCTTGTGGCACAACCTGCCTACGATCCCGCACGCGACGGCAAGGCGGATCTTTTGGCCGCTCTTGCAAACGCGAGAGTTGTTAACCGACCCGTGTTGGTTGTCGTGGGTGGCGACTGGTGCCCAACTTGTTTGCAGCTGGACCGGGCAATGAGTCAATCCACCCAAGTTAAGCGTCAAGCCCCTTATCAGCAGCATTTTTGCGTCATGAACTTATGCGTTTTTGGTCCGGGTTTGCGGGGCTTTGACTGACCTTCTTTGTGGGTGTGGGTCTTGCGGACAACCAGATGCAGGATCCCTTGCAACAGCTTGGCCACCGATTTGCCGAGCAGCAGTGCGGGTAGCAAGGGTTTGAGTGCGGTGGGGACAAAGGCGTGGTTGATTCGGGCACTGGCGCGCAATTTCGCCCCGGCGTGCGCGGCCGCTGCGGTCAGCGCTTGCAGGTTGTCGCAGAGGATTTTGGCCGCCACGTCCTGTTCAACCGCTTGCTGGGACAGCCCGGTGACGTG
>JAYWDK010000097.1:0-17452 GCA_043779845.1 Betaproteobacteria bacterium | reverse complement strand
GGCTCTCTGGCTCTCTGGCTCTCTGGCTCCCTCGCCCCTGTACCTGGGGGAGAGGGTTGGGGTGAGGGGGCATTCGGTGCCAGTGTGGTGGATCACCTTGCAGGCGGCTGTGCTCGCTTTCTGCACTGCGCCGGGGTTTCGCCCCGGCGCAGTGCAGAAAGCGAGAACAGCAGCGTGCAAGGTGGCAAATCGAACCCCCGGGTGCGCGGGCACTCGGCGTGGTCGAGATGCCAAAATTCAGCGCGGTGGATCCCCGTCATCGCGCCGCTCGCCGCCTTTGCGGCCCGCAAACATCGTCCACCAGACGATCAAAATCAACACCAGCAGCGCACCCAGCGCTTCCAATAAAACGAGTTCCATGTCGCGATTATCCCGATGCCTGACGGCCTTCAGCGCCTGCGCCGTGCTGGCGCTGCTGGGCGCTTGCGCTGCGACACCGCCGTCGCCCAGCGCAACACCGCCTGCCGGCGCCGCCCGCCCGCCCGCCCCCGCGCCCAGCAGCGCCAACAACACGCCACCCGCCGCCCCGACCATCGGCCCCACCCTGCAACGCCCACGCGCGCGCTGGGTGCCGGTGGACTGGGCCGCCCTGCCCGGCTGGCTGGATGACCGCAGCGCCGAGCTGTGGCCGGCCCTGCGCGCCGGATGCGCGCGGCCCGCGCCGGGCTGGGCGGCGGTGTGCGCCCGGGCGGCCGCCTTCAATCCGCCCGACGACAGTTTTGCGCGTGAGTTTTTGCAGCGTGAGCTGTTGCCCTACCGCGTGGAGTCGCTTGACGCTGAGACCACCGGCCTGGCCACGGGTTACTTTGAGCCGCTGCTGGCCGCCAGCCGCAGCAAGCGGCCTGGCTTCACCGTGCCGCTGCACCGCCCGCCGGCCGACCTGGCCCAACGCCGCCCCTACTGGACTCGCCAGCAGCTCGACAGCCTGCCGGCGGCCGGCGCGGGCCTGCGGGGCCAGGAGATCGCCTTTGTAGCCAGCCCGCTTGACGCGCTGGTGCTGCAAATCCAGGGCTCGGGCCGGCTGCGCCTCACCGAGCCCGACGGCAGCGAGCGCGCCGTGCGCGTGGCCTTTGCCGGCCACAACGACCAACCCTACCGATCAGTAGGACGCTGGCTGATCGAGCAAGGCGAGCTGCGCCTGGAGGGCGCCAACTGGCCCGCCATTCGTGATTGGGGCGGGCGGGCGTCACCCGACCGGTTGCAGCAAATGCTGTGGAGCAACCCCCGCGTGGTGTTTTTCCGCGAAGAGCCCATCGTGGACCAGACCGTCGGCACCAGCGGCCTGACCAGCCGAGGTACGCCCGCCGGCCCCCGGGGCGCGCAAGGCGTGCCGCTCACCGCCGGCCGCTCGGTGGCCGTGGATCCACAAGCCGTGCCCTACGGCACGCCGCTGTGGCTGGACAGCACCGAGCCGCTGTCGGCCACGCCACTGCGCCGCGTGGTAATGGCCCAAGACACCGGCACGGCCATCACCGGCGCGGTGCGGGTGGACTATTTTTGGGGCACGGGCGAGGCCGCCGAGCAACAAGCCGGCCGCATGAAGCAGCTGCTGCGGGTTTGGGCGCTCTGGCCGCGCCAGTGACTTGGCCATTGGCAATGCCACCAAGCTGAAGTCACGGCCACGGCGACAACATCAAGTCGCCAGCAACTCCCCGTCAACCCGTCGCTGGCACACTGCCATCCTTGGAGACCGACAAATGCTCACCCACTTACAAATCAAGAACTTCAAGGCCTGGGCCGACACCGGGAAAGTGCGGCTGGCACCGCTGACCGTGTTGTTCGGGGCCAACAGCTCGGGCAAATCGAGCTTGGGGCATTTGTTGTTGGCCCTGAAGCAGACCGCGCTGTCTACTGACCGCAAGCGTGCGCTGCACCTCGGCGACGATGACAGCCTGATTGATTTGGGCACCTTCGCCGACTGTTTGCACAACCACGATGGCAAGCAATCTCTTGAATTTGATCTGCGCTGGCGGCTCGCACGCAACCTGACGATCGGCAACGCGGCGAATCGCGCGGAGAGCTTCATGGGTGACGAACTCGGGCTTCACGCACGGATCACCAGCAACAAGGAACTACAGCCCGAAACGGCCGAGTTCGGGTATCAGTTGTGGCAGCAGAACGCTTCAATTTTGAATGTCGTTCACACGCGAAGTGGCAACGGTGGGGGCTTGACCTGTGACCCGCTAAAACTGGAGAAAGCGGTGGGCCGGAAATGGCCCGCTGAACCACCCGAGAAGTTCTACAGATTCAATGACCGCACGCTGTTGCGCTATCAAAATGCTGACTTCCTAGCCGAGTTTGCGCTTGAAACCGAACGGCTACTCAGCCAGTTTTTCTATCTCGGGCCGTTGCGCAGACACCCAAAACGGGTCTATCAGTGGTCAGGCGACACGCCTCCCGACGTTGGGCTACAAGGCGAGTCAGCCGTGGCCGCGCTGCTGGCAGCCACCAGAGACGGCCGCACGCTCAATCGGGGCCACAAAAAGCATACGCATCGGTTCGACGCCTTCATCGCCTCTCTTCTGCAAGACCTGGGCGTGATCACCAACTTCGAAGTCAAACCAGTCGCAGCAGGCCGCAAAGAATACGAGGTGCTGGTGCGCACACACAAAGGTTCAGCCGAAGTGAAGCTCACGGACGTGGGATTTGGTTTGTCCCAGGTGTTGCCGGCTTTGGTGCAGGCCTTCTACGCACCGGCGGGCTCGGTGGTATGGATGGAGCAGCCAGAAATTCATCTACATCCGCAGGTGCAGGCCAACTTGGCGGACACCTTCATTTGCGCTGTAAACGCCTGGGAAAACGGCAAACCGCGCGGCACGCAACTCATCATTGAAAGCCACTCAGAGCACCTGTTGACCCGTCTTCAGCGCCGTGTGGCCGAAGGTGACATCGACAAGGACAAAGTGGCCATCTACTTCGTTAGTCGTGCTGGCGAACATGCCGAAATCGAGCCTTTGCAGCTCAACGACGATGGCGAAATCACGAACTGGCCCGACAACTTCTTCGGTGACGAGATGGCGGACGTCGCCGGTCGAATGAAGGCCGCCATGAAACGGCGCAAACAAGGGATCACCGCCGTGCCGCGCGCCTCGTGATGCGCGCCGTCATCGATACCAACGTACTGCTGGTGGCGAATGGCGCTCACGCTGGCGTGTCGCCCGATTGCGTGCTTGAGTGCATTGAACGACTTGAAGCCCTGATGAAGCACGGTCGAGTCGTTATCGACGACGCCCACCTCATTCTGGGCGAGTACAAGAAAAGAACCTCACCCGTTAAAACCAAAGGGGTAGGTGATGTCTTCTTGAAGTGGTTGCTGCAACGCAGCGCCAACCCCAGCCATGTCGAGCAAGTGCCGCTGAAAAGCTCTACGCATCAGGTATTCGAAAACTTCCCGGATGAAGCACTTCAAGCCGAGGTAGACCCGCCGGATAGAGTGTTTCTCGCTACGGCGGCTGAGCACCCGCAGCGCCCTCGTGTTTGGCAGGCCGCAGACTGCAAGTGGTTGGATTGGGCGCAGCGCTTGAAGGCCGCAGGTGTGACCGTCGAGTTTCTGTGCCCGAACGACGTATGCCGCATTTACAAGAAGAAATTTCCGCAAAAAGCGCTGCCGCTGCTGCCGTGAAACACGCCTTCGTCCGCTACCCGCATACACCTCATTTGGCTTGGCTAGGTGACAACCCGCCGCGCGATGACAAGGTCTTGTCGTCATCCGAGGCGCAGGCGTTGTTGGCCGGTGAGGTCGTGGTCGAAGAAAAAGTTGACGGTGCAAACCTCGGTTTTTCTCTCGACTCAGTTGGGCAGCTTCAGGCACAGAACCGAGGACAGTGTCTTGCGTACCCGGCAAGCGGTCAGTTCGCGCGTTTGCCTCAATGGCTAGCAATGCACGGAGAAAGCTTGAAATCCGTCATCGATCCGCAATGGATAGTTTTTGGAGAATGGTGCGCCGCGCGGCATTCCCTGGCCTATGACCGCCTGCCGGACTGGTGGCTTGCGTTTGACGTCTATGACCGAAAGAGCGGGCGCTTCCTACCGACGAGCGGGCGAAATGACCTGGCTAAACGATCCGGGCTATCGGTGACTGCCGAACTGTTTCGTGGTCATGCCACATTGGCCTCGCTAACTCGTCTGGTGAGCGAGGCCTCCAGCCGCTACCGAAACGGCGCCCTTGAAGGCATCGTCGTACGCGCGGATCGATTGCTGGCCCCGCCAGCGCGAGCCAAACTGGTGCGAGCCGATTTCACACAGGCCATCAGCTCCCACTGGCGGCAAAGGCCCATTGAGTGGAACCGACTGGCCTGTGACGCGGCGATCCTGCCACGCTAAGGGTCCGTAAGAAAATAGCTTGGAAGTTTGGCGCTGGATTGGGATGCGGGGCTAGACGCGAAGCGCGCCGTGTGGCGTGCCACACAAGCGATTCGCAACGACGCAGCGCGCCCAAGACCAGCGAGTCAAACGTTCAAGCCATTGGCGAACGGGCCCTAAGCAGACTCCGCGCGATCCCGCCCGGCGTGCTTGGCGCGGTACAGCGCCAAGTCGATGCGTTCAAGCACTTGCACGCTGGCCTCACCGGGCCCGCCACTGGCCACGACGGCTGAAAAGCTCACGTTAACCCCGGTCGCGATGTCCCCCAAATCGCCATTGGCAATGCGCTGCCGCAGTTGCTCCAGCACGCCACGCGCCTCGGTCTGCGTGGTGCTGGACATCACCAACGAAAACTCCTCGCCACCCCAACGCGCCAGCAGGTCGCCAGCGCGTTGGTCGGCGCTGGCCCGCTCGGCAAAACGTTGCAGCATAGGTGGTCAACCAGCGCGACGCGGTGCCGTCGATCAAGCCCGGCATCAGCTCGGTTTGCCGCACGCCCGCGCAAATGGCGTACACGCCCAAGGCCATCAGCGTGTGCGACGCACGCACCCGCTGAAGCGGGTCATGGCCAAGCTGCAGGTTTGTGAGTTTTTGGGCAGCGGCGCGCGGGTTCACCGCAGACCTGTCGGCAGCCAAGCCGGCGGACTTGAGGCCGGCCGCCTGCTCAGCGCGCAATCAAGGCGCGATTGTCAGGGCGATCGGCAGGGCGATCAGCAGCCCGATCGGCAGCGCCTCCACCCGCGCCAGCACGGCCGCCAGCGGGGCGTTGGTGTCCAACCGCAGCGTATCGGCGGCCTCATCATCGCCCGGCCACTCGGCCCAGGTTTGCTGCGAGGCCAGCACCTCGGTCGTGGCGTCGGACGCATCACCGTTGGCAGTCGCGCGCTGGGCCACCCGCGCATGCAAGACGGCCGAAGGCGCCTCGCACGCCAGCAAGTGGAAGGGCACGCCCAGCGTGGCCGCCAGCGCCCTGAAATCGTCACGCTCGGCGCGGTGCAGGCTGGCGGCGTCCACCACCACGCTCACCCCCGCCTGCAAGGCCAGCGTGGCCAGCTCCTGCAGGCGCTCGTAGGTGCGCCGGGTGGCGTCTGGGGCGTACAAGCCGGGCGTGATTTGCGCGTTGCGCGCAGTGGGCGGCAGCGCAAACAGCCGCTTGCGTTCCACGTCGGATCGCACCCGCACGGCGCCCAGCCGCTCGGCCAGCGCAGCCGCCGCCGTGGATTTGCCCGAACCGGACAGGCCAAAAGTGAGCACCAGCATCGGGGTGATTTGCTGGGCCGCGTGGGAATTTGGGCCCGCGTTTTCGGCCGCGTTTTCGGCCGCGTTTTCGCCATTCGGCAAACCGGCCAGCGCCACCGCCACACCCAGGTAACGACGGGCCGTGGTCAGAGCCGCCGCGTTGGCCGCGTCGCCCGCGTCAGCGACACCGGCTGCGCCCAGCAGCGCTACCTTGGCGCGCACCAAGGCCCGGTACACGGCCCACCAAGCCAGCAAGGGCAGCGCGGCGTGGTCGCCATTGGCTTCAAGTGACGCGCTGATGAAGCGCCAGGCCAGGCGCGGCAGGCCGTGGGCGTGCAGGTCCATGAACGTGAAGGCCAGGTCGCCGATGGTGTCGATGTGGCGCAGGTTGTCGTTGAACTCCAGCGCGTCAAACAACACCGGCGCGCCGTCGGCCCACACGATGTTGGCCAGGTGCAGATCACCATGCACCTCCCGCACGTGGCCGGTGCGGCGGCGCAAGTCCATCAGCGGGGCCAAGGCCGCCCCACGGGATTCCGTCCAGCGCTGCAACGCGGCCACGGTGGTGGGCAGATCAGGTGCACCGGCGCCCGGCCGTTGGCTGGCCACGGCAAAGTGGTCATCAACCACCAGCGCGTTCACAGGAGCGGCCACCGGAGTCGCCACCAGCGCGGCCAGCTCCAGCAAGTTTTCACGGGCGGTATGGCGGGTGGCCCCGGCGCGGCCATAACCGGGCGGCGCCGGGCTTTGTTGGGCGTGGAAGCGGGCCACCGTGGCGGCCAGGCTGTCCACTTGCTGCGGCGTCAGTTGGCCGGCCAAGGCCAGGCGATCCAGCCGCCCGCTGTCGTCAAAGTGGCGCATCTGCACGGCCCAGTCAAGCACCACCCCCACTGCTGCGGGTGCGTCGTGGGTCAGCTTGACCAGCGACACCACCGGGCCGAGCCGGGCGTCGGTGGGCGCGGCGATGAACGGCCCGTCAACACCCTGGCAAACCGGCAGCACCGCCAAATACCAGCGCGGCGCGGTGCGGCGGTTCAGGCGCAGCTCTTGTTCGCAGGCGTCGTGGCGTTGATCAAGGCTGGTGAAGTCAACAAACGAGCCCAAGCGCAGCGGCTTCTTGAGCTTGTAGACAAACTCACCGGCCACCAGCAGCGACGAGAGATGGGTTTCGATCAGGCCGGCAGCACCGGTACCACCGGCGCAGGCGCCGGGGCGGCGCAACAAGGCCACCATTTGCGCGTGCACGCGCATCGCGGCGCTGGTGGTGGCGGGGTCGGGGTCGGGCGGTGGCTTGTAGTGCGACATTGGGGGCTGCTCCTGCGGCCATCCTCTCCCTGTTCACCGATTCCATGTGTTGATGAATGTCAGGCGCCAAGCTGCGGGCGTGAATCCAGATCAACCCGCAGGCCGCCCGCGACCGTCACTTTGACCGCAAGTGCCCCAGCGGCAATACCGCGCCAGCCTTGACCTCGCCGAGCGAAAAGCAGGTGTGGATGTCTTTGACGTGAGGCAGCTTGAACAGCGTGTCCATCGCCCAGCGTGAGTAGGCGTCCAGGTCGGTGGTGAGCACTTGCAGCTCAAACGTGCCGGCGCCGCTGATGTAGTGGCAGGTCAGCACCTCGGGCAGCGCGCGGATGGCGGCCTCCAGCGCCTGCGTCGCCTCGGCGTTGTTGCGCTCAGCGTCCACCCGCACAAAAGCCAGCGCGCCCAGGCCGATGCGGCGGCGGTCAATCTCGGCCCGGTAGCCGGTGATGATGCCCTGCGATTCCAGCCACTTGACGCGCCGCCAGGTGGGCGCGGCCGACAGCCCGATGCGCGCGGCCAGCTCGGCGTTGGACAAGCGCGCATCGCGCTGGAGCTCGTCCAGGATCGCCACGTCATAACGGTCCAGGCCCAGCCCATGCGGCGGTTCACCGTCGGGAATGGCTGTCGGTGTTTTCCCGAGTTTTGGCTTATTGAGCGTGATTCTTTCTTTAGCAGACATATTCAAGCCTTCTTGTTGCTCAAAGCGTGGTCAATACGATAGACAAAGAAAAGACATGTTTAAGGCTTTTTTTTACACTGACGGCTTGCCTGCCTGGAGCCAGAAGCCATGAACGCACCCCTGCCTGAATCGATCCGCACCGCGCTTGAGCGTGCGACCTTGGACGATAAGTACACCCTGCCCGAGGGCCGCGCGTTCATGAGCGGCATCCAGGCCCTGGTGCGCCTGCCCATGTTGCAGCGTCAGCGCGATGCGGCGGCGGGGCTCAATACGGCGGGCTTCATCAGCGGCTACCGGGGCTCGCCGCTGGGCAGCTATGACCAGGCGCTGTGGCAGGCCAAAAAGCATCTGGCGGCGCAAAACATCGTGTTCCAACCGGGCGTGAATGAAGAGCTGGCGGCCACCGCCGTGTGGGGCTCGCAACAGCTGGGGTTTGACGCGGCCAACAACAAGTTTGATGGCGTGTTTGGTATCTGGTACGGCAAGGGCCCGGGCGTGGACCGCTGCTCGGATGTGTTCAAGCACGCCAACATGGCCGGCACCGCGCCGCACGGTGGCGTGATCGCGATTGCAGGCGATGACCACGTGGCCAAGAGCAGCACCGCCGCGCACCAAAGCGACCACATCTTCAAGGCCTGCGGGCTGCCGGTGTTCTTTCCGGCCAGCGCGCAAGACATCCTGGATCTGGGCCTGCACGCCTTTGCCATGAGCCGGTTTTCGGGCGTGTGGGCGTCGATGAAGACGATCCAGGAGGTGGTGGAGTCGGCGGCCAGCATTGATGTCTCGCCCGACCGCGTCAAGATCATCGTGCCGCAGGATTTTGTGATGCCCCCCGGCGGCCTGCACATCCGCTGGCCCGACACCGCGCTGGTGCAAGAGGCGCGGCTGATGGACTACAAGTGGTACGCCGCGCTGGCCTACATCCGCGCCAACAGGCTGAACCACAACGTGGTTGAGGGAAAAAACGACCGCTTCGGCATCATCGCCAGCGGCAAGGCCTTCAACGATACGCGCCAGGCGCTGGCCGACCTGGGGCTGGACGACGATACCTGCCGCCAGATCGGCATCCGGGTACACAAGGTCAACGTGGTTTGGCCGCTGGAGGCCAGCATCACCCGCGAGTTTGCCCAAGGCTTGCAAGAGATTTTGGTGGTGGAAGAAAAGCGCCAGGTCATCGAGTACCAGATCAAGGAAGAGCTCTACAACTGGCGCCCCGATGTGCGGCCCAACGTGCTGGGCAAGTTTGATGAATCCGAGGGTGATTTTTCAGGGGGCGAGTGGGGCCAGCCCAACCCCAGCGGCAACTGGTTGTTGCGTGCGAATGCCGATCTGACACCCGCGCTGATTGCCGTGGCGATCTCCAAGCGCCTGAAAAAACTGGGCCAGGGCGGCAGCATTCCCGCCGACATCCTGGCCCGCATGGACCAGCGCTTGAACGTGCTGGCCGCCAAGGAGGCCGCGATGGCCAGCGGCCCCACCGGCGGCGCCGACCGCCAGCCCTGGTTTTGCTCGGGCTGCCCGCACAACACGTCTACCCGCGTGCCCGAGGGCTCACGCGCCATGGCCGGCATTGGCTGCCATTTCATGGCCACCTGGATGGACCGCGAAACCATCGGCTTCACGCAAATGGGCGGTGAGGGCGTGCCCTGGGTGGGCCAGGCGCATTTCAGCCACCGCCCGCACATGTTTGCCAACCTGGGCGACGGCACCTACTTTCACTCGGGCTCGCTGGCCATACGCCAAAGCATTGCCGCCGGTGTCAACGTGACCTACAAGATTTTGTACAACGACGCGGTGGCGATGACCGGCGGCCAGCCGATTGACGGCATCCTGACCGTGCCACAGATCACCCGCGCACTGGAGGCCGAGGGCGCCAAGAAGATCGTCATCGTCACCGATGAACCCGAGAAATATTCGCAAGCCCACAACACCCCGCTGAACCTGGCGCCCGGCACCACCATCCGCCACCGCGACGAGCTCGATACCGTGCAGCGTGAGCTGCGCGAGCTGGAGGGTTGCAGCATCCTGATCTACGACCAGACCTGCGCCACTGAAAAACGCCGCCGCCGCAAGCGCGGCACGATGGTGGACCCGGCCAAGCGCGTGGTCATCAACGAGCTGGTGTGCGAGGGCTGCGGCGATTGCAGCGTGCAAAGCAATTGCCTCAGCGTCGAACCGGTCGAGACCGAATTTGGCCGCAAGCGCCGCATCAACCAGAACAGCTGCAACAAGGATTACTCCTGCGTCAAAGGCTTTTGCCCCAGCTTTGTCACCGTCGAAGGCGGCCAGCTGAAGAAGCCCAAGAAGGACAAAAAGCACGACCCGTTCAGCCTGCCCGCGCTGCCGCAGCCGGTGCTGCCCAACGCTGTTGACGCGCAAGGCCGCGACCGCGCCTGGGGCATTGTGGTGGCGGGCGTGGGTGGCACGGGCGTGATCACCATCGGCCAGTTGCTGGGCATGGCCGCCCACCTTGAGGGCAAAGGCGTGGTCACGCAAGACTCGGCCGGGCTGGCGCAAAAAGGTGGCGCCACCTGGAGCCATATCCAGGTGGCCAGCCGGCCCGAACTGATCTACACCACCAAGGTGGACGTGGCCAAGGCCGACCTGGTGATTGCCTGCGATGGCATCGTGGCTGCTGGCAAAGCCACCTTGACGCTGATGCAGCACGGCCTGACTTACGTGGCCCTCAACTCCCACGCCACGCCCACCGCCGCGTTTGTCGGCAACCCCGACTGGCAATCCCCCACGGCCGGCTGCGAGGCGGCGCTGGTGGCCGCCGTGGGCCGTGATCACCTGGGCTTGTTTGACGCCGAACAGGTAGCGGTGCAGCTGATTGGCGACGCCATCTACGCCAACCCGCTGCTGCTGGGCTATGCCTGGCAAATGGGCAAGCTGCCACTGAGCCAGGCCACGCTGCGGCGCGCCATTGAGCTCAACAGCACGCAAGTGGCCAACAACCTGGCCGCGTTTGAATGGGGCCGGCGCTGCGCGCACAACCTGGCCGAGGTGCAAGCGCTGTTTACCGCCGCGCAGGTGATCGCGTTTGTCAAAAAGCCCTCGCTCGAAGAGATGATCGCCAAGCGCGTGGCGTTTTTGACCGACTACCAGGACACCGCCTATGCCGCCAAGTACGCGGCTTTTGTGGCCCAGGTGCGGCTGGCCGAAGCCCCCCTGAACAGCCACCGGCTCACCGAGGCGGTGGCCCGCTACCTGTTCAAGCTGATGGCCTACAAGGATGAATACGAGGTGGCGCGCCTGCACACCGATGCAGGCTTCACCCAAAAAATCGCCGCCATGTTTGAGGGCGAGCTGGGCCGCGACTACAAGCTGGTGCACCACCTGGCGCCGCCGCTGCTGGCCAAAACCAACAACAAGGGTGAACTGGTCAAGCGCGCCTTTGGGCCCTGGGTTCGCACCGCACTTGCCGTGCTGGCCAAGCTCAAGGGCTTGCGCGGTGGTGCGCTCGACGTGTTTGGCAAAACCGAAGAGCGCCGCACCGAGCGCGCCTTGATTGTTGAGTACCAGGCTTGCATCACCGAGCTGCTGCAAGGCTTGACTGCGGGCAAGCTGGGCGCGGCCGTTGAGATCGCCAGCCTGCCCGAAGACATCCGCGGCTACGGCCACGTCAAGGCTCACCATCTGGCCGCCGTACGGCCGAAGTGGGCGCGTTTGATGTTGGCGTGGCGCGGCGGCAGCGCGCGATTGGCGGCTTGACGATCAAGCGGCGGGGGCCATTTTTGACAGCGCCACCAGGCGCCGGGTCAGCTCAAGTTTCAGGCTTTCGGCGCGCTCGTTGGGCCCTTGGCAGGTGCCCGCCGCGTGGTGGCCACCGCCGCCGTAGCTCAGCATCAGATCGCCCACCACCACGGGGTTGCCGCGGTCAAATATCGACTTGCCCACGGTGTAAACCGTGTTCATTTTTTCGCGGCCCCACATCACGTGCATCGACAAATCGCACTCGGGGAACATGGCGTAAACCACAAAGCGGTTGCCGGCAAAAATGGTGGCCTCATGGCGCAAATCCAGCACGATCAGTTTGTCGTGCACCGAGGCCACGCGCGTGATCTGCGCCCTGAACAGGGCATGCTGCGCAAAGAACAAATCCACCCGTTCTTTCACGTCGGGCAGCGCCAGGATGTCGGCAATCGGCAGGTCGCGGCAGCAGTCGATGAGCATCATCATCAGCTGGTAGTTCGACACCCTGAACTCCCTGAACCGGCCCAGGCCGGTGCGGGCATCCATCAAGAACGACAGCAGCTCCCAGCCCTGGGGGTTGAGCACGTCGTCGCGGCTGAAACCGGCTGAATCGGCCTTGTCCACCGCGTCCATCATCTCGTCGCTGATGCGCGGAAAGCGCGCCTTGCCGCCGTAGTGGTCATACACCACGCGGGCGGCCGATTTGGCGTCGGGTTGCAAGACGTAGCCCGGTGTGGGCTGGCCGCTATTGCGCAGCGCCTCGCTGGCATGGTGGTCAAAACACAGGCCACAGCCGGCCACGTAGGGCAGGTTGGTGAGGATGTCGCGCTCGGTGACGGCCACTTTGCCGTCTTGCACGTCCTTTGGGTGGTGGAACACGATCTCGCCCAGGATGCCCATTTCCTTGAGCAACACGGCACACACCAGGCCGTCCATGTCGCTGCGGGTGAGCAGGCGGTATTTGGCGCCGGGGTCGGGGGGTTTCCCAGCGGCGTTCAGGGTTTTTTTTGCGGTCTCGTGCGCCATCACTTCTGCGCTCACTACCGGGTGTACTCGTGCGTTCATGCGGGGCTCTCCAAAACAAGGGGTCAGGTCAACAAGGTCTTGCACCATGCCGGTTATCGGCACTTTTGGCGGCAACGTTGAGGGCGCCAACACGCACACCCAGGTCAGACCCAATGCCCGGCCGACGGCGCTTGTGCGCCAATGCCCCTGCGCCCAAGCCGGCGCCCCGCAACAACCGGCCCGAACCCACGGCAAGTTTTGCCACCAGGAGCGATCACCTCATGAAAACCGGCGTCTTCAACTTTTTGGCACTGGACCGCGTGCACTTCGGCACTGCGGCCGCCGAGGCCCTGCACACCGAGGCCACGCAGCGTGATGCGCGGCGCATCTTCGTGGTCACCAGCCGCTCGCTGAACCGCAACACGCCCGCGGTGAGCAACGCCCTGCAACGCCTTCAGCCCCGGGTGGTGGGCTTGTTCGACGAATGCATTGAACACACCCCGCGCGACACCGTCATCGCCGTGGCCGATCAAGTGCGCCACGCCCAGGCCGACCTGATCGTGAGCATTGGCGGGGGCACCGTGATCGACACCGTGAAGGTGGCGCTGGTGGCGCTGGCGCAAGGCCTCACCCGCATCGAGCAACTTGATGACTGGCACCTGCGCGTGGCCGCCGACGGCAGCCGCGTGGTGCCGTTGCCCGGCCCGCCGCCCTGCCGGCAAATCGTGGTGCCCACCACCTTGTCGGGCGCCGAGTTCAGTGATCTGGGCGGCTGCACCGATACCCGCTTTGGCACCAAGCAGGGCTACACCGGCGCGCTCATCGGCGCGGCCGCCGTGATCCTGGACCCGGTGATGACGCTGCACACGCCCGACCGGCTGTGGTTGTCCACCGGCGTGCGCGCCATCGATCACGCGGTGGAGGCGCTGTGCTCCATCAACGCCCAGCCCCTGGTGGACGCCACCAGCGTGCGCGCCCTGGCGCTGCTGGGCTGCTCGCTGGCCCGCTACGCCGCCGACCCCACCGACCTGGCCGCGCGACTGGACGCCCAGATGGGCGCCTGGCTGGCCGCCACCAGCATCCGCCGCACCGAGTACGGCGCCAGCCACGGCCTGGGCCACGCGCTGGGCGCCGACGCGGGCGTGCCGCACGGCATCACCTCGTGCGTGCTGCTGCCCACGGTGATGCGCTACAACGCCCTGGCCTGCCCGGCGCAGATGGCCGACATTGCGGCGGCCCTGGCCGGGGCAGGGGCAGGGCCCGGTGGCGCCGTGATGCCCGCCGCCGACCAGGTTGAAGCACTGATCACCCGGCTGGGCCTGCCCACGCGCATCGGCCAGCTCGGCATTGACCGCGCCAGGCTGCCCGTGATCGCCCAAAAAGCCATGGCCAACCCCTGGGTGCACACCAACCCCAGGCCGCTCACCGACGTGGCCCAGGTCGAAGCCTTGCTGGCCCTGGCCTGGGCCTGAACCGGGCCAAAATGGCGAGCGGTTGGCACCTGAACCGCACGCAGTGGCCCAACCATCGCCGGCCCTCCGCTGGCACCCAGCCCACTCGGCACACCCGCCCTGTCTGCCACCCAGGCCACCCCTTAGCCCGTTTTTTCCTGCCCCTCCGTGACCGCCGCCTCTCTCCCCCCCACCACAGCATCCGATAACGCCGCCGCCGAATGGCCTGCCATTCAGGCCGCCCAAGCCCGCGACGAAGCCGCCCGCGTGCCGTTCTTCATTCACCACGACGGCCAGGCCCTGCTCACCGGATCGGTCGCGCGCCTGCATCTGCCCGCCTTGGCCGAGCTGGCGGTGGCCGCGGCGCTGCAGGTGGGCGACGACGCCGTCACGCTGCGGCTGCCCGCCGCCCAGCTCACCGGGTTTCTGGCCCAAACCAACCAGGCGCTGTGCGAGGCCGGGCTGATCGTGGCCTGGCGCGATGAAACCTACCCGGTGCTGGCCCTGGGAAATGGCGCGCTGCTGGCCACCATGGAGCGTGCCGCGTCGCGCTTCTGGGGCACCACCACTTTTGGCGCGCACTGCAACGGATACGTGGCCGACGCCCGCGGCCGGCCCACGCATTTGTGGATCGCCCGGCGCGCGCACACCAAGGCGGTGGATCCCGGCCAACTCGACAACCTGATCGGCGGCGGTGTGCCGCACGGCCAAAGCCCGGCCGAGGCCGTGGTGCGTGAGGGCTGGGAGGAAGCCGGCCTGACACCCGCGCAAATGAGCCGCCTGGTGGCCGGCCGGTTGATCCGCATGGCCCGCGACATCCCCGAGGGATTTCAGCTCGAACAGGTGAGCGTGTTCGATCTGGCGCTGCCGCCCGGCGTGGTGCCCAGCAACCAGGATGGCGAGGTGCACAGCCTCACGCTGATGCCCGTGGCCCAGGCGCTGGCCCACGCCGCTGCTGGCGACATGACGGTGGATGCCACGCTCGCCACGCTGGACTTTGCGCTGCGCCACCGGCTGCTGGCCACCAACGTACACCAGCACTTGCAAGCGCTGAGTGAAGCGCTTTGGGTGGGGCGCGCGCGGCTTTAGGCCCTGGCCTACGCCCCCTTGGCGTTGAAGTTCCGCGAATCTGCGGAACTTCTGAGTTCAATCAAACTGAAGCACCGGGTCAAGTGCGCTGAACGCAGGCCACGCCGCCAGCCCACACACTAGCGGCCATGGCCAACCCCAACCCCCTCCCCGACCAACGCTATTCCGGCGGGGCGATCACGCTGCACTGGCTGTTGGCGCTGATGATCGTGGGCTCGTTTGGCCTGGGCGTTTACATGAGCGACCTGCCGGTATCACCGTCCAAACTCAAGCTGTACAGCTGGCACAAGTGGGCCGGCATCACGATCCTGGCTTTGTCGGGTTTGAGGTTGTTGTGGCGCCTGGGGCACCCACCGCCACCCGACGTGACCATGCCGCGCTGGCAAGCCCGCGCCGCGCACGCCACCCACGGTTTGCTCTACCTGCTATTTTTTGGCGTGCCACTGGACGGATGGGCTTACAGCTCGGCGGCCGGGTTCCCGGTGGTGTGGTTTGGCATGTTGCAGTTGCCCGATTTTGTGCCGGTCGACAAGGCGCTGGCCGAGACACTCAAGTCAGCCCATGAATTGCTGGCCTGGGCGATGGCGGTGTTGGTGCTGCTGCATGTGGCCGGTGCGCTCAAACACCAGTTTATTGACCGCGATGGCTTGATCAACCGCATGCGTTTGGGCGGACGCAAGTAAGCCCGCAACGCCGGATTGTTGGCGCCGCGCATATCGTGCGCCTCGCGCAGCCCCCTGAAAGCCGCTCACTTTTGACGCAAGGATTTCCATGTCACGACGTTTCATCCTGGCCACCGCCGCGCTGCTGGCCGCCCTTGCCGGCCCCGCGATGGCCCAGTTGGTGGTGCCGGCCCAAAGTGACATCAGCTTTGTCAGCAAGCAAATGGGCGTGCCCGTGGAAGGCCACTTCAAGCAGTGGGCTGCGGCCATCAGCCTTGATCCCAAAAAACCCGAGGCCGGCAAGGTGAGCTTCACCATCCAGACCGGCAGCGCCGGCTTTGGCGCCGCCGAGACTGACGCCGAGGTGCCCAAGGCCGCTTGGTTCAATGTCGCCAAGTTCCCGCAGGCCAGCTTCACCAGCACCAGCATCAAGGCGCTGGGCGGCGGCAAATTTGAGGTGCGCGGCAAGTTGACCATCAAGGGCGCCACGCAAGACGTGGTGGTGCCCGTGGCGGTGCTGCAAGCCGGCCCTGCGAATGGCACCATCAGCACGGCCACCGGCAGTTTCACCCTCAAACGTCTCGACTTCAAGATTGGCGAAGGCGAGTGGGCCGACACCTCGATGGTGGCCAACGACGTGCTCGTCAAGTTCAAGCTCGCGCTCACCGGCATGGCGCCGTTGTGAGCTTTTTACCGTCCTATCCCACCCCCGCTGAAACGAAAGAAACCATGATCCGCACCACACTCATCACCACCGCCCTGCTGGCCACCGCTATTGGCGCCCAGGCGCAAAGCGCCACCTATGCCATCGACCCGACGCACACTTTTGCCACCTTCGAGATCCAGCATTTCGGCACGTCCACCAACCGCGGCCGCTTCGACAAAAAGAGCGGCACCGTGCAGCTGGACAAAGCCGCCAAGACCGGCAAAGTCGAGCTGACCATCGACACCGGCTCAATCAACACGGGCACAGCGCAGTTTGACAAGCACCTGCAGAGCAAGGACTTTTTCAACGCTGCCGAGTTCCCGACCGCCAAGTTTGTGGGCGACAAGTTCAGCTTCAACGGCGACAAGGTCACTGAAGTGAGCGGCACGCTGACGCTGCTGGGCAAAACCAACCCGGTCACGCTGAAGGCCACCAACTTCAACTGCTACATGCACAACATGCTCAAAGTTGAAGTGTGCGGCGGTGATTTTGAAACCACCCTCGTGCGCAGCCAGTACGGCCTTACCTGGGGCATGAACTACGGCTTCTCGGACAACGTGCGCCTGGTGATCCAGGTCGAAGCTGTCAAGCAGCCGTAATCCACTTCGGGCCGCGCCGCACGGCCCAGTCGTCGCAACAACGCCCCAAAACTGCACCAACACCGCCTCGCCAGCCTGCACGCTGCGCGGGGCGTTTTTGCTTTGAGCCCCCGGCTTTGTGCGAGCATCAAAACCATGACGCTGCCCCACCTCAGGTTGACGCTGTTTGCGCTGGTCACCCTGGCCAGTTTGACGACACCCGCCGTGCAAGCCGAACCCGTGGCGTACGCCCTGGACCCGTCGCACAGCTTTGTCAACTTTGAGCTGCTGCACTTCGACACCGCCACGATCCGGGGCCGGATTGGCCCGCTCAATGGCGACCTCACGCTGGACCGTGAGGCCAAAACAGGGCGCGTGCAAACGGTGATCAACCTGGCCACCGCCAGCACCGGCCTGGCCGTGCTCGACGCCCGCCTCAAGCAAGACGACATGCTGGCCGTGGCCGCGCACCCACAAGCCTTTTTTGTGGCCGAGCGCTTTGAGTTTGACGTCACGGGCGGCGTGGCTGCCGTCACCGGTGAGTTCAGCTTGCGCGGCCTGAGCCAGCCGCTGCGACTGGTGGCGCAGCGCTTTCGCTGTTACCTCAACCCGCTGTTCAAGCGCGAGGTGTGCGGGGGCGACTTTGAAGCCCGCTTCAACCGAAGCAGTTTTGGCATCAC
>JAYWDK010000096.1:0-6778 GCA_043779845.1 Betaproteobacteria bacterium | reverse complement strand
CCAGGTCGGCGGGCGTGCGCTGCGGTGGCAGCCGCGCGATCAGTGCGGGTGAGGCCACCGGCAGCACACGATCGGCCAGCAGCACGGTGCCCAGGCTGGCATCGCCAGCGCGCACCTCGATGTCGGTCTCAGGCGAGGCCGTGTCCAGGTACGGGATCGACAGCAACAACTCCAGCTCGATGTCGGGGTGCGCGCGGGTAAAACTTTCGAGCTGCGGCACCAGAATTTGCCGCGCAAAAGTTGGCGGGGAGGTGATGCGCAGCCGCTGCACGCGTTGCGCGGCGCGGTGGTGCAAAGGCATGGCGGCCAACAGGCCTAGCGCGGCGCGCACCTGGGCCAGATACTCTTTGCCGGCGACTGTGAGCACCAGGCCACGGCCGCCGCGCCCCAGCAAGGGCGTGGCCAGCAGGTCTTCGAGCGTGGACACACGCTTGCTGACCGCGCTGGCGGTGATGGTCAATTCGTCGGCCGCGCGCTCGAAGCTGCCCAGCCGCACCGCCGCTTCAAAGGCCCGCAGGCCATCGATGGAAGGGAAGCGCAAATCCTGGGCAGTGGGCATGGTGGCCCACTGTATCAACGGCGCTGGCGCAACCGCATCAAGGCCGACAGGCTATCAACCGCAGCTGCCGCCGCCGCAGCCGGTGATGGCCTCGCCGCCGGCCATTGCCGGCTCGCAGCATTGGCCCGTGGCGGCGTCAAAGCCTGCTGCGGCCATGTGTTGGGCCAGGGCGGCGTCCATCATCTGCGCGTGCTGCGGAAACCAGATCGCCAGCTCGCCCACGGCCACGCGCAGCGGCTCAAAGTCAGCCAGGGCCGGGTCACGCGCCTGGCGGGCGCACTCCTGCATCACCGCCAGCACCGACTGATGCTGAAACGCGTGGCAGTTTTCAGGCGCAAAACCGGTGGCGGCCATCCAGCGGTCTTCTTGGGCAAAGTGCGCCACGGTGTGCGCCACCAGGCTGTCCCAATGCGCCAGCAGCGGGGCGTCTGGGCCGGCCAGGGCGGCCTCGGTGTGGGCCAGCAGGGCCACAAATTCTTCGTGGGTGGCATCCATTTGGGGATGCGCCAGGGTGAGCGCGTCGCTCCAGGTCAAAGTGGTCATGGCTGGGGGGCAAAAAGGGCTGAGAGTGAGGGGCCAAAAAAACAGCGTGCAGCGTAGCAGGCGGCAGGGCCAAAAAACCGCGCTCAGGCCTCAGGCTGGTTTGCGCCGCGTCAAACAGGGCGCGTCAAGAAAGCGGCGCGTCAACCTGGCCGCGCCGGCCCCGCGCCGGGTGCCCGTTGCAGGGCGCCCACGCGCACGCCCAGCAGGCGGATGCGCCGCGCCAGGTCTACGCGCTTCAGGCACAGGCCGGCGGCCAGGCGGATGGTGGCCGCCTCGGCGGTGGGCAGCTCGATGGTCATGTCGCGCGTCACGGCCTTGAAGTCGTCAAAGCGCAGCTTGATGCCGATGGTGCGGCCCACGTAACCCTTGCGCTGCAAGTCAGCGGCCACCTGCTCGGCCAGCTGGGTGAAGATGGCACCGAGCTGGGCTTTGTCGCGACGGGCATGCAGATCTCGCTCGAAGGTGGTCTCGCGGCTCATCGACACCGGCTCGCTGAAGGTGACCACCGGCCGCTCGTCAATGCCGCGCGCGGCGTCAAACAACCAGGCGCCGTAGCTGTGGCCAAAGTGCACTATCAGCTCGGCGCGGCCTTGTGTCGCCAGTTGGCCGATCGTCTCAATGCCCAGCGCCGCCAGCTTGCCGCCGGCCTTGGGGCCGATGCCATTGATGCGGCGCACCGGCAGCGGCCAGATGCGGTCGGGCAGGTCGGCCATCGTCAGCAGCGCCAAGCCATCGGGCTTGTCCAGGTCGCTGGCGATCTTGGACAGCAGCTTGTTGGGCGTCACGCCGATCGAGCAACTCAATCCCGTGATTCGCCGTACGTTGTTTTTGATGTCGAGTGCCAGCGCGCGCACGCCACCAAAGGGGTCGTGCGCCACTGTGTCCTGGGCGCCGGGCTGGTCAGTGAGGTCGATGTAGATCTCGTCGATGCCGCGGTCTTCGATCACCGGCGCCACCTCGGCGGCGGCGGCTTTGAACAAGCGTGAATACAGCCGGTATTGCTCGAAGTCCACCGGCAGCAACACGGCTTGCGGGGCGCGCAAGGCGGCTTTCATCAAGCCCATGCCCGAGTGCACGCCCAGGTCGCGCGCCGGGTAGGTGGCGGTGGTGATCACGCCCCGGCCGGCATAGCCATCGAGCATGGCAAAGCGGTGCGTGCCGTCGGGCAGCGGCACCGGCTGGTGGCGCCGGCCGCCGCCAATCACCACCGGTTGGCCCAACAGCTCGGGGTAGCGCAGCAACTCCACCGACGCGTAAAACGCGTCCATGTCGAGGTGGGCAATCCAGCGGCGCGGTGGCATGTCCGCATTGTGTAGGCCGCGTCTCACCCTCAATTTTTGCATCAAATGTGCAAATTACACATATACTGAAATCACACCGATCTACAGGAGCCTCTGATGAGCCCGTTGAATCTTTTGCCCTTCAATGACACCTGCCGCCGCCCTGGCGACGCCGCCAAGCGCTTGACGCCTGGTTTCAAGTTCGGCCGTTTGGCGCCCTTGTCCGTGGCGGCCGCGCTGGCCTTGCTGGTCGGCGTGGTGGGTTGTGGTGGTGGCGGCGACGCCAGCACCACCCCGGCCACCCCGGCCGACACCACGCCCACGGCCACCGCCAGCAACTTCACCCAAGGCACGATCACGGGCTTTGGCTCGGTCATCGTCAACGGCGTGCGCTTTGACGACAGCAGCGCCACCGTGACCGACGACTTGGGGCTAAAGACCACCCTGAGCGCGCTGCATCTGGGCATGCGGGTGGACGTGGACAGCAGCGCGGTGGACGCCGCCACCGCCACCGCCAAAGCGGCCGCCTTCCGGTTTGGTGGCCAGGTATTGGGCCCCGTGTCCGCGCTCAACACCGCCGCCAATACGCTCACCGTGCTGGGCCAGGTGGTGGACATCGCCAGCAGCACCGTGTTTGACAGCAGCCTGTCGGGCGGCCTGAGCGCCGTGTTGGTGGGCGCCGTGATTGAAGTTCACGGCACGCTGGACGCCGCCACCGGCCACATCACCGCAACGCGGATTGAGCGCAAAACGGCAGCCACCGCCTACAAGCTGCGCGGCACGGTGGCTGCGCTCGACACCACGCTCAAGACCTTCACGCTGGGCGGCGTATTGATCTCGTATGCCAGCGTGGACAGCAGCTTGGTGCCCAGCACCTTGGCCAATGGTGTGACGCTCACGGCGGTGTTGGCCACCACCCAAAGCAAGGGCACGTGGGTTGCGCAGTCGTTTGGCGTCAAGCCCACCAAGCCGCTTGATCACACCACCGCCCAGTTGCGTGGCGCCATCACGGCTTTCACCTCGGCCACCAGTTTCACGGTGGACGGCCTGGTGGTTGACGCCACCAACGCCACCTTCCCGGACGGCAGCACCGGCCTGGCGCTGGGCGTGGCGGTGGAGGTCAAAGGCACCGTGACCAACGGCGTGCTGGTGGCCACCAGCGTGTCGCTTGAAAGCCATCATCAAGGTGACGACAGCCACAAAATGCAGTTGTTTGGCGCGATCACGGCAGTGGACGCCACTGCCATGACCTTTGTGGTGCGCGACACCACGGCCACCTACGGCAGCGCCACGGTTTATGTCAACGGCACGGTGGCCGACCTGCTGGTGGGCCGCAAGGTGCATGTCAAGGGCGGCGTGGGCAGCACCCGCACGCAGGTGTTGGCCACCGAGGTGAGCTTTGATCACTAAGGACTGACCCGGGGCGGGCACGGGCGGCATACCATCCGCCGCCGGCGCCATGGCCAAGTTTTGGCAGCCGCTCCAACATCGCCCCCATTGACGCCCACCATGTCCACCGACGCCCAGCACCCCGAACCCGACGCGGTCAGCACCGCGTTGCGCCAGGTGCTGGGCCCGTTGGCCCGGTTGGCGGTGGCGCGCGGCGTCACCCACGACACGCTCGACGAGCTGCTCAAACAAGCGCTGGTTGACAGCGCCGACCGCAGCCACGCCGACCTGCCGCCGCACCGCCGCGTGAGTCGCATCACCACGGCCACCGGCATCCATCGGCGCGAGGTGTCTCGCCTGCTGCTGGCCGTGCGCGAGGGCGCAGCACAGCACACGCCGTCGTCCCGGTCACATGCCAACGAGCTGTTTGCGCATTGGCGCACTGCGCGCGCCTACTGTGACCTGCGGGGCTCGCCGGCCGAGCTGCCGCGCCAAGGCCCGGCGCCCAGTTTTGAGACGCTGGCGCACACCATCACACGCGACGTGCATCCGCGCAGCCTGCTTGACGAGTTGCTGCGCCTGGGCTTGGCCGCCCTCGACCCCGAGCGCGACACCGTGCGCCTGGTGCGCGAGGCCTTTGTGCCCCAGGGCGACGAAGGCCGCATGGTGGCCGCGCTGGGCCGCAACGTAGGCAGCCACCTTGAAGGCGCCATCGACAACCTGCTGCAAGACAACCGCCGCCACTTTGAACAAGCGCTTTTTGCCGAGGGCTTGAGCGACGAGTCGATGGCCGAGTTTCGCCAACTGGTGCGTGACCAGTGGCAGGCTTTGCTGATGGCCCTGGTGCCCGCGCTGGAGGCCATGGTGGCGCGTGATGCCCGGCCGTCACCCACCCCGACCGAGGCCGGCTTGACCGCCGAGCCGGCCACCCAAGCGCCCACTGCGGCCAAGGGCAAAGCGCCCGCCAAACCCATTGCCGCCACGCCCGCCGCGCCGCCCCTGGTGCCTAAACGGCAACATGTGCGGCTTGGCCTGTATACGTTTGCGCAAGAGCTGGCCCCAGTGGCCGCCAATATCTCCGTACCGGAACCCAAGCCATGACGCCGACCGCCGCCCCTGCTCTTGCCACTGCCCCCTCCCTGATGGCCCACGCCAGCACCCTGTTAAGTGCGCCTATCCCCACGCCCAAGCCGGCGGTGGGCTGGCGCCGCTTGGCCAGCCAGGCCCGAGTCTACCTGCCCGACGTCGCCGCTCTGGCGGGCGTCGCGCTGTGTGCCGTGTTGGCCGCCTTGCTAACGGGCAGCCTGGGCGGCTGTGGCGGCGGCGTGGGCACCGAGGGCACGGGCTCGTTTGCCTCGGGCACGATCGCGGGCTATGGCTCGATCATCGTCAACGGCGTGCACTTCGACGAAACCACTGCCGTGGTTCAAGGTGACGACGACAGCCGCTTGAGCCCCGCCGCGTTGGCGCTGGGCATGGTGGTGCAGGTCACGGGTGGGCCGATCACCACCACCGCCGGCGTTTCCAGCGCGGTAGCCTCGGCCGTGCGCACCAACCGCGCCCTGGTCGGGCCAGCCAGTGCGGTGGATGTGGCGGCTGGCAGCCTCACCGTGCTGGGGCAAACCGTGTGGGTGTCGGTCGATACCGTGTTTGATGACCGCCTTGTCAATGGCTTGGCCGGCATCAAGGTGGGCCAAACGCTGGAGGTGTATGGCTTTTATGACAGCACCCGCACCGCCTACGCCGCCACGCGCATTGCGCCAGCCGCGGGCAACGCCAGCTTGCGCGTCACCGGCCCGGTGGCGGCGGTCAACGGCAGCCAGAGTTTCACGATTGGCAAACAAACCTATCTCGCCAGTACTGCGGGCATGGTGGTGGGCGCGGAGGTGCAACTCAACCTGCAAACCAACCCGGACAGCCACGGCGACTGGACCGTGAGCAGCCAGCGCCCAGGCGACAGCACGCCATCAGACCGAGACGGCGCCGAGTTCGACGGCCTGGTATCTGCCGTTTTGTCGGGCACACGCTTTGTGGTGAACGGCGTCACCGTGGACACCAGCGCCATCGGTGGCAACGCCGGCGTGAAACTGGGTTCCTCGGTGGAGATCAGCGGTGCGCTGCGGGCCGGCGTGCTGGTGGCCAGCAAGCTCGATGTGTCCAACGGCCGCGACCGGGTCAAGCTGTTTGAGCTCAGCGGCAGCATTAGCGGCCTCAATACCAGCACGCGGCGTTTTGTATTGCGCGGCACCACGGTGAGCTACGCCCGCCCCGACATCGTGTTCAACAACTTCAACGCGGCCAAGCTCTCGGGCTACACCGGCAAGCTCAAGGTCAAGGGTGTGTTGTCGGCCGACGGCACCTTGCTTGACGCCACTGAAATCGAGTTTGACAACTGAGTGCCACCGGCGCCGTGGACCGGATTGGCGCAGTGCCGGCGCCAGGCGGATGCGTGTATCGCGCCTCGGACGGTGTCGACGAAATCAAGTTGGATCGAGGCGACCGTCACCGGCTCGAAGCTGAATTTCAACGACCGCTTTGCGGGCGCAGTGTGCGGCGCAGCAAAGCCGCGTCAGCGCCCGCCGCAGCGCGCCACGGAAGCGGTCGCCGCTGCGCGTCGACTGCCCTGCGATGCTCGGTCTCAGGGCCCGGCGCGGAACTCGCTTCGCGCCCTTCGGGCGCTGCGCTCTGACAACCACGCCGAGTCAGTCAACGAAGCGCGCTGGCGCGCGCGGCCCTGAGACCTGTGCTTCTCGGCGCCTCCCAGGCGCGCTGCGACGGCCCCTGACGCGACTTTGCAAACATCGTCTCGCGGTGCGCGGTTGTTTTGAAGTCAACTCCGCACGCCACCACCCTTCGCGCTCGCGGCGGTTGGCACCCGGTGGGGGCGATCTCTGGGGCGACGAGAAGCGCAAGGCCGGGGTCGCGCGCGCAGCGCGCTTCGTAATCAAACTCGCGGCGGTTGTTTGAACGAAGCGCCCGCAGGGCGCGAAGTGAGTTCCGCCGCGCG
>JAYWDK010000095.1:0-6819 GCA_043779845.1 Betaproteobacteria bacterium | reverse complement strand
GAAGGCGGTCATCGGGTCGCTGTGCGCCTCCATGCCGGCCAGCAGCGGGAACGCGCAATCGTCCAGCTCCATCATCACGCCCTTCAACGCTTCCTGGGACTTCTCAACCGGCACTTCCAGCAATTGCAGGATCACGGGCTGGTCTTTGCCCAGCATCTCGCCCGAGGCAATACGGAACAACAGGGCGTAACCGATTTGGCCGGCGGCACCGGTGACTGCAACGCGAACGGGTTTCTTGCTCATGGGAGGCTCCAGGAGGATGGTGACAAATTGGGTTGGATTGGCCCACTGCGGTGAACCTGTTTCGCCAGCGCGGCATGCGCAAGACGTCAGAAGCCACCACCCGAGCCGGCGTGGAGTGTAGGCCAAACTACGGGTTCATACGGGGGTTGTCAACAGTCTCATGTCTTATATAAGACATCTGTCAGCATTTAATGCGCAGGTTGTTGCATTGGGGTTGCCGCTTGTGCTGCAATTGCGGTAAATGCCTTCTTCAGCCCCTTTGTTCAGCGTTGCCGCATCCCCCGCCGGCTTGGGCCCGGATGCGGCGGGGCCGGCGTTCAGCCCGCTGTACCGACAGATCAAGGGCTTGATCACGCGGGAGCTGCAATCAGGCGCCTGGAAGCCGGGTGAGGCCATCCCCAGTGAGCTGGAGTTGGCGGCGCGCTTCAAGGTCAGCCAGGGCACCGTGCGCCGGGCCGTGGACGAGTTGGCGGCCGACAACTTGCTGGTGCGTCGCCAGGGCAAGGGCACCTTCGTGGCCACCCATGCCGAGCAAAAAATCCAGTACCGGTTTTTGCGTTTGATGCCCGACGACCGCGGCCCGCGCGATATGGAGCGCCGCCTGCTGGATTGCCGCCGCACCCGCGCGCCGGCCGACGTGGCGCGCTTGTTGGCCTGCAAGAGCGGCGACGCGGTGGTGCAGCTTCGGCGCTTGTTGCTAGCCCACGGCAAGCCCGTGGTGCTGGATGAAATCTGGCTGCCCGGCGTGTTGTTCAAAGGGCTCACCGCTGACCGCTTGGCCGATTACAAGGGCCCGATGTACGGCATGTTCGAGGCCGAGTTTGGCGTGCGCATGATTCGGGCCGAAGAAAAAATCCGGGCCGTTGGCGCCGACGTGGGCAGCGCCGAGTTGCTGGCGGTGTCGCCCGCATCGCCCTTGCTCAGCGTGGAGCGCTTGTCATTTACCTATGGCGACAAGCCGGTGGAGCTGCGCCGCGGCCTCTACAACACCGACCAACATTTCTACCGCAATGAATTGAATTGACGCCGCGCACACGCAGGCTTTTCGGGCTGAGTGGGCTTGTTCAAAAGCTCCGGGTAAGCCTGTTGCGTTGCAATAAACTCCTCGGGCGACCGTTTGTTACACCACCAAATCACACTGAGACCACACCCCATGGCAGACATTCCCAAAGCCCGACCCGGCGAGAACATGCGCCTGATCGAGGCCCTCCAGTACCGGCTGCCGATCGCTGGCCTGTTGTCCATCCTGCACCGCGTCAGCGGCATGTTGATGTTCTTTTTGTTGCCGTTCATCGTCTGGATGTTCGACACCAGCGTCACGTCCGAGGTGTCGTTTGACGGCTTCGCCAGCGCCTTTGTGGCCGGCGTCGGATTTGTGCCGGGGTTCGTGGTCAAGCTGGTCACGCTGGCGCTGATCTGGGCCTATTTGCACCACGCCATCGCCGGCGTGCGCCACATCTGGATGGACGCCACCCACAGCGTCTCCAAAGAACAAGGCCGCTCTTCGGCCATCGTCACGTTTGTGCTCAGCATCGGCCTCACCGTGGTGCTGGGCGCCAAGCTGTTCGGCTTGTTCTGACGCCGGCAGGCTTTCAACAATCTACTCAAAAGGCAAAAAAATATGGCCGTCAATTACGGTTCCAAGCGCCTGGTCGTGGGCGCGCATTACGGGCTTCGTGACTGGCTCAGCCAGCGCGCCACTGCGGTGGTCATGGCGCTGTTCACTTTTGTGTTGTTGGCGCAGGTGCTCACCGGCGGCCCGCTGGGTTATGACAGCTGGTCGGCGATTTTTTCGCGCCAGTGGATGAAGGTATTCACCCTGGTGGTGATCGTGTCCCTGGCCTACCACGCGTGGGTGGGCATGCGTGACGTGTTGATGGATTACATCAAGCCCGTGGGCCTGCGGCTGGTGCTGCAAGTGGCCACCATCGCGTGGTTGGTGGGCTGTTCCGGCTGGGCAGTGCAAGTGCTCTGGAGACTCTGAAAATGGCAGCAATCAAGGCCACTGTGGCCCGTCGTAAATTTGACGTCGTGATCATTGGCGCCGGTGGGTCCGGCATGCGTGCGTCGCTGCAACTGGCGCGGGCCGGTTTGAACGTGGCGGTGTTGTCCAAGGTGTTCCCAACGCGCTCGCACACCGTGGCCGCGCAAGGCGGCATTGGCGCGTCGCTCGGCAACATGAGCGAAGACAACTGGCATTACCACTTCTACGACACCATCAAGGGCTCAGACTGGCTGGGCGACCAGGACGCCATCGAGTTCATGTGCCGCGAAGCCGGCAAGGTGGTGTATGAGCTTGAGCACTTTGGCATGCCGTTTGACCGCAACCCCGACGGCACGATTTACCAGCGCCCGTTTGGCGGCCACACCGCCAACTACGGTGAAAAGCCGGTGCAGCGCGCTTGCGCCGCCGCCGACCGCACCGGCCACGCCATGCTGCACACGCTGTACCAGCAAAACGTCAAGGCGCGCACTCAGTTCTTCGTGGAGTGGATGGCGCTTGACCTGATCCGCGACGCCGACGGCGACGTGCTGGGCGTGACCGCCATGGAAATGGAAACCGGTGAGGTTTTTGTCCTTGAAGCCAAGACCACGCTGATGGCCACGGGTGGTGCGGGCCGCATTTTTGCCGCCAGCACCAACGCCTTTATCAACACGGGCGATGGTTTGGGTTTGGCGGCACGCGCCGGCATCCCGCTCGAAGACATGGAGTTCTGGCAGTTTCACCCGACCGGCGTGGCCGGCGCCGGCGTGTTGCTGACCGAAGGCTGCCGAGGTGAGGGTGCGATTCTGCGCAACGTCAACGGCGAACGCTTCATGGAGCGCTACGCGCCTACCCTGAAAGATCTGGCGCCGCGTGACTTTGTCTCACGTTGCATGGACCAGGAGATCAAGGAAGGCCGAGGCTGTGGTCCCAACAAGGACCACATCCAGCTCGACATGACCCACCTGGGTGGCGACACCATCCTGAAGCGCTTGCCCAGCGTGTTCGAGATTGGCCACAACTTTGCCAACGTCGACATCACCAAAGAGCCGATCCCCGTGGTGCCCACCATCCACTACCAGATGGGTGGCATCCCGACCAACATCAATGGCCAGGTGGTGGCGCCCAATGGCGTGGGGGCTGACCGCAATCCCAACACCGTGATCAACGGCCTGTACGCGGTGGGCGAATGCTCTTGCGTCAGCGTGCACGGTGCCAACCGCCTGGGCACCAACTCGCTGCTCGATCTGCTGGTGTTTGGCCGCGCGGCGGGCAACCACATCGTGGCCGCGCTGGCGCAATCCACCAAAACGCACAAGCCGATGGCGGGGGACGCGGCTGATTTTTCGCTGGCGCGCATTGCCAAACTCGACAGCAGCAGCTCGGGTGAATACGCCCAGGACGTGGCCGACGACATCCGCAAAACGATGCAGCTGCACGCTGGCGTGTTCCGCACCCAGGTGTCGATGGACGAAGGCGTCAAGAAGATTGCGGCCTTGCGTGAGCGCGTGGCCGGCATCACGCTCAAGGACAAGAGCCGCGTCTTCAACACCGCGCGCATCGAGGCGCTGGAAGTTGAAAACCTGATTGAAGCCGCGCAAGCCACCATCGTCTCGGCGGCGGCCCGCCATGAGTGCCGTGGCGCACACACCGTGAACGACTACGAGCGCGCGGCCGACGACGCCGAGTTCCCGTTGGGCCGCAACGATGCCGTCTGGATGAAGCACACGCTGTGGTACGCCGAAGGCAACCGCCTGGACTACAAGCCCGTGCAGCTCAAGCCGCTCACGGTGGACAGCGTGCCGCCCAAAGTGCGCACCTTTTAAGCCTCAAGTTCAGCCCCAGGGCTGGCTGAGGGTTCAAACCCAAGTTCAGCCCCGGCAGCGACAGCAACTGAAAGAAGATACATGGCCAAGCGCACATTCCAGATCTACCGCTACGACCCCGACGCGGATGCCAAGCCCTACATGCAGTCGATCGACGTTGAGCTCGACGGCAGCGAGCGCATGCTGCTCGACGCGCTGATGAAGCTCAAGTCGCTTGACCCCGCCATCACCTTCAGGCGCTCGTGTCGCGAGGGCGTTTGCGGCTCAGACGCGATGAACATCAACGGCAAAAATGGCCTGGCTTGCCTGACCAATATGCGTGATCTGCCGGGTGTGATCGTGCTCAAGCCGCTGCCTGGCCTGCCGGTCATCCGCGACCTGATCGTCGACATGACGCAGTTCTTCAAGCAGTACAACTCGATCAAGCCTTACCTTGTCAACGACAACGTGCCGCCTGAAAAAGAGCGTCTGCAAAGCCCTGAAGAACGAGACGAGCTGAATGGCTTGTACGAGTGCATCCTGTGCGCCAGCTGCTCCACCAGCTGCCCCAGCTTCTGGTGGAACCCCGACAAGTTTGTCGGCCCTGCCGGCTTGCTGCAGGCCTACCGTTTCATCGCCGACAGCCGAGACGAAGACACCGCCGCCCGTCTCGACAACCTCGAAGATCCGTACCGCTTGTTCCGCTGCCACACCATCATGAATTGCGTTGATGTCTGCCCCAAGGGTTTGAACCCCACCAAGGCCATCGGCAAGATCAAAGAAATGATGGTGCGGCGCGCCATTTAGGTGCCTGTCGGATGCACGCTTTGAATGCACGCCTGTCAACCCGCAGCAAGCCCCGCCATGCACACTGAACCTGACGACAGCGCGCCCATTGGCGCGACCGAGCTCAGCCGGTTGCGCTGGCGCTGCCGCCGCGGCCTGCTTGAAAACGACTTGTTCATTGCGCGTTTTTTTCAACAGTTTGAAGATGTGCTCACCGTGCGCCACGCCACCGGTCTACAGATGTTGATGGATCTGGCCGATAACGACTTGCTGGATTTGCTGCTGATACGCCGTGAGCCCGAAGACGAGTTGGCTTGTCCCGAGGTGACCCTGGTGCTTGGCATGCTGCGTGCAAGAGGTTTGCCGGCCGATCTGCCCCGCTGATTTTTGTCTTTGCCGAACCCACAGAACTTGACTAGAAAGGGAAAGCCCCATGACCCCGTCTGACGTAAAAGCCACCCTGTCGTTTTCCGACGGCAGCCCCAGCATGGACCTGCCGCTCTACAAAGGCAGCATCGGCCCCGATGTCATCGACATCCGCAAGCTGTATGGCCAGACCGGCAAGTTCACCTATGACCCGGGCTTTTTGTCCACCGCGTCGTGCAACTCCACCATCACCTACATTGATGGCGACAAGGGTGAACTGCTGTACCGCGGTTACCCGATCGAGCAGTTGGCCGAGAACTGCGACTTTCTGGAAACCTGCCACCTGCTGCTCTACGGTGACTTGCCCAACGACGCGCAGAAAAAAGACTTCACTGCCCGCGTGACCAACCACACGATGGTCAACGAGCAGATGCAGTTTTTTCTGCGTGGCTTCCGCCGTGATGCGCACCCCATGGCCATCATGACGGGTCTGGTGGGCGCCTTGTCGGCCTTCTATCACGACAGCACCGACATCAACAATCCGGAGCACCGTGAGATCGCGGCCATCCGCTTGATCGCCAAGATGCCCACGCTGGTGGCCATGGCCTACAAGTACAGCGTTGGCCAGCCCTTCATGTACCCGAAGAACAATCTCTCGTACGCCGGCAACTTCATGCACATGATGTTTGCCACGCCTTGCGACGAGTACCAGCCTAACGACGTGCTGGTGCGTGCCATGGACCGCATTTTCACGCTGCACGCCGACCACGAGCAAAACGCCTCAACGTCCACCGTGCGCTTGTGCGGCTCGTCGGGCACCAAC
The DNA here is from genome assembly GCA_043779845.1 of Betaproteobacteria bacterium. GTDB lineage: Bacteria > Pseudomonadota > Gammaproteobacteria > Burkholderiales > Burkholderiaceae_C > Pseudaquabacterium. The sequence goes on along the minus strand of JAYWDK010000095.1, from coordinate 812 downwards.
CCGTTTGCGGCCATCGCGGCTGGCGTGGCCTGCTTGTGGGGCCCGGCGCACGGCGGCGCCAACGAGGCTTGCCTGAACATGCTGGGCGACATCCAGAAGATGGGCGGCGTTGAAAAAATCGGCGAGTTCATCAAGCAGGTGAAGGACAAAAACTCCACCGTCAAGCTGATGGGCTTTGGCCACCGGGTCTATAAAAACTACGATCCGCGTGCCGCGCTGATGCGCGAAACCTGCCACGAAGTGCTCACGGCCATGGGCCTGGAAAACGATCCGATGTTCAAGCTGGCCATGGCGCTTGAAAAAATCGCCCTGGAAGACGAGTACTTCGTGGCGCGCAAGCTCTACCCGAACGTCGACTTTTACTCCGGCATCGTGCAGCGCGCCATCGGTATCCCGGTGAGCCTGTTCACGGCGATTTTTGCCCTGGCCCGCACGGTGGGCTGGATTGCTCAGCTCAACGAAATGATCTCGGACCCCGAATACAAAATCGGCCGGCCACGCCAGCTGTACGTGGGTGCCACGGCACGCAACGTCAAGCCCATCGGTCAGCGCTGAATCTGCTTTGCCCTTGCTCAAAAGCCGCCCTCGGGCGGCTTTTTTCATGGGCGGCTTGGCGTCTGAAATCGAGTCGAAAAAAAGCCACCCGAAGGTGGCTTGAGACGCGCCAGCTGGGCCGTTGGTGGCCAGCTACTGCCCAGTTGACTTAGCGCGATTTACAGCAACGCCTTCAACAAACGCGCCATCTCACTGGGGTTGCGGGTGATGGTGAAGCCGCACTCTTCCATCACGGCCAGCTTGGCGTCGGCCGTGTC
>JAYWDK010000094.1:0-17574 GCA_043779845.1 Betaproteobacteria bacterium | reverse complement strand
CTCTGCAAATCCCCGCCTTTTTCTCAACAGTCTTGATCATCCCACGCGGCGAGGAACATTCCTATTCCGGGAAGTTGTTTTTTGCCAGATCCTAAGCGACACCGGTAAGCGACCCAAGGTCACAATCAAAACCTTGCTACCCTTCACTTCACCATGACCAGGCGCCCCGAAAATCTCTACGCCAGCTACCATGCCCACGTCTATTTCGAACCCACGTCGGTGGCGCAAGCCCGCGCGCTGTGCGGGAAGGCAGACGAGCTTTTTGTGGTCACGGTGGGACGCGTGCATGAGCGCGAGGTCGGGCCACATCCGCACTGGAGTTGCCAGCTTGCGTTTGACAGCGCAGAGTTTGACCGTCTCATCCCGTGGCTGGAGCAGCATCGGGGCGGTCTTGATGTGCTCGTGCATGGCGTCACCGGCGATGACCTGGCCGACCATACCACCCATGCTTCATGGCTTGGCCAGGAGTCGGCCTTGAAGCTGGACATGTTCAGACGCTAAAAACCGCGCTATCAATTAGATAGCTTCCTGCGCCCGCCTCTTGTTCGCCAGGAGCACTTTTCGCATGAAAATCGAGACCGAAGGGCTGCTTGCTTAACAGGCCCACCGTTCGGCAGGAAGCCATTACGCCAGCAGCCTTTGGCGGGCCTCTTCGTATTCGCGCTTGAGTTGAGCCACAAACGCCGCCGTGCTCTGCACCTTGCTGACCGGGCCAATGCCCTGACCGCAGCCCCAGATGTCTTTCCAGGCCTTGGACTTGTCGCCGCCGAAGTTCATCTGGCTCGGATCGCTCTCGGGCAGGTTATCGGGGTCCATGCCGGCGGCGCGGATCGACGGCGCGAGGTAATTGCCATGCACGCCGGTAAAGAGGTTGCTGTAAACGATGTCATCGGAATTGCCATCGACAATCGCCTGCTTGTAGGCGTCGGAGGCCCTGGCCTCTTCGGTGGCGATGAAGGCCGAGCCGATGTAGGCAAAGTCTGCTCCACAAGCCTGCGCGGCCAGCACCGCGCCGCCGGTGGCAATGGCGCCCGACAGCGCCAACGGGCCGTCAAACCACTGGCGAATTTCCTGGATCAGCGCAAACGGGCTCTTGACGCCTGCATGTCCGCCAGCGCCGCAAGCCACCGCCACCAGGCCGTCAGCGCCTTTTTCAATCGCCTTGTGGGCAAACTTGTTGTTGATGATGTCGTGCATCACCACGCCGCCCCAGGCATGCACCGCCTCGTTGATGTCGGTGCGCGCGCCCAGGCTGGTGATGATGATGGGCACCTTGTACTTGGCACACAAAGCCATGTCGTCATCGAGCCGGTCGTTGCTCTTGTGCACGATCTGGTTGATGGCAAAGGGCGCGGCTTTTTGCTCGGGATGAGCGCGGTCCCAGGCGGCCAGGCCCTCGGTGATCTCGGCCAGCCAGTCGTCGAGCATGGCGATCGGCCTGGCGTTGAGCGAGGGCATGGCGCCCACCACGCCCGCGGTGCACTGGGCGATCACGAGCTTGGGGTTGCTGATGATGAACAGCGGCGAGCCGATGATGGGCAGCGGCAAATTGGCTAAAACAGGGGGCAAGGGCACAGACAACTCCAGATCAGGATTTGGCATTGCCGGCGAGTGTGCAAGCGCACGCCCGCCGGTCACTATCACACGAGGGACAGCACCAAGACTAAAGATCAGAACGCGTCCAGCGCCATCTCGGTAACACCCGCCGCGCCCTCCACAATGCTGTCGCAAATGCCGGGCACGCGGCTGAGGATGTGGTCGCCATAAAAGCGCGCGGTGTTGATCTTGGCGCGCATGAACGCCACGTCCACACCCGCGGCCAGCTTGTCTTCGGCCACCAGCAGCGCACGCGCCAACTGCCAGCCGGCCATCAGGTTGCCGGCCATCATCAGGTAGGGCACGCTGCCGGCATACACGTCATTGGGGTGGGTTTTGCTTTGGCCCACCACGTAGCCCACCACGTCTTGAAACGCCTGGCGCGCGGCCGCCAGGCGCTTGTGCAGCGCGCGGGCGTTTTGGCTGCTGTGGCCTGACAAGGCGCGCTCGGTGAGCTCGATCTGCGCGGCGATGGCCATCGCGGTGGCGCCGCCGTCACGGGCTGTCTTGCGGCCGATCAAGTCATTGGCCTGGATGGCGGTGGTGCCCTCGTAGATGGTCAGGATCTTGGCGTCGCGGTAGTACTGCGCGGCGCCGGTTTCTTCAATGAAGCCCATGCCGCCGTGCACCTGCACACCCAGGCTGGTGACCTCGAGGCTCATCTCGGTAGAAAAACCCTTGATCAGCGGCACCATGAACTCATAAAACGCCTGGTTTTGCTTGCGCACGGCGGCATCGGGGTGGGCGTGCGCGGCGTCTTGCGCGGCCGCAGCCACCAAGGCCATGGCACGGCAGCCCTCAACCGTGGCGCGCATCGTCATCAGCATGCGCTTGACGTCGGGGTGGTGAATGATGGCCACGGCCCCGTTGCTGGAGCCGTCCACCGGCCGGCTTTGCACCCGGTCACGCGCAAAAGCCACGGCTTTTTGGTACGAGCGCTCGGCCACCGCAATGCCTTGCACGCCCACGGCGTAACGGGCGGCGTTCATCATCACAAACATGCATTCCAGGCCACGGTTTTCTTGGCCAATTAGGTAGCCCACGGCGCCGGGTCCGGCGCCGTTTGCATTGACCGCCGCCGTGCCGTCGCCAAATTGCAGCACCGCCGTGGGGCTGGCCTTGATGCCCAACTTGTGCTCGATGGACACGCAAAACACGTCGTTGCGCTCGCCCAGGCTGCCGTCAGCCTTGACCATGAACTTGGGGCAGACAAACAGCGAAATGCCCTTCACGCCTTCGGGCGCGCCGGTGACGCGCGCCAACACCAGGTGCACGATGTTCTCAGTCATGTCGTGCTCGCCGTAGGTGATGAAAATCTTGGTGCCAAACAGCTTGAAGCTGCCGTCGGGCTGGGGCTCGGCACGGCTGCGCACCATCGACAAATCCGAGCCCGCCTGCGGCTCGGTCAGGTTCATGGTGCCCGTCCAGCTGCCGGCTATCATCTTGGGCAGGTAGGTGGCTTTTTGGGCGTCGGTGCCGGCGGTGAGCAAGGCCTCGATCGCGCCATCGGTCAGCAGCGGGCACAGCGCAAAGCTCAGGCTGGCGCTGTTGAGCATCTCGATGCAGGCCGCGTGGATCAGCTTGGGCAGGGCCTGGCCGCCAAACTCAACAGGGTGGTGCAGGCCTTGCCAACCGCCCTCGCCAAACTGCTTGAACGCCGCCTTGAAGCCCGGCGTGGTGGTGACGATGCCGGCGTTGAACGACGACGGGTTTTTGTCACCCTCCCAGTTGAGCGGCGCGATCACGTCCTGGTTGAGTTTGGCGCATTCTTCAAGCACGGCCGTGGCGGTGTCCAGGCCAGCGTCTTCATAACCCGGCAGCTGAGCGACAGCATCCAGGCCGGCCAGCTCTTGCATCACGAACAGCATGTCTTTGACAGGGGCGCGGTAGGTCATTTTGAGTCTCCAGAAGGAACAAAGGCGCCAAATTTGGCGCCTCTTCAATCACATAAAACAGGCGTCAAGCCCGGTGCATCACAGGGCCTTGACCAACTCGGGCACGGCGGCAAACAGATCAGCTTCGAGGCCGTAATCAGCCACGCTGAAGATCGGCGCCTCGGCGTCCTTGTTGATGGCCACGATCACCTTGCTGTCCTTCATGCCAGCCAGGTGCTGGATGGCGCCCGAGATGCCAACAGCCACGTACAGCGCGGGCGCCACGATCTTGCCGGTCTGGCCCACTTGCCAGTCATTGGGGGCATAACCCGCGTCCACCGCGGCGCGGCTGGCGCCCAGCGCGGCGCCCAGTTTGTCGGCCAGGGGCGTGAGCACCTCGTTGAACTTCTCGCTGCTGCCCAGCGCGCGACCACCCGACACGATGATCTTGGCGGCGGTGAGTTCAGGCCGGTCAAGTTTGGCGATTTCGCTGCCCAAAAACGTGCTGGCGGCGGATGCGGCCACGGCGGCCAGCACCTCAACGGCGGCGCTGCCACCCGTGGCGGGCGCGGCATCAAAACCCGTGGTGCGCACCGTGATCACCTTGGTGGCATCAAGGCTCTGCACCGTGGCAATGGCGTTGCCGGCGTAGATGGGGCGCTCAAACGTATCGGCGTTGATCACCTTGGTGGCGTCGCTGATCTGGGCCACGTCCAGCAACGCGGCCACACGCGGTGCCACGTTTTTGCCACTGGCCGTGGCCGGAAACAGGATGTGGCTGTAGTGGGCGGCAATGGCCAACACCTGGGCGGCCACGTTTTCAGCCAGGCCATGCGCCAGGCCTTCAGCGTCGGCGTGCAGCACGCGGCTCACACCCACAATCTGGGCGGCGGCAGCAGCGGCGGCGGCGGCGTTGTGGCCCGCCACCAGCACGTGCACGTCACCACCACACTGCACGGCGGCGGTGACGGTGTTGAGCGTGGCGCCTTTGAGGGCGGCATTGGTGTGTTCAGCAATTACAAGTGCAGCCATCTCAGATCACCTTCGCTTCGTTCTTGAGCTTGTCCACCAGCGTGGCCACGTCGGCCACCTTGATGCCAGCGCCGCGCTTGGGCGGCTCGCTGACCTTGAGCGTCTTGATGCGCGACGTGACATCAACGCCCAGATCGGCGGGCTTGAACACGTCGAGCACCTTTTTCTTGGCCTTCATGATGTTGGGCAGCGTGACGTAGCGCGGCTCGTTCAGGCGCAAATCGGTGGTGATGACGGCCGGCAGGCTGAGGCTCAGCGTCTCCAGGCCACCATCCACTTCACGCGTTACTTTGACCTTGCCATCCACCACTTCAACCTTGTTGGCGAAGGTGGCTTGCGGCAAACCGGCCAGCGCGGCCAGCATTTGCCCGGTTTGGTTGCAGTCGTCGTCAATGGCTTGTTTGCCCAGGATGATCAGGCCGGGCTGCTCTTTGTCGACCAGCGCCTTGAGCAACTTGGCCACGGCCAGCGGCTGCAACTCATCGGCGCATTCCACAAAAATGGCGCGGTCGGCACCAATGGCCATGGCCGTGCGCAGGGTTTCCTGGCACTGCGTGACGCCGCACGACACGGCGATCACCTCGGTGACCACGCCTTTTTCGCGCAGCCGCACGGCTTCTTCGACGGCGATCTCGTCAAAGGGGTTCATGCTCATCTTGACATTGGCAATATCAACCCCCGTGCCGTCAGACTTGACTCGCACTTTGACGTTGTAATCGACTACACGTTTTACGGGCACCAGTACCTTCATGTCGAACAGCTCCTAGAGGGGATTGATCAGACGCGGATCGGAATGAATTTGGGGCATTTGCGTCATGCTCAAAGGATTCTATGCGGCGGGCTCACCCCCAGGAATGGCAGAAAACCGAACGGTCGTGCTGTTTTTTGCCATGGCCTTGCCAACCCACCCAGGCGCCCCTGCCCTGGTTAGACTGCCGCCCCGATGTCCATCAACTCGCCCGCCAAACCACCCCAACAAACGCCCACGCCGGCCGTGCCCCACATCGGCATTTTTGACTCGGGCATTGGCGGCCTGTCGGTGCTGCGCGCCGTGCGCGGGCGCCTGCCGGGCGCCACCATCACCTACATCGCTGATTCGCAGTACACGCCTTGGGGTGACCGATCGCCCGCCTGGGTGATCAAGCGCTGCCAACAGCTCAGTGAATGGCTGATCGACTGCGGCGCGGGCCTGGTGCTGGTGGCCTGCAACACCGCCACCACGCAAGCCATTGACGCCTTGCGCGCGCGCTGGCCGCAGCACCCGTTTGTGGGCGTGGAGCCCGGCATCAAACCCGCCGTGGCGGCCAACCCGGGCGGGCGCGTGGCGGTGCTGGCCACCACCGGCACCCTGGGCAGCGCGCGCCTGCGGCAGTTGGTGCAAAACCACGCTGGCGGCGCGTCGCTGCTGCTGCTGCCCTGCCCCGGCCTGGCCGAGGCCATTGAGTTGGCCAGCCAGGACGACACCCCGCTGCAAGCCCAACTGCACCACATCACTGCGGCCCTGCGCGAGGCCCAGATTGATACCGTTGTGCTGGGCTGCACCCACTACCCGCTGGTGGCCGATCAGCTGGCGCAGCGCCTGGGGCCGGGCGTGCGCTGGATCGACACCGCCAGCGCCGTGGCCCAGCAGGTGGCCAAACGTTTGCCGGGTGGCACCCACCTGGCGCACGCCACACCCAACGCGCCAAACGCCCCTGGCGACACCGATCCCGCCGTCAACAGTCCGGCCCTCGGCCCGCCCAACTTGCGCTTGCTTGCCACCGCCGCCGCACCCTTGCTGCAGTTGGCCGCAAGGCGTTGGGTGCAAGACGACGCCGTGGCCGAAGCGCTGCACCTGCCGATGGGCGCCAAGAGGCTCTAGACTCTCGCCCTTCCAACCGACGCGCGGGTGACGGAATAGGTAGACGTAGCGGGCTTAAAACCCGCAGCCGTAAGGCGTACGGGTTCGATTCCCGTCCCGCGTACCAGGGCAGGTTTTCAGGCTGTCGCATGTGTCCAATGCGCCGCAGCCTGCAAGACCCGGGCGGGCGGCACGAACCCGGTGCAGCAGCGCAACGCCGACAAGGTGGCCAGCGCAAACAACAGCGCCACCACCTTTGAAGGCGTGGCCCGTGAGTTCCACGCCAGCAAGGCCAGCGGCTGGAACGATGGCCACGCCGTGCCGTGGCTGCGCTGCCAGGAGAGAGACTTGATCCCATCGCTGGGCTCGCTGCCGCTGGCCAAGATGTCGGCGCTGATGCTGCTGGACACCGCGCGCCGCGTGGAGAAGCGCGGAACCATTCGCATGATGCAAGACCTGCGCGGCGATGCCGGCCAGGTGTTCACTTACGGCATCGCCACGGGCCGGTGCGACCGCAACCCGGCGCGCGATCTGGTGGGCGCGCTTCCGGCATTCCCGGTCAAGCACGCAGCCACCGTGTCACAGCCCGTCAAGGCCGGCGAGCTGCTGCGGTCAATTGATGCCTATTCACGCCAGCCCAGCACGCGCGCCGCGCTGCCGGCCCGGCCGACCTGCGAAAATCGGGCCATGGCTTCTTCCTTTGCCCCCGGCACCACGATCTCGCGCACTGCTTTTGCCACTCTGTTGTTGATCGCGTTGATGATGGGCGCCAACCATGTGGCGGCCCGCCTGGCGTTCAACCATGGCGTCGACGTCGCCACCGCTGTGGCGTTCCGCAGTGCGATCACCGCCGCAGTGGTGGGCACGCTTGTGATGCTGCAGCGCGTGCCGGTGCGGCTCAGCGCACGCCACCTTCGGGCACTGCCGGCCATCGGCCTGCTGATCGGTGTGCAAAGCCTGTGCTTGTATTCATCGGTGGCGCGGCTGCCGGTGGCGCTGGCGCTGCTGGCCTTCAACACCTACCCGTTGTGGACGGCGCTGTGGGCGCACCTCGTCTACCACCACCGGCCCGAGCCGCGTGTGCTGCGCGCGATGCCGGTGATGCTGCTGGGACTGGCGCTGGCGCTGGACGTGCTGGGCGCAGCCTCGGGCCTGGGCGCCGCTGGCCAATGGAGCCGCATCGGCATTGGTGTGGCTTTTGCGCTGGCGGCCGCCGCCACCTTCGGCCTGGCGCTGGTGTTGACCCAGCATGAGGCGGGTGATCTGGACGGCCGATTGCGCACCGCCAGCACGATGGGCCTGGTGGGGCTGATGGCGCTGGTGGGGGTGGCCACGCAGGGCGGCTTCCACCTGCCGCAGGCTCCGGCCGGCTGGTGGGGACTGGCGGCGTTGACATTTCTCTACGGCACCGCGTTCACGATCATGTTCACCGTGCTGCCACGCCTGGGCGTGGTGGGCAACTCGGCGATCATGATCATCGAGCCGATCTTTGCGCTGCTGCTGGCCTGGGCGATCCTGGGCCAAACCATCGCCCCGGTGCAGGTGGCGGGTGGCCTGCTGGTGGTGGCCACGGTGATCTGGCTGGGCTGGCGGCGGCGCTGAGGCCGGCGTGGGCCGCCGTGCTCAAGGCGCGGCCGCGCGGCCGATCGCCTGCAACACCACGCTGAGGTGTTGGCCCGCGGCGTCGCGCGGGTGCGGTGCCGCCGGCCAGGCCCATCGATCGCCGGGAAACACCGCGTGCATGGCGTTGATGTCGCAGTGGAACGGCGGGCCTTGCAGCAGGCCACGTGCTGCGCCGTCGCGCGGTATCTGCTCGAACTGCGCCAACAGCCGGCCGCCCGGCCGCAGCCAAGCATGCAGCCGATCGGCATAGCGCACCCAGAAATCCGGGTGCAAGGCGCACAGGCAGGTGCGCTCGATGATGGCGCCCAGCGGTCTGGGCGGTGTCCACGCCAGCACATCGGCTTCGAACAGCCGGGCTGGCCATCCGGCCGCCGCCAGGCGTTGGCGCGCCAGCTCCAGGGCCATCGGCGTGATGTCGATGCCCAGCGCTTCGATGCCACGCTCGGCCAGCAAGACCAGGTCACGCCCTGAACCGCAGCCCGGCACGCCGACCGGTGCGTCGGCTGGGCCGAGTGCGCCGCGGTCCAGCCAAGCCACCAGCTCCGGGTCGTGCTGGCCGTCGTCCCAAGGCGTATTGCCGGTGAGATAGCGCTGTTGCCAGAAATCGATATCAAGCCGAGCCATCGGCGGTTGGGGTGCCATGTTGCTGTCTCATTCTCGTTGGCAAGGCCCGAGCCGCCCATCGGCGACCGGTGCCGCTTCAGGGGCGGTTGGCCACCAGGCTGCATTCGCGTGCCACAGTGCTGTCACTCGTGCGCAGGTGCTGTAGCTGGCCCTCGATGCGGTTGGGCCAGGCCAGGAACGCGCCGCTGGCCTGCACCACCCAATCGCCAGCGCGGTTCTTGTACGCGCCATAGCCGTTGGCGCTGAATCGCCCCTGACCATCGACCTTGCCTACTGTCTTCTCGGTGAAGTTGGCCTGATCGCGCAGCAAAGTGATGCGCGAGCCGGCGATATCGATCGCCACGTCGTCGGTGAAAGGATTGGCGTCTGGACGCGGCACCTTGTTGGACAGGATGGCCCCACATGCCAGCCGGCCGCGCCACGCGCCTTGCATCAATGCCAGGGTGGCTGGGCTGGCGGCGGCCGACGCCGGGCGTGGGGGGGTCGGCGCAGCGACCGCAGGTGCCGTGCCGCGCGGTGCCGGTGTCAACGCTGCCGCAGCGGCCACAGCGGCCGCAGCGGCCACGCGGGCAGGCGCGCTCGGCGCGGTCGGCACCGCCACTGCCGGCGTCGGCGCCGATGCGCTGGCGGGCGCAACATCGGCTGCCGGCGCCGCCAGCGCAGGCCGGGCCTGCACCACCGGTGCTGGCGTTGATCGGAGCGTGGTCCAGGCGCCCAGCGCCACCACGATCACGCCGCCGCCTGCGGCGGCCCACATCCATACGCGTTTGCCGGGTACCGCCGCCGTGCCAGGCGGCACGGGTGGAGGGGCGATCAGCGGTGGCGTCACCGGCAGCGCGCCCGGCAAAGTGCCTGGCGAGGTGATCGCCGAGGCGCCGAGCGCGCGCGCAAACGCCGCCGCGCTGGCGAAACGATCAGCGGGGTTCTTGGCCAGCGCACGCTGCACCGCAGCGTCGATCTCGATCGGGATAGCCGGGGCGATCGCGCGCGGTGACGGCGCCGGGTCGGTCGCGATGCGGTGCAGGATCTCGACATCGGACTGCCCCTTGAACGGCAGCTCGCCGGTCAGCAGTTCGTACAGCAGCACCCCGGTGGCGAACACATCGGTGCGGGCGTCGATGGTCTGGCCCAGGATCTGCTCGGGCGAGGCATAGCGCAGCGAGCCCACCACCAGCCCCTGGGTGCGCGTCGCATCGGCGTCGGCCAACCGCGCGACGCCGAAGTCACAGAGCTTGACCACGCCGTCGGCCTCCAGCATCACGTTGGCCGGTTTGACGTCGCGGTGGATCACCTGGCGCCGGTGGGCAAATTCGAGCGCGCTCAGCAATTGCACCGCGATGTCCAGCGCCTGCTCGACGCTGAAACGCTTTCCGGCCGCCAAATGCCACTTCAGGTCGTGCCCGACCACGCGCTCCATCACGATGAACGCGGTGCCACCGTCGCGACCGGTGTCGTACAAGGCGGCGATGTTGTGGTGCTGCAAGCGCCCGGAGGAGCGCATCTCGGCGCGGAAGCGGACCTCGAACAGCGCCTTTTCGTGCTCGTTCAGTGCATCCAGCGCGATTGTCTTGATCGCCACCGGCCGGTCGATCTGCGGGTCGTGGCCTTCGTAGACCACACCCATCCCGCCGCGGCCGAGAACGCCTTCGATGCGATAGCGGCCGAGCGTGGTGGGGTGCATGGTGGGTTGCGGCAAATCCTCAACCGACCTGGATGCCCGGCCCGGACCGGGGGGTGATCGTGTGCATCGCGCGGTTTCACGGTTTTCTTGAGGCGGCTCGATTCTCCCTCGCGGCTGTCGGCGCGGGCCGGCGCTTGGCACGCTGCCGGCGCAAATCCTGGCCTGGGCCCCCTAGTTTTGGGTTGTGGCCTACCGGCCCGGCCCAAGCAAAGCACGCTCAGTTTGCTTGGTAGGCGGCAAGATCCAGCCCAGCCGACCCAGCCGGCCAGCGAGGCCGACCCGACGGTGGCGTTTCACGGTTACACCATGCAGCCGGCCATCGACGAGGGCTTCGTCCTGGACGCGCTGTGCAACGACACCAGCGACAAAACGGCGCGGCATGGCGCACCTGCTGCGCGGCCAGGCCAAGCCATCATCGTGACCTCGACGCGCGCGGCGCCCTGAAGTACCTGCTGACGCTGGAGCGCTACTGCCAGGCGCAGGGCCATAGCAAGGTGCAGCCGATGGTGGTGTTTTCAGGCGACGTGCCCGATCAGGAACCGGATGACAGCTTGCTGGCCTCGTTGCAGCCAGCCATGGCTGCAACGAGGCCAACATGAACCCGCAATGGGCCGGCCGCGACATGCGCAAAGCATGGCGGTGGCCGATGCCCACCGCTCCGAGCTGGCCAGTGTTTGGCGGGGTGGGCGGGATTGCGCCCGACCGCCCGTAGCCCACAGCCCTTACCGCCCCGCCATGCGCGCCGCCTCACGAATGGCGCTCAGCGTGCTGCGGCTGGTGCTTACGTCGGCATCGAGCTTGAGGTGGATCAGCATGGGCGCACCGGCAGTCAAGGCGTCGGCAAACACGGCTTCAAACTGCTCGGTGCGCTCCACCTGGGCGGCGCGCCAGCCGTAGGCGCGCGCCAGGGCGGCAAAGTCGGGGTTGTGCAGGTCGCTGCCACTGGTGCGGCCGGGGTACTCACGCTCTTGGTGCATGCGGATGGTGCCGTAGGTGCCGTTGTCCACCACCACACAAATCAGCCGGCCCGCGCCCTGGTTGGCGCCGTAGGCCATGGCGGTGCTCAGCTCTTGGCCGGTCATCAAAAAATCACCATCACCGGCGATGTTGACCACCGTGCGCTCGGGGTGCAGCAGCGCCGCAGCCACTGCCGCCGGGAAGCCATAACCCATCGCCCCGTTGGTGGGCGCCAGTTGCGTGCGGCCGTGATGTTGCAAGCCAAAGTAACGCACGTAGCGGTGCAGCCAACCGCTGAAGTTGCCCGCGCCGTTGGTGTAAACCGTGTTGGCCGGCGCCAGGCGCTGCACGGTTTTCATGACCACGGCCATGTCCATCGGCTCAATCGTGGGCGCGGTGTGGTTGGCTTCGTAATCGGCGTGGGCGGCAATTGCCCAATCAGCCCAGGGCACGCTGGTGGGCGCGGCCAAGGTTTCAAGTGCCCGGGCAGCGCTGGCCATCGATGATTGCAGCAGCAAATCAGCGGCGTAAACGCGGCCCAGCTCCTCAGGCCCGGCGTGGATGTGCACCAGTTTTTGGGTGGGCCGGGGCGCGGCGATCAAGGTGTAGCCGCCGGTGGTCATCTCGCCCAGGCGCAGGCCCAGGGCGATGATCAGGTCGGCGTCTTTGACGCGCTGGGCCAGCTTGGGATTGAGGCCGATGCCCACGTCACCGGCATACAACGCGTGGCGGTTGTCAAACGTGTCTTGAAAGCGGAAGCCGCAGCCCACAGGCAGCTGCCAGTTCTCGGCAAAGCGCTGCAGGGCGCGCGCGGCGTCAGTGTCCCAGCCACTGCCACCAGCAATCACCAGCGGGCGCTGGGCCTGCATCAACAGGGCACGCAAATCACGCAGCGCGCCGGGCGCGGGCCAGGCGTGGGCGGGCACGGCGCGGGGCAGCACGGGGGCTGCGGTTAGCTGGGTGAGCATGTCCTCGGGCAGCACCAGCACCACGGGGCCGGGCCGGCCTTGCGTGGCGGTGTGAAACGCGCGGGCCAGGTACTCGGGCAGGCGGTTGGCGTCTTGCACCTCGGCCACCCACTTGGCCATGCCCAGCGTGCCTGGGCCAAAAAACTGGCGGTAATCCAGCTCTTGAAACGCTTCACGGTCCCGCTGGTCAGACGCCACCTGGCCCACCAGCAAGATCATCGGCGTGGAATCCTGAAACGCGGTGTGCAAGCCAATGCTGGCGTTGGTGGCGCCGGGGCCACGCGTCACAAAACAAATGCCCGGCGCGCCGCTGAGCTTGCCTTGCGCTTCGGCCATGAAGGCGGCGCCACCCTCCTGCCGGCAGGCGATGAAACGGATGTGATCGCGGTGCTCGTAAAAGCCGTCGAGCACCGCCAGGTAGCTTTCACCGGGCACGCCAAAAACGGTGTGCACACCCTGGGCGATCAGGGCTTCAACAAGGGCGTGGCCGGCGGGTCTGGGGGTGATGGCTGGGGTCATGGCTTGAGTCGCTGAACGAACTTGTTGGGTGCGGAAGACGATGGCCAATTATCGGCATGCACCAAGCCGCCAGCGCTCAAGCCGGCACCAGCTCGCGGCGCACGCGCCGCACATTGAAGGCGCTGACGATGAGCACCATTTGCACGATGGCCAGGCCGATCCACACGTTTTGATATTGCTGCAAATCCATCAGCCGGCCAAAGATCAGCGGCGCGATGGCCTGGCCGATGTCCAGCCCCGAATACACCACGCCGAAGACCCGGCCGCTGGCGTTGTCGGGTGTGGAGCGCTTGACCAGCATGTCGCGCGACGGCCCGGCGCTGCCCGAGACCGCGCCCATCAGGCCGAACATCACCGGCACCATCGCCGGGGCGATGGGCAAGAAGGCCACGCTCAGGGCCACGCAGGCCGCCAGCCCCATGCCGATGCCCACCACCCGCTCGCAGCGCGCCGGGTCGGCCGCCAGAAAGCCGCCCAGCACCATGCCGGCGGCGCTGCAGACCATGTAGATCGACAGGCAGGCCGCCACCAGGTGCAGCGGCACCGCATGCAACTGGCGCGCGGCCTCGGGCGCAAAGCTCTGCACCACGCTGAGCGCGAAGGCGTAGAACAGGAAGAACAGCAAGCACATCCAGACCGCCGGGATGCGCAGAAAGTCGAACGGGCCCTCGGTGGCCGGCAGGCTTGTAGCGCGCTGGGCTGCGCTTGCCGGGGCTGCAACCGGTGAGGCGACGGGCGGGTTGGCGGGCGGGATGACGGGCAGACTGACCGGCATCTCCAGCGCCAAACGCTGGCGCTGCCACCACAGCAGCGCCAGCACGCCAAAGGCCACTGCCGCCGCGCACAGCATCGCCACCCGCCAGCCGCTGGCCAGCGCCACCGGCACCATCAGGGCCGGCGCCAGGGCCCAGCCCAGGGTGCCGGTGATGCCGTGCGCGCTGTAGGCATGGCCCAGGCGGCTCTTGTGCACCTTGCGGTTGAGCAAGGTGTAGTCCACCGGGTGGAACACACCGTTGCCGATGCCGGCCAGCACCGCATTGGCCGCCAACATCGCATAGCTGTGGCTGTTGGCATAGCCCAGCGCCGCCAGCCCCAGCAGCAGCAAGCCGGCCAGCAGCACCGGGCGTGGCCCGAGGCGGTCAACCACAAAGCCCGAGCCGGCCTGCACCACGGTGGAGGTGACGAAGAAGATCGTCAGCAGCAGGCCCAATTGGGTGTAGCCGACGTTGAAATCGTCTTTCAGCCAAGGGAACAAGGGCGCCAGCAGCAACTGGCTGAAGTGGCTGACGCTGTGCGCCACCCCCACCAGGCCGATCACCGCGGCGTCTTGCCGCAAGGGGGGTGCGGCCGGGCCGGCCAAGGTGGATGCAGACATCGGCGCATCTTAGTGAATCCGGTTACGGCCAGCGGGTTGGCGGGGCAAGCAGTGGCTGGCCGACCGCCCGTGCGCGCAGGCCACCCGGCACAACGCGCAGGCCGCCCGGCGCCTCAAGCCGGCTCGGCCAAGGCCGATAAAGCGGGATCAGCCGCCCCACCCCCGGAGCTTTGACGATGGCCTTCACCTCGGTACTCAACACCCACGAAAAATCCGTCTTTGCGGCGGTGGTGGCCGCAGCACCCCGCTATCCCGGTGTGGCCGATGACCAGGATCTGCTGGCCGACGTGGCTTGCGTGGCGCTCAACCGCCTGACGCCGCACTACATCCGCCACCCCGCCGACCTGGCCTTCTTCAGCACCGAGAAAGAGCGCCTGGCAACCCGCCGCAACATCAATGAATCGGTGGACTTTGCCTTTGGCTATGTGCAGGCCCGGCATGTGATGGCGGCGCGGCGCTGAGGCCAGCCGGGCAGTCAGCTCGGCAGTCAGCCGGCCGGCTTGCCCACCGCAGAGTTCACCGCCCGGTGAACTGCCGGTGAGGACTTGGGGAGGAGCGATTCCTAGCATCCGGTGTGCGGGCACTGCCACTCTGGCACGACCCCCCCCCACCACCCCAGGAGCCTGCCCATGTCACCCAAACTGTCCACCCTTTCACGCACGCTGGCTGCCCTGTGCTGGCTGGCCGCCGCAGGCAGCGCTGGCGCGGCCCAGGTGCAGGTCACCGTCAACATCGCCAACCTGGCGCCGGCCAACAGCGTGACGTTTGCGCCGCTGCACCTGGGCTTCAACAACGGCAGCTTTGATGCCTTCAACATCGGCGCGGTGGCCACGCCGGGCATCGTCTCGGTGGCCGAGGGCGGCGCCGGCAATGTCTGGCAGGCCAACTTTGCCGCCGCCGATCCCACCGCCACCCGGGGCACCATTGGCGGCCCGCTGTTGCCGGGGGCCAGCAAATCGGCCAGCTTCCTGGTCGACACCGTGGTCAACCCCTACTTCACCTTTGGGGCGATGGTGGTGCCGAGCAATGACTTCTTCATCGGCAACGATTCACCCACCGAGTACCGGCTGTTCAATGGCGGCACCGCGCTGCAAGTCAGCAGCATCACGCTCAAGGCCCATGAGATCTGGGATGCCGGCTCCGAGGTCTACGACCCGGCGGCCGCCGCGTTCGTCGGCAACAACAGCCTGCGCACCGCGCAGAACTCGGTGGTGGCCTTCAATTTTGCCGAGTTCTACGGCTTCAATGGCTTGACCACCGCCGCCGGCTACACCTTCAACAGCCAGTTGCATGCCGACACCGACATCTACCGCATCAGCTTCTCGGCCGTCGCGGTGCCTGAGCCCGAGCGCTTTGCGCTGATGGCCGCCGGCCTGCTGGCGCTGGGCGCGCTGGCGCGGCGCCGCCAGGCCCAGACGCGCGACTGAGCGGCTGAGCCGGGCCGTGGCCGCGCGGGTGCCGACGCCGGGGCCGGGCGGGCTCGCTGACGGGCCGGTCGCTCTGTTCCAATCGGTGGGGCTGCAGCCCGGCAGCACCCTCACCGACATGAGCCAACACCTGCTGCTGGTTGAAGACGACGACGCCATCGCCGACGCGCTGCGCCTGCACCTGGAGCAAGCCGGTTACCGGATGCACCGTGAAGCCGACGGCCGCCAGGCGATGGCCGCCATCGACCGCCAACGCTGGGATCTGGTGCTGCTGGATCTGATGCTGCCCGGCGCCGACGGCTGGGATGTCTGCCGCCATCTGCGCGCGCGCCACCCCGACGTGCCGGTGATCATGCTGAGCGCCCGCTCGGCCGAGGCCCACCGGGTGCTGGGCCTGGAGCTGGGTGCCGACGACTATCTGGCCAAGCCGTTTTCGATGCTGGAGCTGGTGGCCCGGGTGCGGGCCCTGTTGCGCCGGATGGACCAACTGCGCAGCGCCCCGCAGGCCAGCACCGAGCTGCGCTTTGGCCAGCAAGGCGACTGGCAGCTCGACACCCTGCGGCGCGAGCTGCTGCACCAGGCCAGGCCGGTGGAGCTGACGCTGCGCGAGTTCGACCTGCTGCACTTTCTGGTGCGCCATCCTGGCCAGGCCTTCTCGCGCAGCGAGCTGCTGGCCCGCGTCTGGGGCGCCGGCTTCGACGGCTACGAGCACACCGTCAATTCCCATATCAACCGGCTGCGCACCAAGATCGAGGACGACCCGCGTGCGCCGCGCCGCATCGTCACCGTCTGGGGCGTGGGCTACCGCTTTGATGGGCACCACACATGAGCCCGCAAAACGCCGCCCAGCGCCTGAGCTTTGCCACCCGGCTGACGCTGACCCTGGCCGCGCTGCTGCTGGGCTATGCCGCGCTGGTGGCCCTGCTCAGCCGGCAACTGGCCCACGAGCACGAGCAAGAGGCGCTGCAGCGGCTGTCGCACGGCCTGGCCGCCCACATCGTCGGCCACTGGCCCGAGATCAGCACCGCCCACCCCGACCCGGCTGACCTGGCGGCGCGCGAGGCGCTGCTGAAGATGCTGATGGTGGTCAACCCCGGCATCCAGGTCTATTTGCTGGATGCCAGCGGCCGGGTCGACGCCTACATCGGCGAGCCCGGCATGGTGCAGAAGCACCAGGTGGCGCTGCAGCCGGTGCGCGATTTTCTGGCCGGCGCGGCGCTGCCACTGCGCGGCACCGACCCGATGGGTGGCGACGTGCCGCGCATCTTCAGCGCGGCGATGTTCCCGCCGGCGCCGGGCCAGGCGGCGCCACCCGGCTACCTCTATGTGGTGCTGGACGGCGGCGCCCGCGCGGCGGTGGCCGGGCAGGTCAGCCTGCAGCGGGTGTGGTGGGGCGCGGCCCTGGCGGCTGCGGTCGGCCTGCTGGGCACCTTGCTGCTGGGCGGGCTGACCTTCCGCCGCCTGACCCGGCCGCTGCACAGCCTGGCCCGCCACATGCAGGCCTACAAGCTGCCCAGCCACGCTGGCGAGCCCAGCCCGCCCGGGCCAGCGCAGCCCGCCTCCGGTGATGAGATCAGCGCGATTGCCAGCGCCTACCAAGGCATGACCCGGCGCATCGAACTGCAGGCCCGCCGTGAGCAGCAACAAGCCAACGCCCACCGCGAAATGATGGCCAGCGTGGCGCACGACCTGCGCACCCCGCTGACCGCCTTGCACGGCCACCTGGAGGCCTTGGCGTCGCCCGCCGGTGGTGGCACCGGCGACGCCAAGGCAGAGCCAACCACCAGCGCGCCCTACCAGCAACGCGTGCTGGACGCCGCGCTGGCCCAGAGCAACAAGGTGCGGCGCCTGTCCCAGCAGTTGTTCGAGTTGGCGGCGCTGCAATCGGACCACCAGGTGCTGCACCGCGAGCGCTTCAACCTGGACGAGCTGGTGACTGATGCGGTGCAGAAGTTCGAACTGGGCCGGCAACCACCCCCGGTGACCCTGGCCGGCGCGCCGCCCGGCCCAATGGCACTGGACGGCGACCTGCAGTTGATCGAGCGCGCCCTGACCAAC
>JAYWDK010000093.1:0-39909 GCA_043779845.1 Betaproteobacteria bacterium | reverse complement strand
GATGGCCTGGGCCTGGGCGCGTTTGGCGCGTTGCGCGCTGGCGGATCAAGCCTTGCCTGCCGCGCCGGCCGCCGGTGGCCGCACGCCGGCCCAGTGGCTGCAATCAGCCCGCTTTGGCCTTGAATGGTTGCTGCCACAAGCGCAGGTGCATTGGGGCCGCGCCCTGAAGCGTGACGCCGCGCTGCCGTTTCTTCTCGTTTGACGGCGCCCACCCCCATGGCGCGCGCCGACCCCCCGCACGACACGCCCGAACGAGAGATGGACCCCGACCGCGCGGAGGGCGAGGGTGTGGGTTCGGGTGCGCTGCCCGTCGCGACAACGCTGTCACTGGGCGTCTTGGCCGATCTGCTGGGCTACCACATCGCCCAAGCCGGCGTCACCACTTTTGATTTGTTCGAGCGCCACGTGGGCCAGCCCTTTGGCCTGCGCAAGGTGGACTACTCACTGCTGATACTGGTGTTGACCAATGGCCCGTTGGCGCCTAAACGCCTAGCCCAGGCGTTGGCACTGTCAGCCCCCAACCTGACGCTCACGCTGGACCGCCTGCAAACCCGCGGGTTGTTGAGGCGCGAGCGCAGCCAGATCGACCGCCGCTCGCAAAACATCGTGCTCACCCCTGAAGGCGAGCGCGTGGCCAATGAATCCGCAGCGGCTGCCGCGCCGATGGAGCGTGAGCTGCTGGACCGCCTCAGCCGCGCCGAGCACGCCATGCTGATTGAGTTGCTGCGCAAGGTGGCCGGGCGCTGAAAGCTTGGGCGTTGAACGGCCTCGGCTGCGGGCTGACTTGGGTCAATCAAGCCGCTGCCCATCCGGATTTCCCCCAGGTCGTTTGACTTGCATCAGAGTCGCCCGGGCGTCGATAATTTACCGACCGGTCGGTCGAGTTTGTAGCGCGGCGTTTGTCCACGCCATGCGCCGATGCCTGCATGCCCTTGTTCCACCCTGGAGACTTTTTCATGAAATTCGTCCGTACCTTGCTGGCCAGCGCGCTGGCTGCTGTGTTGGCCAGCACCGCGCTCAGCGTGCAGGCCGACGTCAATATCGGCGTCACGCTGTCGGCCACCGGCCCCGCCGCGTCGCTGGGCATCCCCGAAAAGAACACCGTTGACCTGATGCCGCGCACCATTGCCGGCCACAAGGTCAACTACATCGTGCTCGACGACGCCAGCGACACCACGGCGGCCGTGGCCAATACCCGCCGCCTGATCACCGAGAGCCGCGTTGACGTGATCCTGGGTTCGTCCACCACGCCCAACTCGCTGGCAATGCTGGATGTTGTGGCCGAAAACCAGACGCCGATGGTCTCGCTGGCCGCGTCAAGCCGGGTGGTTGAGCCGGTGGACGCCAAGCGCCGCTGGGTCTTCAAGACGCCGCAAAACGACATCATGATGGCGCTGGCGATTGCCCAGCACATGGCCGACAAGGGCATCAAAACGGTGGGCTTCATCGGCTTTGCCGACGCCTACGGCGAAGGCTGGGCGCAAGAGTTTGGCAAGGCCGCCAGCATCAAGGGCATCACGGTCGTGGCCAACGAGCGCTACAACCGCACCGACGCGTCGGTCACCGGCCAGGTGCTCAAGCTGCAAGGCGCCAATCCACAAGCGGTGTTGATCGCCGGCTCGGGCACACCCGCCGCGCTGCCGCAGCGCACGCTCAAAGAGCGCGGCTTCAAGGGCGTGATCTACCAAACCCATGGCGTGGCCAACAACGATTTTTTGCGCGTGGTGGGTGCTGACGGTGAAGGCACGCTGTTGCCCGCCGGCCCGGTATTGGTGGCCGCGCAATTGTCGGCCAACCACCCCAGCCGCAAAGCCGGGCTCGACTACGTGGCCGCGTATGAAGCCAAGTTTGGCCGCGGCACCGTGTCCACCTTTGGCGCGCACGCCTGGGACGCCGGTCTGGTGATCCAGGCGGCAGTCACCGTGGCGGCCAAGAAAGCCCCGCCCGGCACGCCGGCGTTCCGCGCCGCGCTGCGCGATGCGCTGGAAGCCACCAAAGAGGTGGTGGGCGCACACGGCGTGTTCAACCTGTCACCCAACGACCACAACGGCCTGGACCAACGCGCTCGCGTGATGGTCAAGATCGAAAAAGGCACCTGGGTTTATCAGCCGTAACGCCGCTTGAAGCAGGCTTGGCTCCTCGGCGTTGAGCCTGCCGACAAAAAAAGGGCCGCACGGCATAAACCGTGCGGCCGTTTTTGATGCAGTGGCTTACCAGGGCGCGCGGCCGATGCCCATCACGCGCCGATACCACTCATGGAAGTGCTGCATGCCGTCTTCCATCGGGCTTTGGTAGGGCCCGGCCTCATCGTCGCCGCGCTCCATCAGCGCCTTGCGGCCAGCGTCCATGCGCAAGGCGATTTCATCGTCCTCAACGCAGGTTTCCATGTAGGCGGCTTGCTCGGCCTCGATGAACTCACGCTCGAACGCGGCGATTTCTTCGGGGTAATAAAACTCCACCATGTTCACGGTTTTCTGCGGCCCCTTGGGGTACAGCGTGCTCACCACCAGCACGTGCGGGTACCACTCCACCATGATGTTGGGGTAGTAGGTGAGCCAGATCGCGCCTTGTTTGGGCGGCTGGCCATTGCCCAGTGCCAGCACCGCTTCATGCCAGCGCTTGTAGGCGGGCGAGCCGGCCTGGCGCAGCGAATCGTTGATGCCCACGGTTTGCACCGAGTGGTGGCGGCTGAACTCCCACTTCAAATCGTCACAGGTGACAAACCGGCCCAGCCCGGGGTGGAACGGGCCGACGTGGTAATCCTCGAGATAGACCTCGATGAAGGTTTTCCAGTTGTAGTTGCACTCATGCAAGTGCACCTTGTCGAGCACGTAGCCTGAAAAATCAAGGTCGGTGCGCGGCCCCACCAAGCCCAGTTCGGCCTCGATGTTGCGGCCGTTGTCCTCGAATACCATGCCGTTCCAGGTGCGCGTGGGGTAATTGTTGAGGTGCAGGCAGGGGTCGTGATCAAACAGCGGCGCACCCAGCAGCTTGCCTTGCAGGTCGTAGGTCCAGCGGTGCAGCGGGCAGACGATGGTGCCGCCAGCGCCCCCGCTGGTGTGGCCCCGGCCGCGCAACATCAGCGCCTGGCGGTGCCGGCACACGTTGGAGATCAGCTCCACGCCCTGGGCAGTGCGCACCAAGGCGCGGCCTTCACCCTCTTGGGGCAAGGCATAAAAATCACCCATTTCGGGAACTGACAGCGCGTGCCCCAGATAGCGGGGCCCGTGCTGGAAAATCAGCTCCATCTCGCGACGAAACAATTCGTCCGAAAAGTAGGTGTTGACTGAGAGTTGCGAGCGGGCCGAAACGTCGTCAAGACGGTTGCGCGCAAGAGCTTCGAGACGAGTGCTCAGGTTCGACATTTGGACTTACGCAAAATCGTCCCGGCTAGGCACGACGACGAAGACAGTGCGCTTAGCACGGCGAGGAGGAGGAACGACGCTGGGGCGATTTTGCGTACGTCCTGGACATGATCCCCGGGATCTCCAGCAAGGATGTCAAAAACCCCCGCAACCCGGTGGCCCTGCGGGTGGGCATGATGATTTCTGATAAAAAAGGCCACTCGTTATTGAGCGGCCAAGTTGTCGATTGTAGCCGTGCGCTGTGGCAGCATCGCCACGTCGGGTGACTAAAATCGTGATCCCGATCTGTTTCGCAGCTGCCGTTTTTTGACCCGCCATGACGACTCCCACTCTGCCCGATGTTGTTGCACCCGCAGTTGTTGCACCCGCAGTCGCTGCCCCCGCGCGTTACGAAGACGCTTTGTCCGAGTTGGAGCGGCTGGTGCAGGCCATGGAAAGCAGCCAGATGCCTCTTGACGGCCTGCTTGACAGTTACCGCCGGGGCGCCGAGCTTCTTGACTTCTGCCGGGGTCGCCTGCAGGTCGTGGAAGCCCAGGTCAAGGTACTTGAAGACGGCCAGCTCAGCGATTGGGCCGGTGCATGAATACTGCCGATTTTGATGCCTGGATCCGCACCGAGCTGGTTCAGGTTGAAGATGCTTTGTCGCTTTGGGTGCCCGTTGACGCGCCGGCCGGCTTGGGCTGTGCCATGCGATATGGCGTGCTTGACGGCGGCAAGCGCTTGCGGCCCTTGTTGGTGCGCGCGGCTTGCGAGGCCGTGAACGGTGACACCGCCGCCGCGCTACGTGCCGCCGTGGCGGTTGAGCTGATCCACGCCTATTCTCTGGTGCATGACGACATGCCTTGCATGGACAACGACGTGCTGCGCCGGGGCAAACCCACCGTGCATGTGCAGTTTGGCGAGGCCAACGCCATGCTGGCCGGTGATGCCATGCAGGCACTGGCCTTTGAGGTGCTGACGCCCGAGCCTGGACAAGACGCGGGCATGGCACCCGCGCTGCAGGCCCGCCTGTGTGGCTTGCTGGCGCGCGCCGCCGGCCATGCCGGCATGGCCGGCGGTCAGGCCATTGATTTGGCCAGCATCGGCAAACCCCTTGACGAAGCTTGCCTGCGCGACATGCACCGCCGCAAGACAGGCGCGCTGCTCCAAGCCAGCGTGCTGATGGGCGCGGCCACCGGCGATTGCAGCGCGACCAGCTGGGCCGCGCTCAGTGAGTTTGGCGCCGCCCTCGGTCTGGCTTTTCAAGTGGTTGACGACATCCTGGACGTCACCCAGGAATCCGACATTCTGGGCAAAACCGCTGGCAAGGATCTGGACGCCAACAAGCCCACTTATGTCACCGTGCTGGGTTTGGTCGAGGCTCGCCGTCAGACCCACGCCTTGCACCGACAAGCACTGGATGCCCTGGCCCGGGCTGACCTGGCGACTGCCGGGCACTTGCGTCTATTGGCCGACATGGTGGTCGACCGCGAATGCTGAACCAGGACTTACGCAAAACCGGCCCGGCGTTGTTCCTCCTCCTCGCCGTGCTAGGCGCACTGTCTTCGTCGTCGTGCCTAGCCGGGACGATTTTGCGCAAGTCCTGAGAAAAATTGATAGCCATGCCCGCATCCCTGCTGAATCTCATCAACAGCCCCGCTGACCTGCGCCGCTTGTCGCGCAGCGAGTTGGGGGCGTTGGCCAAAGAGTTGCGCAACTACGTGATCAACACGGTCAGCGCCACGGGCGGGCATTTGTCGTCCAACCTGGGCACCGTCGAGCTGACGATTGCGCTGCACTACGTGTTCAACACGCCTTATGACCGTATCGTCTGGGACGTCGGCCACCAAACCTATCCGCACAAAATCCTGACCGGCCGGCGCGACGCGATGGGCACGCTCAAGCAACTCGGTGGCATCAGCGGGTTTCCACGCCGCACTGAAAGCGATTACGACGCCTTTGGCACGGGCCATTCGTCAACCTCGATCTCGGCCGCGCTGGGCATGGCCCACGCCGCCAAGCTCAAGGGCGAACACCGCCGCGCGGTAGCCGTGATCGGTGATGGCGCGCTCACCGGTGGCATGGCTTTTGAGGCGCTCAACCACGGCGGTGGGCCGCACGGCGTGGGCCCGGCCGACATGCTGGTGGTGCTCAACGACAACGACATGTCGATCAGCCCGCCCGTGGGCGCGCTCAACAAACACCTGGCGCGGCTGTTGAGCGGCAATTTTTATTCGGCCGCGCGTGAGGGCGCCAAGAGTGTGCTCAAGAACACGCCGCTCTATGAATTTGCCCGTCGCTTTGAAGAGCACACCAAGGGCATGGTGGCGCCCGGCACCATTTTTGAAGAACTCGGTTTCACCTACGTGGGCCCGATTGATGGCCACGACCTGGACGCGCTGATCCCCACGCTCGAGAACCTGCGTGACCGGCCCGGCCCGCAATTCCTGCACGTGGTCACCAAAAAAGGCTTTGGCTACAAGCTGGCCGAGGCCGACCCGATCAACTACCACGGGCCGTCCAAGTTTGACCCCGCCGTGGGCCTGCAAAAGCCCGCCACGCCACCCAAGATCACGTTTACGCAAGTGTTTGGTCAGTGGCTGTGCGACATGGCCACCGCCGACGAGCGCTTGGTGGGCATCACCCCGGCCATGCGTGAAGGCTCGGGCATGGTCGAGTTTGAAAAGCGCTTTCCCAAGCGTTACTTCGACGTGGGCATTGCCGAGCAGCACGCGGTCACGTTTGCCGCAGGCTTGGCGTGTGAGGGTTTGAAGCCCGTGCTGGCGATTTACTCCACCTTCTTGCAGCGGGGCTACGACCAATTGATCCACGATGTGGCGCTGCAAAACCTGCCGGTGGTGTTTGCGCTGGACCGGGCCGGTTTGGTGGGTGCCGATGGCGCCACGCATGCCGGGGCTTACGACATTGCGTTTCTGCGCTGCATCCCCAACATGAGCGTGCTCACGCCGTCCGATGAAGACGAATGCCGCAAGGCGTTGACCACCGCGTTCCGCCAAAACCACCCGGTGGCTGTGCGCTATCCGCGAGGCGCGGGCGTGGGCAAGCCGGTGGAGGTAGCCCTGACTGAACTGCCCTGGGGTCAGGGTGAGGTGCGTCGCCAGACTAGCTTGCCCGTCTCGCCAAGTGGGCAGGGCGGCCCGGTGCGGCGCATGGCCATCCTGGCTTTTGGCACCGTGCTGCACTCCGCGCTGGCCGCCGCCGACAAGCTGGATGCCTCGGTGGCCAACATGCGCTTTGTCAAACCGCTGGATGCCGCGCTGGTGCTGGAGCTGGCGCGCACCCACGACGCGCTGATCACCGTTGAAGAAGGCTGCCTCATGGGTGGTGCTGGCAGCGCGGTGGGTGAATGTCTGGCCGCTGCGGGCCTCAGCGTGCCGCTGCTGCACCTGGGCTTGCCCGATGAATTCATCGAGCACGGTGACCCGGTCAAGCTGCTGGCGCTGGTGGGCCTGGACGCCGCAGGCATTGAAGCCGCTGTGCGCAAGCGCTTTGGCGCGGTGTTGTCCTTGGTCAGGCCGGCCGTCAATGACTGAGGTGCGTTGCGGCTTGGCCAGCTCCTGGGCCACGCAACGGGCAATCACCATGAACACGTTGCTGGCCATCCGTCTGCGGGCTTAGCTTGAAGGCTTTTGGCGCGCGCCTGATCGACACCACCGTGCATGACGCGGTTGCAATGCGCTCGGCCGGTACCGATTTGTTGTCTCTGGCGCTGATGGACGCGCGCAACCGCACCTTGGGCTGGTTGGCAGCGTTTGAGGGGCTGGAGCCTGGCGCGGCGCCCGATGGGTTTGATCCACCCTGGTGGCTTGCCGGGCAGGCAGGTTGGTTTCAGGAGTACTGGATCGCCCGCCACGTGCAGCGGGCTCAAGGCGCTGCCGCTGACCCCACCGGCTTGCGCCTGGCCTCGGTCGAGCCGCAGGCCGATGCCTGGTTTGCGCCGGCCGCTTGCACCCCGGCGCAGCGCTGGTCGCCCGCCTACCCGCAAACTGCGCCTGATCTTGAGGCCGTGCGCGGCTATCTGGCTGCCACGCTGGACACGACGCTGGACTTGTTGGCCAAGGCCGGACCGGGTGATGACGCCTTGTTTGTGTTTCGACGGGCCTTGATGCATGAAGACTTGCTGGGCGAATCACTGGCCGGGTTGGTGCAGGGTTTGAACCTGTCGCCTGAGCGCCACCAGCCCTTGGTGGATCGTGGGCTTTGGCCCGCCTTGCCTGGCCGTGCGGGACGGGACGCGATTGGCGTGGCGGGCCAAAGTTTTCAGCTGGGATCTGCGCCTGGCGGCTGGGTGCCTGACACCGAGTACTGGGCACACCCGGTGCAGGTGTCACCGTTCGAGATCGATGCCCAGCCGGTCAATTGGTCACAGTTTGCCGAGTTTGTGGTCGACGGTGGCTACGACGAGCGGGGCTGGTGGTCGCCTGCCGGTTGGGCGTGGGTACAGGCCGGTGGGCGCCGTGCGCCGCGCTACGTGGAGCAGGTGGCTGGCGCCGTGTTGGCGCATCGCCAGGGCCGGGTGCAGCGTCTGCCCGCTGCACAAGTGGCCTTGCACCTCAGCGCCCATGAGGCGGATGCCTGGTGTTGCTGGGCCGGCCGCCGTTTGCCCAGCGAGGCTGAATGGGCGCTGGCGGCCACCCTTGCCAGCGCGCGAGGTTTTGCCTGGGGTGAGGTGCTGGAGTGGGTGGCCGGCACGGCCAGGCCTTATCCCGGCGCTGGTGACGCTCTCGCACCCGTCGTGCCCGGCCAGCGCGTGTTGCGGGGCGCCTCGGCGTGGACCAGCGCTCGCCTGCGCCACGCTCAGGCTCGGCGTTATGTCCTGTCGGGCACCGATGTCTTGTTTGCGGGTTTTCGCAGTTGCGCCCTGTAGCGCGCGCGTGGCTCAAGGCCGCACCATGCTGCGCTGGCACAGCATGGTGCGCACTTACTTTTCGACCAAGCCTTCACGCACGGCCAACCGCACCAGCGATGTCACGCCGGCCACGCCCAGCTTGGCCATGATGCGGCTGCGGTAGGTGTCGACGGTCTTGGGAGACAAATGCAGCTGACCGCCTATGGCCGCGCTGCTGAGGCCGTTGACCACCATGGTGACGATCTGCCGATCCCGTGGCGAGAGGATGGCGAAGGGGTCGGCGGGGGCGTCGCTGGTCAGTGCCTGCAACGCCAGATCGGCCACCTGGGGGCCGAAAAAACGGCGCCCACTGGACACCGTGTCAATGGCCAGCAGCAGTTCGGCCGCGCCTGAATCCTTGAGAACGTAGCCTGCCGCGCCCAGCCTCACTGACTCGGCCACATGCCGGGGTTGCGACGACATGGTCAGCACGATGGCCTTGACGGGCGAATCACGGCGCTTGAGTTCTTGCAGCACTTCAAAGCCCGATCTTTCACCCAGGCCCAGATCCAGCAGCATGACTTGGGCGTGTTGCTGTTGTGATTCAACAACGGCTTGGGTGGGGTCACAGCACTCGCCAACCACCTGGTGCCCGGCAGTCTCAAGCAAGGCGTGGAGCCCGTCGCGCAGCAAAAGTTGGTCGTCCACAAGATACACCCGCGTCATGCTGTGGTTTCCTCTGCGCTGTGGCTGTGCGAGGTTGGCGTCAGTGTAAATATCATTTTTTTCGTCTCTGCAGCGGCTTGCGCTGTTTGTCTCGACGATACCAAATGAAAAAAACATTGATCCGATTTGAAGCAACTCTGGGGAAAACGTGGGCTAGAAAATGAGACAGGCAAACGGTCTGATAGTGGTCTTTCATGGACAGTCAGGTGCTGTCCATCCCCTTGTCAAGGCCAGGCGGCCATCATCTGACGCTTGGCCCCTGCTCCGCTCCTCGGAAACCATGAAATCTTTGCCATTTTCGCGTTCTGCCTTGATGTGCGCTTGTTTTTTGGCGTCGTCGCCCACTTGTTCATGGGCCCAGGCCCAGACCCAGGACGAGCGCGGCCAGGTGCTTGTTACTGGCTCTGCACGGGCCCAGCGGGTGCTGGATGCGCCATTTGCCATCACGGCCATTGACGCGTCGGCGCTGCGCGATGCGGGTCCGATGATCAACCTGTCCGAAGTGCTGGCGCAGGTGCCAGGCCTGGTGGTCAACAACCGCAACAACTACGCCCAAGACTTGCAGATCAGCTCGCGGGGTTTTGGTGCCCGGGCCGCGTTTGGCGTGCGCGGCCTGCGTTTGTACGCTGACGGCATCCCCGCCACGATGCCGGATGGGCAAGGCCAGGTGGCGCACTTCGACTTGGCCGGGGCTCAGCGCATCGAGGTGTTGCGCGGGCCGTTTTCGGTGCTGTATGGCAACAGCTCTGGTGGCGTGATTGCGGCGTTTTCGGCGCCCGTCACACAGGCGCAAACCGAGCTGTCGCTGGATGTGGGCAGTTTTGGCTTGCGGCAAGAGCGCGTCACGGTGGCCACGCCCTTGAGCGCTGGGTTCGATTTCCGGGGCAGTTACACCGACCTGAACGTTGACGGTTTCCGCCCGCAAAGCGCCGCCCACCGCACGCTCGGCAACGCACGCCTGGGCTGGCGCGGCGACGCTGACACGGTGACGGTGCTGGTGTCGGATCACAACCAGCAAGCCCAAGATCCGCTGGGCCTGACCGCCGCGCAGTTTGCCGCCAATGCACACCAGACCACGCCGGAAGCTACGTTGTTTGATACGCGCAAGACCATCCGCCAAACCCAGTTGGGCGTCAACTGGAAGCATCGTTTTGCCGAGGACGCCGCGCTGCGTGAAAGCTCGTTCACCGCCTACGCCGGCTCACGCGGCGTCACCCAATGGCAGTCGATCACCGTGGGCGCACAAACCAATGCCAAGAGTGGCGGCGGTGTGGTTGACTTCGACCGTGCTTACAGCGGCGTCGAGGGCAAACTCACCTGGCGTCTGGGCGATACGGATGTGGTGGCCGGCCTCAATGTCGAATCGCTCGAAGACAACCGCCAGGGCTACGAGAACTTTGTCGGCACCACGCTGGGCGTGACCGGCAAGCTGCGGCGCGACGAAACCAACCGCGCCACCACCAACGAGGCCTTTGTGCAGGCCCGCACCCCGCTGGCAGCCGATTGGGATTTGACTGGCGGCATGCGCGGCGGCCGGGTGGCCATGCGCACGCAGGATCACTTTCCACAGCCATTCACGGTGGCCAATCCGGACGATTCAGGCAGCCTGACCTTCAACTACCTGAACCCGGTACTGGGCCTGCGCTGGTCGCCGGCACCCGACTGGGCGATCCACGCCAGCGCGGCGCGTGGGTTTGAATCGCCCACGCTGGGTGAACTGGCCTACAGCAGCACGGCGGCGGGCGGCTTCAACGCCGATTTGAAGGGCCAGACCAGCCGCCAGTTCGAGCTGGGCGCCAAGTGGCGCCGGGCCGATCTGGCACTGGACGCCACCCTGTTCAGGGCCGACACCGAGAACGAGATCGGCGTGCTGTCCAATACCGGCGGGCGTTCGATTTACCAAAACGTGGGCCGCACCCAGCGCTATGGCGCCGAGCTGTCGGGCTTGTGGCGCGCCAGCGCCGCGCTGCGCCTGCAGGCCTCGCTCAGCGTGTTGCACGCGGCTTATGCCGACGATTTCCAGACATGCCTCGGCACCCCTTGCACGCCGAACACCAAGCCGCCGGTCAATGCCGCCACCGTGCTGGCCGGCAACCGCATCGCTGGCACCCAGCGGGCCACGGGATGGGCCGAGGCCGCCTGGCGCCCGGGCGTGCTGCCAGGTGAGCTGGCACTGGAGTGGCGGGCCATGGCGCGGACAATGGCCAATGACACCAATACCGCGTTTGCTTCGGGTTATGCGCTGGCCAATCTGCGCTGGAGCGCCAGCCTGCCCTTGGGCGCGGTGGACGCCATCGAGGCCCTGGTTCGCATCGACAACCTGTTTGACCGCGCCTACGTGGGCAGTGTGATCGTCAACGACGGCAACAGCCGCTTCTACGAGCCCGGCGCGCCGCGCAGTGGCCTCGCGTCGCTGCGCTGGCAGCACCGTTGGTGAGGGCATGAACCAGCGTCGCTTTCTGATGCGTGGGGTGGCCGGCATGGTGGCCGGCCTCGGCCTGATGCAGGGCGGGGTGAGCGCCGCGACCAGCGTCGCAACCGACGCGGCCAGCGCGGCCAGCGCGGCGCCACCCAGCTTTGACGGCGACCCGTTTCAATCCTTCCAGTGGCCCGACCTGCGCCGTGAGTTTTTGGGTGCCAACGCCCGCACGGTGTTTGATTCCCGCGTGCGCGTGTTGGGTCCGGCCTTTGCCGAAGATCCCATGAACGTGCCCATCACCGTGGCCGTTGATCTGCCCGACGTGCAGCGCCTCATCGTGCTGGTGGATCGCAACCCGATCCGCAAGGTGCTGGAGTTGCAGCCCCTGTTGGCCCTGCCGGCGGTGAGCTTTCGCTTCAAGCTGGAACAGGCCTCACCGGTGCGGGCCTTGGCGCTCACCGCTGATGGGGTTTGGCATGTCGGCGGCACCCTGGTTGATTCAGCGGGTGGGGGCTGCACGGTGGCGGGTGGCTCGCGGGCGGATGGCAGCTGGACCCAAACCCTGGGGCAGGTGAGCGGGCGCGTATTTGCGTCCAGCCCGGCGGGTGGCGACAGCACCGCCAACCCCGCCGCCAACCCCGCCGCCAGCGGCGCGGCGCGATTGCGGCTGCGCATCATGCACCCCATGGACACCGGCCTGGTGAACGGTATCCCGGCGTTTTTTGTCAGCAAGCTGGTGGTGCGTGATGGCGCCGACCACGAGCTGTTGCGCCTGCAAACCTTTGAGCCGATCAGTGAAAACCCCGTGTTTTCGTTTGACTTTGTCAAAGCGCCGCCTGGCCCGCTGCGCATCGTGGGTGTCGACAACAACGGCAACCGCATCGACAGCCGGGTGGACTGAATGCGCCAAGTGATGCTGTTCACTGTGCCCGCCCTGGTGTTGATCCTGGGCACCTTGCTGACGCCACCCGAATTGCTGTGGGCCCAGCCGGCACTTTCGCCCACGCCGCCACCCACGCCGCCACCCACCCCGCCCGTGGTCAACGTGGCCACGCTCGACTACGGCCTGAAGGCCCGGGCGCTGGCCGATGGCGTGTACGTGGTGGAAGGCGCCAACGCCGATTTCAGCGTGGCCAATGGCTGCAACATCATCAACACCGCGTTCATCACCACAGGCGCTGGCGTGCTGGTGATCAACACGGGCGTGAGCCGCCGATATGGCGAGCAGTTGCGCGCGCTGATTGCCCGTACCACCCGCGAGCCGGTGGTGCAGGTGATCCACCTCAACCTGCACCCCGATTACTTCATGGGCAACCAGGCTTTCGCCGACGTGCCCATGACGGCCACCGCCAGCACGCGCGCGGGCATGATGCGCGAGGCCAAGTCGTATGAGGACAACCTGTACCGGCTGTGCGGCGACTGGATGAAGGGCACCGAGGCGCGCCAACCCGCGCAAACCATAGGCGCCGGCCCCTTGCGCATTGGACAGCGCGAGTTTGAGTTGCGTGAGCTCAAGGGTCACACCGACAGCGACCTGGTGCTAACCGACAAACGCAGCGGCGTGATTTTTGTGGGCGGGCTGGTGTTCAACGAGCGCGTGCCCACCACGCCGCATGCCGAGCCCCAAGCCTGGCTGCGCTCACTGGACTTGTTGGCCGGGCTCGCCGGGTGGCCGCAAGCCACCGTGGTGCCCAGCCATGGCCCGGTGCACGTGGGCCTGATCGGCCTGCAACAAACCCGCGCCTACCTGCAGTGGTTGGACACCAGCTTCGCGCGCTCGGCCTCCTTGGGCTGGGAGATGAACGAGGTGTTGCGCGCCACGCCGCCCGAGCCTTTTGCGCGTTGGGCCGCCTGGCCGACTGAGTACACGCGCAACGTGGCCCATCTGTTTCCGCGTTATGAACGTGCAGTGCTGCAACGGCGCAAGACACCCTGAGCCCGCGCGTGGCGCCGGCCTTGTGCCGCGTTGTGCAAAGCTGGAGCAAACCGCCAGGGGCTTACCCTCAAAACAAAGCCCTGGTCAAGCGCCGTGACGATGGCACGCTTTGTGCCGTAAATAGAACCTGAAGCACCGGGCTGTGTATCCCGGTGTGACAACCCGATGATCCGTAGGAGACCCCACCATGAAAATGAAACTTCTGAGCCTGCTCGTGTCCCTTGGCTGCGCATCCATGGCCGCGCACGCCGTTGTCACCGATCAGATGATCGAAAACGACGCCAAGTCCACCGGTGATATTTTGAGCTGGGGCATTGGCACCCAGGGCCAGCGCTACTCGCCACTCAAGACCGTCAACACCGGCAACGTGGCCAAGTTGCTGCCGGTGTGGTCGTTTTCGTTTGGCGGTGAAAAGCAACGTGGGCAAGAGAGCCAGCCCGTCATCCACAACGGCAAGATGTTCGTCACCGGGTCGTACTCGCGCATTTACGCGCTGGACGCCAAGACCGGCACCAAGCTCTGGAAGTACGAGCACCGCTTGCCCGACGGCATCATGCCCTGCTGTGACGTGGTCAACCGCGGTGCCGCGCTCTACGACAACCTGGTGATCTTCGCCACACTTGACGCCCAACTGGTGGCCCTGAACCAGGACACCGGCGAGGTGGTCTGGAAAGAAAAGATCGACGACTACGCTGCCGGTTACTCGGCCAGCGCCGCACCGCTGATCGCCAATGGCTTGCTGCTGACGGGCGTGTCTGGCGGTGAGTTTGGCGTGGACGGCCGCGTTGAAGCGCGTGACCCCAAGACCGGCAAGATGGTCTGGATGCGCCCCACGGTTGAAGGCCACATGGGCTACAAGTGGGACAAGGACGGCAACAAGACCGAGATCGGCATCTCGGGCACCACCGGCAAAACCTGGCCGGGCGACCTGTACAAAAACGGCGGCGCGGCCACTTGGCTGGGCGGCAGCTACAACGCCAAGACGGGACTGGCCTACTTTGGCACCGGCAACCCGTCGCCCTGGAACAGCCATTTGCGCAAGGGCGACAACCTGTTCTCCTGCTCGACCGTGGCCATCGATGTCAAGACCGGCCAGATCGTCTGGCACTACCAGAGCACGCCCAACGACGGATGGGACTATGACGGCGTCAACGAGTTCGTCACCTACGACGAGGGCGGCCGCATCCTGGGCGGCAAGGCCGATCGCAACGGCTTCTTCTACGTCAACGACGCCCGCACCGGCGCCCTGGTCAACGCCTTTCCGTTTGTCAAGAAGATCACCTGGGCCACTGGCATCGACCTGAAGACCGGCCGGCCGAACTTCGTGCCTGAAAACCGCCCGGGTGACCCCACCGCCGGCGCCGATGGCAAAAAGGGCAACGTGGTGTTTGCCGCGCCGTCGTTCCTGGGTGGCAAAAACCAGATGCCGATGGCCTATTCACCCGACACCAAGTTGTTCTACGTGCCGGCCAATGAATGGGGCATGGAGATCTGGAACGAGCCCGTCACCTACAAAAAGGGTGCCGCCTACATGGGCGCCGGCTTCACGATCAAGACCCTGTCGGACGGCCCCATCGGCGCCTTGCGCGCGATGGACCCGAAGACCGGCAAGATCGTTTGGGAAGCCACCAACAACGCGCCGCTGTGGGGCGGTGTGCTGACCACCGGCGGCAACCTGGTGTTCTGGGGCACGCCTGAGGGCTACCTGCAAGCCGCAGACGCCAAGACCGGCAAGATCCTCTGGAAGTTCCAGACCGGCTCGGGCATCGTGGCGCCCCCCATCACCTGGAGCGAAGGGGGTGAGCAGTTCGTGGGCGTGGCCTCGGGTTGGGGTGGCGCGGTGCCTTTGTGGGGCGGCGACGTCGCCAAGAAGGTCAACTTCCTGGAGCAAGGTGGCTCGATGTGGGTTTTCAAGATCCCCAAGTAATTTGCCCATAACGCTTGAGGTGAGCGTAGCAACCGACGCTTGATCCCAGTCCGCCGCCATGGCCGCAATTTGGCGGTGGCGGTGCCCAGGTTCAGGCTCGGCGTTTGCCCAGGAGCCACCGCGAGGTGGCTTTTTTACAGAGAAAAGGAGCGCAACACCATGTCCACTCCCCAACCCCGCCGCGTGTTTTTGATGCGCGTGCTGGCCACTGGCGGCCTGCTGTCGGCCGGCGCCGCACAAGCTCAAACCAAGGTCGATGAAGCCGATGAGGCGGCCACGGCCCTGGGCTACAAGCACGACAGCAGCAAGATCGACGGCAAAAAATACGCCAGCCACCAAGCCGAGCAAGCGTGCGGCAACTGCCAGTTCTGGCAGGGATCCTCAGGCGACGCCTGGGCGGGTTGCTCGATGTTTGGCCGCAAGCATATTGCTGCGGCGGGCTGGTGCCTGGCCTACCGAAAAGTGGCTTGATGCCGTGGCCTGCGGGCCGTTGCCGGCCTGATTCAAGCCCTGCCTGGCAGGGCTTTTTTCATGCGACGCTGGCTTTTTGTCTAATGCGCACCATGACTGACCCCGCCCCGCCCGTTGCCCAACACATGCCGCTGGATCTGCCTCGGCTCGTGATGCGGCGCGCCGGCGTGGTGGCGCTGGCGGTGCTGCTGCTGGTGCTGGTGCTGGGCCTGGCGCGCATGGGCCATGACATGGACGACGAGGTGGACGCGGCACTCACCTTGGCGGGCATGGTGGCCGGGTTGGGCGAGTTGGCCCAGTCCGACGACACCACCGCCCTGGCGGCCCTGAGCACCTTGGGCACGCTGGCCGCCGAGCACCCACCGCGCCATTTGCTCCTGCTCGTGGAGGCCAGCGATGGGCGCATATTGCTAGCCCCGCCGCAGCCCGCGCCCACCGCGCCGCCAATGCGTTGGTTGTTGGCCATGCACCAGCGTTGGTTCTCCGCCCCCGACACCCGCCATGTGTCGTGGCGGCTGATGCGGCCCGTGGGCCAGCCCTGGACGGTGACCTTGTCCGCCTCGCATGAGAGCGAGCGTCGCGAGGCCATGAGCAACCTGCTGGGGACTTTGGCGCTGCTTTTGGCCGGCATCGTCGGGCTGTTGTGGGTCATGCGCTGGAACGTGCGCCTCGCTTTGTCGCCACTCGGCCGCCTGCTGGCCGCCATCAGCGGCATCCCCGGCCACGACGTGCGGGCGGTGCAAAACTTGCCCACCATGCCAATCCATGAGTTGGAGGCCATTGCCACGGCGTTGCGCCGGCTTGACAGCGACCTGGCCGACGCCCACGCCCGGCGCCGCCTGCTCAGCCAACAGGTGCTGAGCCTGCAAGACGACGAACGCGCGCGACTGGCGCGTGAGCTGCACGATGAATTTGGCCAGCGCCTCACCGGTTTGCGGGTTGATGCGGCCTGGTTGGCGCGCCGTCTGGTTGATCAACCCGAGGCGGCGTTGGTGGTGGCCGGCATGGCCAGCCAATGCGGGCTGATCCAGCAAGACATCCGCGCGCTGCTGGTGCGCCTGCAGCCTTTTGGCGTGGCCGACGACTCAAACGCTGGCGGCCAGAGCCTGGCGCGGCTGGCCAGTTTGTTGCACGCCTTGGTGGGTGCGTGGCAAGCTCCGGCGTCCGCTGACATAACGCGTTATCAGCTTGTGCTTGAATGGGCCGACGATGCCGCGCTAGGCCGCGCTTTCGTCACCTGGCCCGACGACGACAGGGCTCAGCAACTCTGCCTGCCGCAGGCGCTGGCGCTCACGCTGTACCGCATCAGCCAAGAGGCGCTGACCAACGTGGCGCGCCACGCCCAGGCCCATCAAACCACCTTGCGGCTGGTGTGCCGGGGTGCGCAAACCGCTGGCGCGGCGCTGCAGATTGAGTGGTCGGTGACTGACGATGGCCAGGGCCTGCCGGCCTCGCCGGGCGTGCAACAGCGTGGCAACGGCTTGACGGGCATCCAGGATCGGGTGTGGGCCCAGGGCAGCGAGCTGCGTTTCGGCGCGGGCCAGCGGGGCCGGGGTTTGAGTTTGTCGGCGCGCTTCGACACCCAATTTTTGTTGCCGCCCGCACCCGGCAGCAAGCCGCAACCTGAAGCACCCGAACCATGACCACCCTCCTGAAAAACGGCCCCGTGCGGGTGATGCTGGTAGACGACCACGCGGTGGTGCGCACCGGCTACAAGCGCCTGCTGGCCGACGAGGGTGACCTGCAAGTGGTAGCAGAGTGCGCCCACGCCGATGCTGCGTACGCTGCCTTGATGGCCGGGCCCGTGGGCGCGGTCGAGGTGCTCGTGCTTGATCTGTCGATGCCCGGGCGCGGCGGGCTTGATTTGCTACGCCGGGCGCACCAGCGCTGGCCAGGTTTGGCCGTGCTGGTGTTTTCCATGCATGACAGCCCGGCCATGGTGGCCCAGGCACTGAAGGCCGGCGCGGCCGGTTTCATCACCAAAAGCAGCGAGCCCGCGCTGCTGGTGCAGGCCGTGCGGCGGGTGGCGCGCGGAGAGACCGGTGTGCTGTCGCCCGACATCACCCACGCCGCGTTGGCGCCCAGCGCCGGGCCGCCGCACCAGGCGCTCTCCAGCCGTGAATTTGAGGTGCTGCGGGGCCTGGCGCGTGGCCTCACGCTGGATCAGATTGCCGAGCAACTGCACATCAGCAGCAAAACGGTGTCCAACCACCAAACCCAGATCCGGCAACGCCTGGGCCTGGGCTCGGCCATCGACTTGTTGCGCTATGCGCAAGAGCACCAGTTATTGGGGCCTTGATCGGGAAGAACTCCCGGCCAGGTCGGGCCGTTCCTTGCTCACAGTAGATGTGTTGGTCAAAACCAAAACACCCTGGAGACACTGTGACCCGTTGTGCCCGATTCAAGCCCTGTTTCAAGCACCGCGCGGCCGCCCTGGCCGTGTTGCATTTGTTGCTCGCCGCCGGCGCCTTGGCGCAAACCGCGCCGCAGCGGGTGGACGTGGTGGGCGTCACGCCCTTGCCCGGCCTGGACGTGCCTCGGGATCAGTTCCCCGCCAACGTGCAAACGGCGCGCGCGGCTGATCTGGAGCGCAGCCACGCGGTTGACCTTACCGGCTTCATGAACCGCAAGCTGGGCGGCGTGCACATCAACGAGGTGCAGAACAACCCGTTCCAGCCGGATGTCAACTTTCGCGGCTTCAGCGCGTCGCCCTTGCTGGGCACGGCGCAAGGCTTGTCGGTTTATGTGGACGGCGTTCGGCTGAACCAGCCTTTTGGCGACGTGGTGAGCTGGGACTTGATCCCCAAGTCGGCGATCTCGTCGATCGCGCTGATGCCGGGCTCCAACCCGTTGTTTGGCCTCAACACCCTGGGCGGCGCGCTGGCCATCCAGACCAAGGACGGGCTGAAAAACCCCGGCAGCTCGGTGCAGGTGCTGGCCGGCGCGCACCAGCGCGCGGCCGTCGAATTTGAGACCGGTGGTGGCCAGGACAGCCTGCACTGGTTTGTCACCGGCAACCGGTTTCATGAACAAGGCTGGCGCAGTAATTCACCCAGCGACGTGAGCCAGCTTTTTGGCAAGTTGGGGCTGGCCTCGGGCGACACCCGCGCCACGCTCACCGCAGCGCTGGCCGACAACCGCCTCAACGGCAACGGCCTGCAAGAGCAGCGCCTGCTCGCGGCCGATTACGGCAGCGTTTACACCAAACCCGACACCACCAAAAACCGCTCGCTGTTGCTGAACCTGGCCGCCACGCAGCAGCTGAGCGATGCGCTGTCGATGTCGGGCACCGTGTACTGGCGGCGCATCACCACGGCCCTTGTCATGGGTGATCTCAACGAGGCCTCGCTGGATCAGGCGGTCTACCAGCCTGACGAGGCCGAGCAGGCCGCGCTGAAAACGGCGGGCTTTAGCGGTGTTCCGAGCACGGGCGCGAGTGCGGCCAATACGCCCTTTCCAAAGTGGCGCTGCCAGGCCCAGGCCTTGCTGGTTGATCAGCCCGGGGTGGTTTGCAACGGCCTGATCAACCAGAATCACACCGAGCAAAGCAACTACGGCCTGTCGGGCCAACTCAACTGGCAGGGCAGGCTGGCGGGGCTTGGCCACCAGTTTGTGGCCGGCGCGGCGTTGGACATCAGCCGCGTGAGCTTCACCCAAGGCTCGGAGCTGGGCTACCTCAACGCTGACCGCAGCATCACCGGTGTGGGGGCTTTTGGTGACGGCGTGACGGGCGGCAATATTGACGGCGAACCCTACGACACACGCGTGGATTTGGCCGCACATACCCGCACGTGGAGCGTCTTCGCCAGCGACCTGTTGGCCCTGAACCCACAAACCCACCTGACGCTGGCCGGCCGCTACAACCGCACGACGGTGAAAAACCGCGACGCCATCACGCCTGGTGGTGGCGCCGGTTCGCTGGACGGCGATCATGGTTTCAGCCGCTTCAACCCGGCGCTAGGCCTGACCTTCGCCGCCAACAAAAACCTGACGGCCTACGCCGGCCTCAACCAGGGCAGCCGGGCGCCGTCTGCGGTTGAACTGGGCTGTGCCGACCCGGCCAAGCCCTGCAAGTTGCCCAACGCCATGGCGGGCGATCCGCCGCTCAAGCAGGTGGTCACCACAACCGTTGAAGCCGGGCTGCGTGGCGCCGGGGCTGGCGGCAACCGTTGGAACGTGGGTGTGTTCCGCGCCGGCAACCAGGACGACATCTTGTTTGTGGCCGACAACGCCGCCGGTTTTGGCTACTTCAAGAACTTTGGCAAAACCCGCCGGCAAGGCCTGGAGGCCGGGTTCTCCACTGCGTTGGCCGGCGGCAGCGTCGGGGCCAATTACACCTATCTCGACGCCACCTACCGCACGGCCGAGTTGCTGGGCGGTGCCGGCAACAGCAGCAACGACGCCGCACAGGCGGGTTTTCCGGGCGTCCACGGCAACATAGAGGTGCAGGCCGGCAACCGCATCCCGCTGATCCCGCGCCATTTGCTCAAGCTGTTTGCCGACCTGCCGCTGGGCGCGGCATTCTCGGCGGGCGCCGACGTGACCGCAGTGGGTGCCTCGTTCGCGCGCGGCAACGAAAACAACGCACACCAGCCCGATGGCACCTACTACCTGGGCGCTGGGCGCAGCGCCGGTTACGCGGTGCTCAACCTGAACGGCGACTGGCGCCCGGCCAAGGGCTTGACGGTGTTCGCGCAGGTCAACAACGTCTTAAACCACCAGTACAGCAGCGCCGCGCAACTGGGGTCCACGGGCTTTGACGCCAAGGGCAACTTCGTGGCGCGGCCTTTTGCGGCCGACGCCAACGGCGACCGCCCCTTGGTCAAATCAACGTTTTACGCACCAGGCGCGCCACGCACGTTTTGGGTGGGGCTGCGCTACGGATTTGGCAGCTAGCGCGCACGGTGCACTGGCGTTGTGTGCTGAGCGTTTGCGGTAAAACGTTCAGCGCGCCGGGGCCGCCGCGTCGGGCGCCTGGGCCAGGCCCAGGCGCTCCACCACGTGGCGCTCGGCTTCGTAGCCCGCACGCAGCGCGCGGCCGTAATCCTCAGGCCCCAGGTAGGCGATCTCCTGGTCGTAGAGCGCCAGTTCGGCCAGGTGCTCGGGGTCGTTCATGGCGGCCTTGAAGGCGTCATGCAGGATTTGCACGATGGCCGGCGGGATGCCGGCCGGCCCGGCAATGCCGTACGGTGAACTGGCCACGATGCCGTGGCCCAGCTCTTTGAGCGTGGGCACCGTGGGCCAGCGCTTGGTGCGGTGCTCGCCAAAAGTCACCATCAGCCGCAGCCGGCCTGAATCCACAAACGGGGCAAAGCCGTTGGAGTTGACGCCCACCATCACCTGGCCACTCGACACCGCGATCATCTGTTCGGCCGTGCCTTTGTAGGGCACGTGGATGTAGCTCAGGCGGCGCTTGCCAAACAGCTCGTCGATCACCACGTGCGGCGTGGTGCCCGCGCCGTTGGTGGCAATGCTCAAGGTGTTGGGGTGGGCGCGGGCAAAGGCAAACAGGTCGTCAAGGGTGCGGAAGTTGCTGGCCGCCGGCACGACGATGCCAAAGGTCACGCCCGAGAGCTGGATGATGGGCGTTGTGTCGCGGATCGGGTCCCACAGCACCTTGCGTGTCCAGGGCGCACGCAGCACGGTTTGCGGCATTTGCGCCAGCGTATAGCCGTCGGGCGCGGCCTGTTGCAGCACCGGCATGGCCAGCGTGCCGCCCGCGCCGCTGCGGTTTTGCACCAGTATTTTTTGACCCAGCTGGCGGGATGCCGCCTCGGCCAGCACCCGAAACGTCAGGTCGGTGGCGCCTCCGGCCGGCCAGGGCAGCCACAGGTTGATCGGCCGGGTCGGGAACTTTTGCGGCGCTTGTGCCAGCGCGGCACCCCATGCGGGGCCCAGCGCCAACGCGGACAGCAAGCCCATGAGCTGGCGGCGGCGCCCGTCTACTTGGGGCTTGGGCGTTTTGAGTTTTTGATCCACCGCTGGACGACGAGCACGGAAATTCATTGCCATTCAATCAACTCCAAAGTCAGGGTGCCACCCATCAAGAAGGTGGACTTGGCGGGCTCCGAGCGCTCAAGCTTGACCAAGCCCACGCCCTTGCAATACCACTCGGTGGTGGTGATGGGCATGTCGCGTGTGCCCAGCACCGGGTCGACAAACAATTTGAGCACCGCGTCGCCGCGCACTCGCAGGCAGTCGGCAAAACTGCCGGCGCGGGTGCTCACTTTTTCGCCCAGCGCCTCGATGCGGTAGGACATGGGCACGGGCTTGTGGGTGTGGCGTATTTCGGGTGGAAAGTCGGCATTGCGGCGCATCAGGTAGGTGGTGGTGAACGCCTGCCAGGTGGTGCCGACAGTCAGCGGCATTTTCAGCACGTAGCGCGGCGTTTTGTCAGGCGTGGGATCTTCTTCAAGATCGGTTTTGACGGCCACACGAAAGACGCCGGTGTCGTCGGCACGCAGCCAGTAATCCACGCCGCTGTCGCTGCGGCGTTGCCAGGCGCGGCCACCGGCGGCCATTGTTTTTTCACCCAGCGTGACCAACTCCAGCGGTTCGTGATCCACCGCGTTGTTTTCCCACTCGCTGGTCTGGTCATACACCCAGCGGTGGCCGGCCTCCAGTGGAAAGTACGACAGGCTTGGCGGCGGGCCAGAGCAGGCGGCGAGCATCAGCGCACCCACGGTGCCCAGGCCGGCCGCGAGCACGGCCGCGCAACGTTCAACAGGCAAGGCGGGCGTCATTTTTCAGGCAGCTGCGGCGCGGGCAGGTCGCGGATTTTCACTTCTTGCTCGTCGCTGCCCGGTCGCAACCAGCCCAGACCCTTTTTGCCTTGTTTGGGCGTGGCGCTGCCCATCTGGCTGACGCCTTGGCGGGCCTTTTTCATGCCCTCGTTCAGCAGCGCGTGCAGATCCTTGGTGTAGGGCAGCTTGTAGGCTCGCGGCTGGGCCACGGGCCTGCCTTTGTCGATGGCGTTGACCCACACATACAAGGCGCCTGCGGTCTTGTTGGTGGGCTCCTCGATCACCACCGCCAGCAGCGCAAAGCGCTCGGGCAGGGCGTCGGGCGTGGGCCAGCCCGACAGGTTGTGGGCCACGTCATCGCCCCAAAAATAGAGCATGGTGACGCCCAGCACCAGCAGGCCCTTCAGCCAGTTGGGCCAGCGTGACCACAACAGCGCCAAGGTGCACAGCAGCACCAGCGCGGCAAAGCTCAGAGTCAAAGCGAGCGACATGAAATTTCAGATCCTTTGCATCAGCGCCTTGGGCAGCGTATTGATGTTGCTCACGCTGCCATCGGGCAGCACGGTGAAGCGCGCGGCGGTGGCCTCGTCGCCTTTTTTGGCCAGCGTGAGCTGGCCGTAAAACACCACCTCGGCGCGCGGGTTCACTTTCAAAATGGACACGGTCACATCCACCGGTTTGCCATCTTTTGAGTCGTAGTAATGGGCGTTGACGGTGTACTCGCCCGGGGCAATGCCACGCAGCGTCACCACCTCCTGGTTGATCGGGTTGATGACGCTTTTGCCGTTCACCACGATCGAGTCATTGGCCAGGCCGCGGTCGTCGCGGTCCAGGTGCATCAGGCCGGCCTCGCGGGCCCGAAACCACACCAGGTTGCCGCCGGGGTCTTGCACCCACAAATCGATGTCATCGGGGTTCATGTCGGGCCAGGCCAGGGTGATGATGAACTCGGCCTTGGACGGAATGTCGCCCGCTTTCAGCGCCTTCGGGTTCATCGCCAGCATGGCGATGATGAAACAAAAAACGAAGGCGATCAGCATGTTGAACAACATGTCGTAGAACGGATCGACCTCGGCTTCCCGGGTGCGGCGGCGGCTGCGCATGGGGGTCAGTGGCCGGGGGGCGACGCCGCAGGCGTCTCGGGGGCGGCCAGCAGTCCAGCGCGTTGGCAATCAGCCACCAGTTGGTCGGCATAACGGTCCAGGCGGGTGAGCTGCAAGCCCAGCAAGATGTTGCCCACCAGGCCCACCATGGTGGTGAGCAGCGCAATCCCCAGGCCCGAGGTCAAGCTCTTGAGCAGGTCTTGCGACTGCGAGGCGTCAAAGCTCTGGATGTTGCCGATTTGCAGCGCCAGCACCGAGAAGCCGATCACCTTGCCCAGCAAGCCCAGCTTGAGCTGGATGCCGTTGACCCACCAGGCGGTGTGGTGCGGGCCCTGGGCTTGTTCAACCAGCAGATCGAGCGGCGCGTTGTCGTCGCGCGGTCGCGGGCCGCCAAAGTGGCCCAGCGCGGCCAAATACTCCGCAGCCCAGCCGCTGCGGCCCCGGCCCGCGCGCAAATCCTGCAGCAGGCGGCGTTGCACCTGCAGCTCACGGCTGCGTGCGCCGCACCACAGGGTGGACGCCACGAACACGACGATGATCACCAGCGTCAGCCCTGTCGGATCACTCGTTAGCAGCAGCGCCCAAACGCCGCGCACGCCCAGCAGCCAACCGCCAAAGCCCAGCATGCCCCCCAGCGTGAGCCATTCCAGCCAGATCGGCTCGATGCCGGCGTGGGTGTGTGGATGGGCATGCTGATGGGCGAGCTGCGTGTTCATGCCGGCCCACCCCGCTTGGCCAGTTGCCCAAAGCCGCGCTGCGGGTCGTAGCCCCAGGCGGCCAGCGCAAAACACAGCGCCAAGGTGCCCAGCACGATGTAGGGCGACACACCCGCGTCTTTGCCA
This sequence comes from Betaproteobacteria bacterium, assembly GCA_043779845.1. GTDB lineage: Bacteria > Pseudomonadota > Gammaproteobacteria > Burkholderiales > Burkholderiaceae_C > Pseudaquabacterium. The sequence continues at coordinate 15,549 of JAYWDK010000093.1, read as the reverse complement.
TACAGCGCAAAGCGCATCCATTCAACGGCATGGGTGAAGGGGTTGAAGCGGGCGATCTGGAACACCCAGGCGGCGCCCGATTCTTCGAGCTTCCAGAGCGGGTACAGCGCGGTGGACATGAAGTACATCGGAAAGATCACGAAGTTCATGGTGCCGGCAAAGTTTTCAAGCTGCTTGATGTGCACCGACAGCAGCAAGCCCACCGAGCCCAGCATCAGCGCCGAGGCCACCGCCGCCGCCAGCACCCTGGGTGTTTGTGGCCCCCAAAACGGCAGCTCGGTGCCCAGCAAGCGCGCCACGATCACAAACGCGGCGGCCTGGACCAGTGACAGCACGGCGGTGGCCGTGAGCTTGGAGAACAAGATCCACCAGCGAGGCAAGGGCGCCGTCAGCAGCAGCCGCATCAAGCCCATCTCGCGGTCGTAAACCATCGCCAAACTGGACTGCATGCCGTTGAACAGCAGCACCATGCCGACCAGGCCGGGCGCGATGTAAACGTCATAAGGAATATAGGTGTCGTAGGGCTCGACGATGGCCACGCCAAACACATTGCGGAACCCCGCCGCAAACACCGCCAGCCACAGCAGCGGGCGCACCAGGGCCGAGACCAGCCGGCCGTACTGGCGCACGAACTTCATAAGTTCGCGCATCACGATGGCGCGCAGCGCCTGAAACGCATGTCGAATCATCTTGATTTGCACAGTTTTTCTGGCGCGTCGGCGCCCAGGGTATCCAACGCGTTTTTGGGGTGCAGGATGCCGTCCACCGGCGCAGTAGTCACCACGCTTTGGCCGTCGCTCAGCAGCACGGGCTGGCGCAGTTGGCCGTCCCAGGGCCGGAAGCTGATAGTCACGCCTTTGGAGCCATCCAGCTCGGCCTCGTTCAAGGCTTTTTGGAAGGCGGCGGCCGGGCCTTTGGGCGCGGCCACGGCGGCGCTGGCCAGTGCCTTGCCGGCCAGCCACGCGGCCCAGTCTTGCGCGGCCATGGGGCGGCCTGCGGCCTTGGCAAAGCGGCGGGATACCTGCGGTGCGCCAAAGCGGTCGAAGCTGGCGGCCCAGGCCAGCGCCACCAGGCCGGCGTCGCCCACCACCGGGCGTGGCAAGGCGGTGCGGTAGGGCAGGGCGCGGGCAAATTCACCGTCGCCATCCACCACCCACACCACGTCGTATTGGCCCGCTGAGCCGCCCGCCGTGCTGGCAATACCGGTCAGCAGCAGCGGGTTGGCCAGGTCACGTTCACGCGGGTCGGCCGACAGCTTGAAGGGTTTGCTGGCCACCAGCTTGAGGCCGTAGCGCTTGATGGCGGCCTGGGCGGTGGCGGCGCGCTCGCGGTCGGCCTCAGAAGGGCCGGTGAGCAACAGCACCTGCTGCCAGCGACGCGTGGCCAGGGTTTGCGCCAGCGCGTCGGCGCGCATGCGCTCGCTGGGCAGCAGGTGCAAAACCTGGGGCCGGCAATCACGCTCGCGCAGGCGGTCGGCGGCGTCGCTCAGGTTGAGCAGCGGCAATTTCACGGCGTCGGCGGCGCCCAGCAGCCAGTCGGCGGGCAGATCGGCCAGCAGCGCGGTGGCGCCTGATTTTTCAGCCTTGACGGCCGCTTCGCGCGCGGCGGCGGCCGAGGCCACACGCACGGTGTCGAGCGCGACGGTGGCGCCGGCCGCGTCCAGCTCCAGTTGGCTGTCTTTGAGCGCCAGCGCCAGCGCCGCGCTCAGCGTGCCGCCGGGGTGGCCCAGCGCCGGGCGCTCGGTGCGGTTGCGCTCCAGCCGGGGGTCGTCGGCGCGCTCGATCAGCGTGGCCTTGAAGGTGGCGGCCTGGGCGCCGGTGGCCGCCAGGCCCGCCAGCACCATTGCCACGCCGAGTTGGGCAAGCCTCAAATCAGTGGTCAAGCTAACACCCAAGCAGAACTGGCGCGGTCTCATTCAATCACCAGCGCCATGTAGGGCACGCGGCCCACGGGGATGCTCTTGATCGCTTTGGCCGAGGCCACGTCGACCACGGTGATGTCGTCGCTCAGGCCATTGACGACCACCAGCCGCGCCTCGGCTTTGTCGAGTGCCACGTTCCAGGCGCGTTTGCCCACCAGCACCAGGTCGGTGACTTTGCGGCTGGCCACGTCCACAAAAGCCACCTGGTTGGCGCGGCCCAGCGCCACGAAGGCGCGTTTGCCATCACGGGTGATGGTGATGCCCACGGGCGTGATGTCCGCCGCGCGCACGCCCTTCACCTCAAAGACCAGCGTGGCAACCGTGCTGTAGTCAACGGTGGACAAGATGGTGACGCTGGCACCCAGCTCGTTGGTGACCCACAGCTGTTTGCCGTCGGGCGTGAGCGCAAAACGCCGCGGGCGCTTGCCCACTTTCACGTTTTTGACCACCTTGGCCGTGGCCGTGTCGATCACATGCACCAGGCTGGCGGCCTCGGAGGTCACCCACACGGTTTTGCCATCGGCCGACACCTTGACGCCCTCGGGCTCTTTGCCCACCTCCACCGACTTGAGCAGCTTGCCGCTGGCCAGGTCAATAAAGCTCAACGCGCCTTCGTCTTCATTGGAGGCGTACACGGTTTTGCCGTCGGGCGACAAATCGAATGCCTCGGGGTCGTCGCCCAGGGGCAACTGGCCCACTGATTTGCCGGTGGCCAGGTCAATGATGTCGGCCGCGTGGGAGTCGCCACAGGCCACTAGCAAGCGGCGGCCGTCCGGTGTGCGCTGAATGTGGCGGGGCCGCTTGCAGGTGGCCACGCTGCCCACGACGGCCAGGGTTTTGAGATCCACGATGGCCAGCGCGTTGTCTTTTTCACTGGACACGTACACCAGGCCCTGGGCCTGGGCGGGCACGGCTGCGAACACGGCCAGCACGGCGGACCCGGCAAGCACGGCGGCCAGGGCGCTGTTGCGGGTGAAACTTTTTGCGCTGTTCATGGTGTGTGGTGGTGGGTGAGGGCAGATCGGTTGGACAAGCAGGGTGGACAGGCCGCTGCGGCGGTAGGCTGCGTCAAGAGGTGGCGCGGATGAAGGCTTCTTCAAGGCTGCCACCACCCAGCGCGTTGCGCACCTCGGCGGGCGTGCCATCGGCCAGTAACTTGCCTTTGTGGAGCACCAGCACGCGGTCAGCGGTTTCGGCTTCTTCAACCAGATGGGTGGCCCACAGCACGGTGCTGGCGCGCTGTTTGACGTCGTTTTGAATGGTTTGTTGCAGGTCGCGGCGGGATTTTGGGTCCAGGCCCACGGTGGGCTCGTCCATCAGCACCAGGCCGGGCCGGTGCAGCAGTGCGCGCACCAGCTCCACCTTGCGGCGATTGCCGCCTGAGAGCTCGCGCACCGGGCGTTGCAGGTCGGCGCTCAGGCCGGCGGCAGCGCTGTCGGCGGCGATGCGCTCGCTGGCCAGCGCACGCGGCAGGCCGTGCAGGTCAGCATGGAAGCGCAGGTTGCGCTCCACGCTCAAGTCCAGATCGAGCGACATCTGCTGGAACACCACGCCGATGTGGCGCAGCGCCGCCACCGCGCTGCGGCGCATGGATTGGCCATCGACCAGCACCTCGCCAGAGTCGGCCGCAAACAAGCCCGTGAGCACCTGGAACAAGGTGGATTTGCCGGCGCCGTTGGGCCCCAGCAGCGCAACAAACGAGCCCGGGGCCAAACTGAACGACAGCGCATTGAGCGCGGCGCGCTCGCCATAACGCTTGGTGAGCGTCTCAACTTGCAGCCGGGGTGGGGTGGTTGGGTTATTCATGCAGCGGCGTTTGTAGCTGCTGCGGCGCTGGCTGCAAACCTGCGGATTGCCCGGGGCCACGGCAGCCATTTTTGGGGCTGGCGTGTGTTAGAGCGCCCACCCACCGCGTGCCGACGGGGGCCGGGGCGGGCGTGGGGACAGTGCCGGTCACAGCTCGATTTCCATGCCGTCGTAGGCGAGCTGGATGCCGCGTGCGGCCCAGGCGGCCTGCAAGGCCTCGGTGGGGGCGTCGCCAAACAGCACTTTGTGGCGGGCGGGCAGGTTGCGCAGCATGTCCAGCCAGGGCGGCGGCGCGCTGGCGCCATCGGCTGGCGCGTCGGCGTGGTCGGGGTCGGGCATGAACGGGTCCAGCAGCAGGCAATCGGCCTCTTGCATCCACTCAAATTCGGTGGCCCCAATCTGCGACAAGCCCGGCGCGCAAAACACGCGCTGGCCGGTGGCCAGATCACGCACCGCCAGCGCAATGCTGTCGCCCACCTGGGGCATTTCGGTGTGGGCCAGGTGCGGTGGCAGCGCGGTCTGGGTGGCCACGGCGGTGAACTCCAGCGTGGGCATGCCCTCCACCCTGAACGACGCCACCGGCCGATCACCGGCCACGGGCACCACCTGCCAATGCACGCCGCAGTAGTGCTGCAGCACCGGCAGCACTGGCAGCGCCGTGGTGAGCTGCTCAAACACCGCTGGCGTGGCGTACAGGTCAATAGGCGGGCCGCCGCGCAGGCTGAGCAGCCCGCCCACGTGGTCCACCTGGGCGTCGGTCAGCACCACGGCGCGCACCTCGCCGTCCTGCAAGCCGGGGTGCTGGTCCAGGCGTGCATCGCTGTCGAGCTGGTGGGCCACCGAAGGCGACATGTTGACCAGCACCCAACGGCCACTGCCGTTGCCCAGCGCCATCACGCCACGATTTTGGGTGGATGGGTCTGGGCCCGTTTTTTGAACGGGTTTTTGGCGGTTTCGGCGCGTGGCGCCACCGCGCAGGATCAGGATCTTCACGGTTGATGAACGCGGCACGGGCCGGCCGCGACTGGCCACGACAACAATGCGGCAAGATGGTTCATATGTGCTTACTTCCGTTGTTGCGTCATTCGAGCCGGCTGATGGCAGCAGGCTTTCTGCGTCTGCTTTGCAGCAAGACACATGCCGTGCATCGCTGGGCTTCGGCGATCAGGCCCAAGGCCTGGTCTGCGGAGCAGCAGTGCGGTTTGCCGCCGCCGCCTGATGGGGTTTGTGACAGCCCTGCGCAGCACCGCCCCAGCTTGACACAGGGACAACCCTTGCTGTTGCGCAGGCGGCTCAGCTTGTTGCAGCGAGGCCTGGGCGGCGTGCCCGCACGCGGGGGCGCGCGCTTGGCGCGTGGCGCGGCGCGTGGCGCGGTGGGTGGCGCGGTGGGTGGTGTGGCGGGTGGTGTGGCGGAAGGCGCGGCTGCCGGTATGGCCCTGCGCGCGGCCTTGGGTGTTGCCCTTGTCGGCCTGGCCTGGCCCGCCACCAGCGTGGCGGCTTGCCCAGGCCCCAGCCTGCGCTTTGAAGCGCTTGGGCCTGGGCTGTGGTGGGTGCCGGGCCAGGTGGGCGAGGCCGATGCCAACAACCACGGGCAGGTGTCGAACCTGGTGCTGGCACGAGAGGGTGGCCATTTGTGGGCCCTGGGCAGCGGCCCCTCGCCAGCCTTTGGCCGCGCGCTGGCCTGCCAGGCGCGGCAGCGCCTGGGTTTGCCCATCACGGCCGTGATCAGCCCCTGGGCCCGGCCCGAACTGGTGTTGGGCGTGGGCGGCTTGTCCACACCAGCCCGGGCAAGCCACTGGGCCCACGCCTCGGTGGCCAGCGCCATGGCCGAGCAGTGCCCGCGTTGCGTGCAGCGTCTGACTCAACGTCTTGGGGCTGCGGCAGCCGACCTGGACGACAACCCGATCCATGCGCCCACGCACCAGTTGCAAGGCGAGCACGGCAGGTTGGGGCCGTTTTTATGGTGGCGATTGCCCCGCGCCGAAGGCCGCTGGGTCACCGTGTGGCGGGCCCGCCATCAGCCCTTGTGGGTGGCGCACGGCCTGCTCAACGGGGGCGCGCCGCCGGACGGCCGTGACGCTGATTTGCGGCTGCTGCAACAGGGCACCGAGCACTTGCTGGCCTTGGCCCAGCCCGACGGCGCGGCGGCGCGTTTTTTAGGCGAGCAAGGCCCCGTGATGCGCGTGGGCGACGTGGTGCGGCAAGCCGCTTATTGGCAAGGTTTGCTGGCCGCCGCCGCTGCGGGCGTTGAGCGCGCCGACGACGAGGCCGCGCCCGCACCCGCGCTGCCTGGCTTGCCAGCCGGCTGGGCGGTCCACGCCTGGCATGGCTTCAACTGGCAGCGTGCCTGGCGCCAGGTGGAGCCTGAGGTGCTGGGCGCGCCTGTGCGTTGATGGGCGCGTTGACAGGCGCGGTGGCGGGCCCGGCGGGTCAAGGCTGTTCATGGCTGGGCGTGGGAAAATGCGCCGGGTTCCCGCCCCGCCCGCCCTCCCCACAACCGGCACGCCCCATGAACCCAGCTCCGCAATCCACCACCCCGGCGCTGTTGCACACGTCGTTCTACAAGTTTGCCCGGGTGCCCGAGCCTGAGGCGGTGGCGGCGCGCCTGCGTGACCTGGCTGCCGCAACCCAGCCGCCGATGATGGGCAGCGTGCTGGTGGCGCCTGAGGGCATCAACGGCATGTTGGCGGGCACGCAGGACATGCTCAACAAGGTAGAGCAGGCGCTGTTGCAGGACCCGGCATTTGGGGGCATGTTTACCGGCATGGTGTTCAAGCGCAGTGCGTGCAAAACAGCGCCATTTCACCGGATGAAGGTGCACGTCAAGCCCGAGATCGTGCCGCTGGGCATTGAGGGCATTGACGCCATCAGCAAGACCGGCCTCAACGTCAGCCCCGAGGACTGGCGCGAGCTGATCACGCAAGACGACGTGGTGCTGCTCGACAACCGCAACAGCTTTGAGTACCGAGTGGGCCGTTTTAACCATGCGATTGACCCGCAAGTGGGCAACTTCCGTGATTTCCCGGCCTACGTGCTGGCCAATGCGCCCGCCTGGAAGGCGGCCGGCAAACGTGTGGCCATGTACTGCACCGGCGGCATCCGCTGTGAAAAAACCAGCGCCTGGATGCTGGACCTGGGGCTGACGGTGTACCAGCTGGAGGGCGGCGTCATGAGCTACTTTGCCAAGATGCCGGACGCTCATCTTGACTGGCAGGGCGAGTGTTTTGTGTTTGACAACCGGGTGGCGCTCAATACCCGGCTGGAAGAGACCAACACCTCGCTGGAAGACGTGTACCGTGGCGCGCCCGATGGTGAATGGCGCCTGAAGCGGGCCCAGCGGCTGGCGGGCGCCGACGTGCACGACCTTGCCTGAAATCCGCGCCTTCGCCCGACCTGTCCCGCGTCTCATCACCCGTTCCGTCACCCGCACGATTGGCGTCGCCCATCAACAAATTGCCACCCAGCCGTGACGGCGTTGGCCCCAGCGCCGTGGGTTTGCCAGTCGGCCCGTGGCTGCGCCTGATCGACTTTTTGGCGTGGCGCTTTCCGGCCGTGGGCGCGGCTGAATGGGCGGCGCGTTTGGCCAGTGGCGACGTGGTGAACCCGCAAGGCCAGGCCATGGCCGCCGACCAGGCCTACCAACCGCACGGCAAGCTGTATTACTACCGTTGCCTGCCGCCCGAGCCGCGCGTGGCAGGCAGCGAGACCGTGCTGTTTGAAGACGAGCTGCTGGTGGTGGCCGACAAGCCGCACTTTTTGCCCGTCACGCCATCCGGGGTCTATTTGCAAGAAACCTTGCTGGTGCGCTTGCGGCGCCGGCTGGGGCTGGACGATCTTGCGCCTGTGCACCGCATCGACCGTGAGACCGCCGGCCTGGTGCTTTTCACCAAACAGCCGGCCACGCGCCGCCATTACCAGGCGCTGTTTGCGCAGCGCCAGGTGCAAAAAACCTACGAGGCCATTGCGCCGTGGCGCCCCGACCTGGCCTGGCCCATCACCCGCGCCAGCGTGATGGTGGACGGCGAGCATTTCATGCAGATGTGCGAGGTAGCGGCTGACGTGGACGCCGGCCAGGGCGGCCCGCCCAATGCCATCACCACGATTGATTGCTTGCAAATCTTGGGCCCCTGGGCGCGCTACCGGCTGCGGCCGCTGACAGGCCAGCGCCACCAGTTGCGCGTTCATATGGCCGCGCTGGGTTTGCCAATTTTGGGCGACCAGATCTACCCGGTGCTGGGTGCTTTGGGCCAGGACGACGCCGCCAACCCGCTGCGGCTGCTGGCGCAAAGCCTTGAATTCCGCGATCCGGTCAGCGGGGTGGCGCGGCACTTTGTGAGCGAGCGTGCGCTGGAACACCAGGCCAGCCATGACGCGCTCACCGGGCTCATCAACCGGCGAGGTTTTGACACGCTGATCCAGCAGCGCATCAAGGCTTGCGGCCTGGAGGGCGGCGGCTGACGCTGCTCTACATCGACATGGACGGTTTCAAGCGCGTCAACGATTCACACGGCCACGCCATGGGTGATGAACTGCTGCGCCTGTTTGCCGCCCGCATCAAGGCCAGCGTGCGTGAATCGGAGGTGGTGGCGCGGCTCGGCGGTGATGATTTTGTGGTGATCCTGGGCCACGCCACGCAGGGGCCTGCGCTGGAAATCGCTGACCGGCTGAACGATCACTTGTCGCGCCCCTACCGGATTGGCAGCTTGGCCATCGAGATTTCGGCGTCGATTGGGCTGGCGGCCTGTCCAGCTTCAGGCACCCACTTCGAAACGCTGCTTGAAGCGGCCGAAGCGGCCGAAGGGGCCGACGCGGCCATGTACCTGGCCAAAGAAGGGGGCCGGGGCCGGCACCTGATGTCGAAATACAGCGGGCACTGATCCGGCCGTGACTTGGCACGGCTGCATGGTATGACTGGCTGGTTGACGCCCAGGCTCGGCAATGTCCAGTGCCTGCGCGCGCGGATCTGGTTTGCCTATCAAAGCAGCCACAGACCCCGCGAGACGACGGCCGGCCAATGATGCTGTGGTGTCGTGATCCGGGCGGTGCGCGGCGGCGTTAGGCGGGCCCGGCGGCGTCGCCCAGACTCCATCAAGGTCAACCCGTGCCCTCAGCGCGGCACGTTCCAGCGCAGCTTGCGATAGATGGTGTTGCGGCTGATGCCCAGGCGCTTTGAGGCCTCCGAGATATTGCCGCCGGCGGCGTCAACCGCATGCCGAATGGCTGCAATCTCCATCTCTTCGAGTGAGCGGTTGGGCGCTTGCGCATTGCCTGACCACGCGGGCCCGGTTGGCGCGGGCGGTGGATGGGCCGAGGCGGTGGCCGCAGCCAGCGGTGGCAGGGCGGGCGCTGCGGCGGGGCTGTTGACGCCACCCTGCGCCATGGCCCGGTGCGCGGCCGTGCCATCAAGCGCTGGCGCTGGCGAGGGCGCGGCCGCGCTCTCGGCGGGTTGGGCCGCGCGGGCTTCATCCAGAAAATCGTCCGACAAATGCTCGCGGGTGATCACCGGCTCATGCGCGGCCATCACTGCGGCCGTGCGCAGCACGTTGAACAGCTGGCGCACGTTGCCCGGCCATTGGTAGTGCTGAAACAGTCGCAGCACGTCGGCATTGAGCTGCAAGTGCCGCTGGCGCCGGTCGGGCTCGGTGAGGCTGTCAAGAATTCGGCGCACCAGCGGCATCAGGTCGCTGCGCTCACGCAGCGGCGGCAGGCGCACGGCCAAGCCATTCAAGCGGTAAAACAAATCCTCGCGGAAGGCCTTGCGGTCGATCATTTCGCGCAGGTTGCGGTGCGTGGCGCAGATGATGGATACATCAACGGCCACGCTTTTGCTGCTGCCCAGCGGCGTGACCTGGCGCTCTTGCAGCACGCGCAGCAAATGCGCTTGCAAGGCCACGGGCATGTCACCGATTTCATCCAGAAACAGCGTGCCGCCATTGGCCTGCACCAGCTTGCCCACCGCGCCCTTGCGGCGCGCGCCCGTGAAGGCGCCTTCTTCGTAGCCAAACAGCTCGGCTTCGATCAGGGTCTCGGGGATGGATGCGCAGTTCACTGCCACGAAGGCCTGCTTGGCCCGGGCGGAGTCCACATGAATGGCGCGTGCCAACAGTTCTTTGCCCGTGCCGGTTTCACCCAGGATCAGGATCGGTATGTCGCGGTCCAGCACGCGGCGCACTTTGTCCACCACGCTGGCGAGTTGCGCGTCGCCGGTGCGCAATTGGGCCAGACCACTGCCCGCGTTGGTGCTGGCCTGATGGGCCTGATGGGCCTGATGAGCCTGATTGAGCGGCCCGTTTGCCGCAGCCAGGCCTGGCCCTCCGGCCGGCGTGCTGACCACGGGCGCCGTGGGCTGGGTCGGGTCGGCGGGCCCGGCGTTGCCCGACACCGCCTCGGCCAGGCTGGTCCAAACCGGCCAGTTGAAGCGGGCGTGGATGTAGAACTGCCGGCCACTGTTGAGCTGCGCGGGCAAGGGCGTGGCCAGCGGCGACCGAAACCGATCCACCAGCGCGTTGACGGTGGTGCCAAACAAGGTGGTGAGGCTGTGCATGCGCAGCGCGGCGCCGCTCAGGCCCAGTTGCTCAAGGGCGCCGCGGTTGGCGCCCACCAGTTTGCCGTCGGGGCTGATGGCCAGGATGCCCTCCATCAGCGTGCCGATGAACTCAACCCGGCTGTGGAAATGCAGCCGCATCACGTTGCGGTAGTCGTCGGTGAGCCAGTGGTTCTCGATCATGCGCGCCGACATCTTGACCAGCGCCATGGTGTGCTGGTGAAAGCTGCGGCGGTCGCCAGTCACATCCAGCACGCCCAGGATGTTGCCTCGTGGGTCAAGAATGGGCGCCGCCGAGCAGGTCAAAAAATGGTTGGCGTGCATGTAGTGCTCGTCGGCATGCACGAGCGTGGGCACCTCCTCGATCAGCGCGGTGCCAATGGCGTTGGTGCCCTTGGTTTGCTCTGACCAATTGACGCCCGGTTGCAGCGCCACCTTGGAGGCGCGGGCCAAAAAATCATCGTCGCCGATGGAGTGGATGATGGTGCCCGTGGCGTCGCACAACACCACCATGCTGTCGGTATTGACGATCTGCTCAAACAGCATTTCCATCACTGGCGCGGCGTGGTCGTGCAGCCGCAGGTTGCGATCCCGCACCACCGACAAATCAGAGCGGCCCAGCGGCGAATAGTCAGGCCGCTCGATGCGCGACACGCCCAGAGCGGCGCAGCGCTCATGGGATTGGTCGATGGTGTCCACGTGCACGGTGCCCAGGTTCAGTCCCGACGCAATGGGCCGCGCCGGATCGTCGCCGACGCGCCTTGCGCCCACGCCACCAAACGCCGTATGAAATGGCCCTCGCATCTTTTGTCTCCTGCCGCCACCGAAGTGATCTGCCTTGGCGGAATTATTTTGGGGGGCTGTTTTGACAGCGCCTTGTTGAGGCCGGGCAGGCCGAATTCACAGGGGGCGGCTGCACCAGCTTGCAAGGTTCGCAAGTCTGGTGCCTGCTTGTCATGCTGCAAATCTGAACAACGGGGTGGCTTGCCGGGCGCGATGGTACTGCTGCAATGGCATCCTGGCACACTGCCCCCGCCTGCGCGGCAAGCGGGCCGCGTTGACCCTCAGTCACCGGCCCGGCCGCGCGCGTCGGCCCACCCGCTGCCAAAACGGTGTCGGCCGTTGGCACGGCGTTTGCAGACAGCGGTGCCCAGTGTTCAATCAATCCTCGGAGACAAGCCATGACACGCAAACCGAATTCTTACCTCCGGCGTGCCCGGCAAGCCGCCTTGGGCGTGGCCTTGGCGCTGGCCGCTGGCTGGGTGGCCGCGCACGGCGACGTGACGCCGCAAGCGGTGGATACGCATGAGTTGCCCAGCCTGGGCGATCAATGGCGGGCCGAAAACCCGTTCCGCAAAAATGACGTGGCGACCCGGATCGGCACCTCGGCCTACAACCAGAACTGCGCCCGCTGCCACGGCCTGGAGGCCATCTCGGGTGGCATCGCGCCCGATTTGCGCAAGCTCGACAACGACTGCTCGCCCCTGAAAGACGAGAAGAAAAAGGCGGCCTGCGTGGCGGAGATCGACGACTACTTCCTGGGCAGCGTGCGGCGCGGCAAGGTGCGCAATGGCGCGGTGTACATGCCCCCGTTTGAGGGCATCCTGAACCAGGAGGCGATGTGGTCGATCAAGGCCTATCTCGAAAACCGCCGCGAGAAGCCGCTCTGACATGACACACGCCTTGTTTCCCTCGATCAGCCGGCGTGGCTGGCTCGCCGGCGCCGCCACTGCGTGTGCCAAGGTGTCCGCTGCCGGTCTGGCCGCGTCAGTGTTGCCCGTGCAGGCCCAGGACAAACCCGCGCTGCAGCGCATCCGTGAACGCGGCACGCTGGTGGTGGCCGTTTACAACGACATGCCGCCGTTCAACGTGGGCGGCCAGGGCATTGACGTGGCGCTGGCGGGCGCGCTGGCGGCGGCGCTGGGGGTCAAGCTCAGCTTGCTGCCCTTCAATGCCGACGAAAACATGAACGACGACCTGCGCAACCTGGTCTGGAAGGGGCATTACCTGGGTTTTGGCCCGGCCGACATGCTGCTGCACGTGCCCGTGGAACGGCCTTTGATGAGCGCCAATCCCAAGGTCAACATCTTTGCGCCTTACTACCGCGAGCGGATCATGGTGGCGCGTGATTTGCGCGTGGCGCCCAAGATGGACACGCTCGACGATCTGGCCGGCCAGCGCATCGCGGTGCCCGGCCAAAGCCTGGCGGGCTGGCTGTTGATTGGCTCCGAAAGTGGCAAGTACCGCGAACAACTCAGCACGCAGTGGAAAGACGGCACTGCCGCCGCCTCGGCCCTGCTACGCGGCGAGGTGGCCGCGGCCGCCGGCAATGCGTCGGAGTTGGAGTCGGTGCTGGGCGCTGATGCCCGCTTTGCCATCGAGCCATTGCCCTTGCCGCGCGCACGCGACGGCTGGGTGATTGGCTGCGCCGTCAAGAGCGAAGCCAAAGACCTGGCGGATGCCGTGCAGGCGGCCATGAACGGGCTGGCCACCGGGGGTGATCTGGGCAGAATGTTTGCGGCAGGTGGGGTGCGCTGGCGCAAGCCGTAACCGGCAAACCTGGCAAGCCAAGCGCGCCAGCCGTGGCAGCTTGGCGCACTGTCACAGTGTGTCGCCAAGACGCAATCCCCTGGGTTTGTACTTGGGTTGGGCTTGGGCCCGGTGCCCTGAATCAGCTGTTGCTGATGGCCCGCACCTCTTCCACCGCCGTGAGGCCGGCCAATACTTTGAGGATGCCGTCCTGGCGCAGCGTGCGCATGCCTTCGGTCATGGACACACGTTGCAACTCCTCGGCGCGGGCCTTGGTCTGGATCAGGTGGCGCAGCTCGCGGCTCACCACCAGCAGCTCGTGCAAGCCCACGCGACCGGCAAAGCCGCTGTCGTCGCAATGGTTGCAGCCCGGCGCGTGGTGGTGTTGCAGCACGCCCGCCACGCCGTAGCGCTCGGTCCATTCGGCCAGCAGAACATCGCGCTCCGGGCGTTGCGTCGGGTCAGGGAACGAGTACAGGTATTCGTCCAGCAGGGTCTGGGTTTCTTCGACGGTGGACGGCCGGTGCGTGACGCAGCGCTTGCACCAGCGGCGCACCAGGCGCTGTGCCAGCACGGCCAGCAAACTGTCGGCAAAACTGAACGGGTCCATGCCCATGTCGAGCAGCCGGGTGACGGTTTCAGGCGCGCTGTTGGTGTGCAGCGTGCTCATCACCAAGTGGCCGGTGAGCGAGGCTTCAATGGCCATTTGAGCGGTCTCGCCGTCGCGGATTTCACCCACCATCACCACGTCGGGGTCGGCGCGCAAAAACGCCCGCAAGGCCTTGGCAAAGGTCCAGTCGATCTTGGGGTTGACCTGCACCTGGCGCAGGCCGGGCTGGGTGATTTCAACCGGATCTTCGGCCGTCCAGATCTTGCGCTCGGGTGTGTTGATGTGACCTAGCGCCGCGTGCAGCGTGGTGGTCTTGCCGCTGCCGGTGGGGCCTACGCACAACACCATGCCGTAGGGCCGATTGATCACCGCCTTGAGCTTGGCGAGGGTGTCAGGCTGCAAACCCATGTCCTCCAGTGGCAAGGTGCGGGCGGAGGCCAGCAGCCGCATCACCACGTCTTCCAGGCCGTTGGCGGTGGGGATGGTGGCCACCCGCAGCTCAAGTTTCTGGCCCTGCATCCAGCGGCCAAAATTGATCTTGCCGTCTTGCGGCTTGCGGCGCTCGGAGATGTCCAGGTCGCACATGATCTTGAGACGCGCCACCAGCGCCTGGCGGTAACTGGGCGGTAGCTCGATGTAGGGCCGCATCACGCCGTCTCGCCTGAAGCGGATGCGCACTTTTTCCTGGCCGGGCTGGCACTCGATGTGGATGTCGGACACGCCTTGCTGGCGGGCCTCCAGGATCATGGTGTTGATCAGCCGCACCAGCGAGTTGTCGCTTTGCTCGATGGGCGTTTCTTCGTCGGCGCCGCCGGTGAGCTGCTGTTGCTCCAGGTTGGCCAGCAGTTGGTTGGTGCTATTGGCACCGTCGCTCTCAGGCAGGTTGAAGTTGTTGAGCAGTGCGTCGCTGGGCTCAATGTCGTCGTGGCCGAGTTGGCGGTAGATGCGCTCGATGGCGGGCACCAGCGTGCCCGCGCGTGCCAGCACCGGCAGCACCTTGCACTCCACCGAAAACTCGATCTCGTCGATGGTATTGCGGGCCGATGGGTCTTCCAGGGCCACCACCAGGCGCCCACGATGAAAGATCAGCGGCAGCGCCGGCAGCCGGCGTGCGGCGGCGATGGGCAGCCGGCGCGCCGCGTCGGCGGCCACCGGGAAAGCGGTGACGTCCACGATCGGGTAGCCCATCTTTCGGGCCAGGGCAATTTGCAGATTGGCGCGGGTGATATCGCCCCGCCGCACCATCAGTTCGCCCAAGGGCAGGCTGCGGTCCAGCGCCTGCGCCTTCAAGGCTTCGGTGAGCTTGCTTTCGGTGATATAGCCCAGCGCCAGCAGCGCCTCGCCGATGCGCACCATCGGCATCCTGGATTGGTTCTCCAGGGCCAACAACAGCTCGGCCAAGGTGTCGATTTGCGGTGCCAGCAAAAACTCGACAGGCTTGCGCGCGGCGGCCGACTCCGGCGCCGCAGGCATCGCCTGATTGGCGGCCTGTGCCGACAACGCCGCCGGCTCGGCGTCCATCACCGGCACCACCGGCCGTTCGTCCAGGCCCATGGGCTCGGTGTCTTGGTGCCAATCCAGCGAGAGATCCGAGCGCAGCGTGAGTTCTTCGCGCGCGCGTGGCGCCGGCATCGCGCGGGTTGGCGACATCGGGCCCAGCCTGGGCTCAAACTGAGGCGCCTCAAACATGGGCTCCAGCGTGGGCTCCAGCGTGGGCTCCTGGCGTGGCGCATGCACGGGGCCTCGCAGGGGCGCTTGCAGCGGCTCTTGCACAAACGCCCGCTCGGGCACCACCGGCGCCTCGGGCACGGGCACCGGCTCGGGCTCGGCAGTGGCCAGTGCCGCGTGGGGGTAAAACGCCCGCAAGACGCGGCCATTGGGGTCCATCAGCGTGAAGGTGAACACGCCCATGCGGGTGTTGATCAGGCCCACGCTTTCGAGCACGATCTCGTGGCCGTCCTTGAAGTTGAAGCGGCAGTTGCTGAGTGCGCTCTGGGGCAGCAGCGGTGTGGTGATGTCAAAGGATTCACCGTCAAGCGAGGGCAGTGGCAGCAGCGGCATGGCCAGCGTGAGCCGCCGAAACTGCGAAAAATCCAGCGCCACGGCGTGCAGGGCGGGCGGTAGCAACAGGTGCGCCAC
>JAYWDK010000092.1:0-17610 GCA_043779845.1 Betaproteobacteria bacterium | reverse complement strand
GTGCCTCATGCCCAATGCCCGCCTGCCCACCATCCGCCCGCCGCGCCTGAAGCCCGGCGACACCGTGGCGCTGTTCAACGCCTCGGGCGCGATTTTTGAGCGCCTGCCCTATGTGTTGGCCACTGAGTCCTTGCAGGCGCTGGGCTTCAAGGTGCGTGAAGCGCCCAACCTGCGTGCGCGTTATGGCCACTTTGCGGGCACTGCCCAGCAGCGTGCCGACGACATCAATGCGCTGTTTGCCGACGACTCGGTGCAAGGCTTGATGGCGATCATCGGCGGCTCGGGCGCCAACCGCGTGCTGCCCTTGCTGGACTACGGCCTGATGCGCTCCCACCCCAAGGTGCTGGCCGGGTTCAGTGACGTCACGGCGCTGCTCAACGCGGTCAACGCGCGCACCGGCTTGGTCACCTTCCACGCGCCGGTGGGCACGTCGGACTGGAACGCCTTCAGCACGGCGCAGTTTCGGGCGGTGGTGATGGCCGAATCGATCGATGGCAAGCCGCCCGCCTTGCGCAACAGCACCGACCGCGGCAACAGCCTGGTGCAGCGCGAAAACCGCATCCAGACGCTGCGCCCGGGCATCGCGCGCGGGCCGCTGGTCGGCGGCAATCTGTCGGTGCTTGCATCGCTGGCCGGCTCGCACTACCTGCCCAGTTTCGACGGCGCGTGTTTGTTCATCGAAGACATCAACGAGTACATCTACCGCGTGGACCGGATGTTGTCCACGCTCAAGCTGATGGGTGCGCTGGACCGCCTGGCCGGCGTGGTGTTGGGCCACTTCACCAACTGCAACCCCGGTGATGGCTACGGCACGCTGACGCTGGACGAGGTGTTCGACGACTACTTCCTGCCGCTGGGCGTGCCCGTATTCCGGGGCGCGATGATCGGCCACATCCCGCAAAAGTTCACCGTGCCCGTGGGGCTGGACGCGGAGATCGACGCCACGGCGGGCACGATCAGCTTGTTGACGCAGGCGGTGGTCTGAGCTTGCACCCTTGGGCCGGCATCAATTTCAATCGGGTGGCGCACCATGAATTTGGCCGAGAAGATTTACGAAAGCGTCAAGCCCTTGCCGCCGGCGGCTGTCAGGGGGTGCTGGACTTTGTTGAGTTGCTGGCCCAACGCCGACACCTTGGCGGCAGCTGAGGCGCGGGATTTGATGCAAGCGCAACAAACATCCACCGGCGGCTGGGACAACGACTGGGACAACGACGATGTCAAGGCGTGGCAGCGCGCGCCTGCCGTCTGAATCACCTTGCTGGTTTTTGTGCTCGCTTTTTGCACGGCGCCGGGATTTCGCCCCGGCGGGCGCCTAACTTTCTTTTCGGGCCGAAAAGAAAGTCAGCAAAGAAAAGGGCCTGCAAACCCGTTCGGCGCACGCGCGCGGCATCCACGCCTCAAGGCGCGCGCAGCACCGTGTCGCCCAGCCGCCAGCGCAGCGCCATGCCACCCCGGGCCACCCAGTCCACCAGCGCGTCCAGCGCGGGCCGGGCAGCGGCGGCTTGCTCGTGGTTGATCATGGCGGCCACGGCCCACAGCCGGCCTTGCGGATCGGGCACGTAACCGGCCAGCGCGGTGGTGTTTTTGAGCGTGCCAGTCTTCATGCGCGCCCAGCCGCCGGCGGGGCTGGTTTTGAGCCGGTTGCGCAGGGTGCCGTCCACGCCGGCCACGGGCAGGCTCATCATCAGCTCGGGCGCCCAACGCCCATCCTGAGCGGCTTTCAGCAGCGAAGCCAGTTGGCGCGGCGTGATGCGCTCGCTGCGCGACAGGCCCGAGCCGTTGTCCAGCACCAGGCCGGCGGTGGGGATCTGGTGCTCGCCGAACCAGCGGATCACCTCGCGCTGCGCCAACGCCAAGGTGGTGGCGTCGGGCTCGTCGGCCATGCTGGCCAGGCCCAGCGACAAGAACAGCGTGCGGGTCAGCGCGTTGTCGCTTTGTTTGTTCATGGTGCGCAGCACCTCGCCCCAGGGCCGCGCCACGTGGCGCGCCAGCACACGCACGCCGGTTGGCGTGGCGGCAGAGGTGCCCGCCCAAACCACGCCCGGCGTGATGCGCGCGCTGCCGGGCAAGGTGATGGGTGTGCCGGCGCCCGGGGCAGCGGTTGGGTTGGTGCCGGTGGTGGTTGTGCTAACGGCTGAAACAAGCGGCACAGACGCCTCGCGCGCCTGGCCGGTCCACTCGCCGCCCAAGCCCAGCCACAGCGCCCGCAACTGGCGCTCGGCCAGAGCGGTGCGGTCCAGCAATTGCAGGTCAACGCGCTGCGTGCAGGCCTTGGGAAACCCACCCTGCAAGCTGATGCGCAGGCGGCCGGGCTCGGGCTCGGCAATAGTGGGTGGGCTGATCCAGTCGTCGTCCCAATCCTTGCAGGCGCGGTCGGTCAGGCGCAGCGCGCTGGCGTCGATCTCCAGGCCGGGCAGCGGCGGCAGGGCGCGGGCAGTCACGGTGCCAGGCTGCAAGGCCTCCATCGAGCTGACCTCCAGGCCCATCAGGTTGCCGCCCAGTTGCAGCGCGTCGGGCACCATGTTGTACGGGAACTCGGGCTGCTCGTCGAAGGGCGCCACGCCAACATCCAACCGGGTGGGTCGGAACAAGGTTCTGTCGAGAACGATGTCGCCGGCGATGCTGCGAATGCCCAGCCAGCGCAGCTCGGCCAGCAGCGCCCACAGCTGCGGCAGCCCCAGCTCGGGGTCGGCGCCACCACGCAGCACCAGGTCGCCGGCCAGCACGTCGCCGGCAAGCGGGGCGCTGGTCAGCAGCTCGGTAAAACCGCGATGGTTGGGCCCCAGGCGGTCGAGTGCCACCACGCTGGTCACCAGCTTCATGGTGGATGCCGGCTGCATCGGCTTGTTGGCCTGGAACTGCCAGCGCGCGCCAAAACGCGTCAGCGGCAGCACCATGGCGGCCAGCGCGTCGGCGGGCACGTTGGCGCGTTTCAGGGCGTCGGCCACGGCGGCCGGCAGCGGTGAGTTGGGCGCCTGGGCGCAGGCCGGCCGGGCGCCCAAAAGCAAGGCCCCGGCCACGGCGGCTGCCAGCAAAAAGCGGTGGGTGGCGGCGGCGGTTTTTGGCATGGGCGAGGCGAGGCCATCGATGGGGCTTGGGCATTTTCGCTGCTGCGATGGGGCGGGCCGGCAACTTTCGAACGGCACAATGGCCGCGTGAATCTGCCAGCCCCCACGCCTGTCCTCACACCAACCGCCACGGGCCCTAGGAGCCTGTCGGGCTTGGGGCGGACCCGACCCCAAGCCCGACAGGCTCCTAGCCAACGCACCGGCCTGGGGCTGGACGTGGGTGGCACGCAAACCCGCTGGGCCGTGGCCCATGATGACGGCCGCCTCTTGGGCCAGGGCGTGCTGCCCGGTTTCAACGCCACGCTGTTGGCGCAGCCCGATGGCCGGCTGAGCGTGGTGGACGTGCTGGCCGCCCTGCAAGTGGAGGTGCAGGCCCTGCTACCCAGCGCGGCGCTGCACCGCGTATGGGCGGGCATCACCGGCACGGATGCGCAATCCGGCGCGGCGCTGCGCCACCTGATGGCCACCCAGCTGGGTTTGCCTGCGTCGCGCATTGACCTGGCCAGCGACATCGAGATGGCCTGCCGCGCTGCTTTTGAGCCCGGTGGTGGTTACGTGGTCTACGCCGGTACCGGGTCGATTGCGGGTTATGTGGATGCCCAGCACCAGTTCCACCGCGCTGGCGGCCGGGGCCATTTGGTGGACGACGCTGGCAGTGGCCACTGGATCGCCACACAGGCGCTGCGCCAGATCTGGCGCGCCGAGGACGCGCGGCCCGGCGCGTGGCGCGCATCACCCTTGGCGCGCCGCGTGCTGGGCCAAATTGGCGTGCTGGCCTGGCCAACCCGAGCCGCCCGGGATGCCGATGTGGCCGATACCGGCCAAGCCCCGCCTGCGCCTAGCCCAGAGGATGAGCGTGCCGCAGCCTGGGGCGCCGACTGGTCGGTCTGCCGCCAGTGGCTGGCCCAAGCCAGTCGGGGCGAGGTGGGCCAGCTGGCGCTGGCCGTGGCCGCCGATGGCTTGCCACCTGACGCCGCCGCGCAAAACATCCTGATCCGCGCGGGTCAGGCCTTGGCCGACCTGGTATTGGCCATGAGCCACCGCCACGGCCTGCGCCCGGTTGCCCTGGCGGGCAGGGTGTTTTTGCTCAGCCCGTTGATCGAGCGCGCACTGCGCGCCAGCCTGCCGCCGGGTAGGGTGGTCAATGCCCTCGCGGCCGACCTGGCCGTGGCGGCTGCACGCCGCGCCGCCACCGCCCCTTGAACTACGCGGCTCACCGTCGCTTGCCCCCTATGCCCATGCCGAACCTGCCCTGTTTGCCCTTTTTGCGCCGGCCGCGCGGCGCGCCCCATTCACCCGATTCGCCGCAGCGCGGCGTGGCCGCTCGGCGGGTGCTGGCCGCCGGGCTGGCCGCGCTCACGGTGCTGCTGGCGGGCTGCACGGCGTTGCCCGTCGACACCCGGCACCTGGCGCAGGGCCAAGACAGCCGGGCGCAGTTTTTGATCCTGCATTTCACCGATGCCGATCTGCCCCGCTCGCTGCAAATCCTCACCCAGCAGCAGGTCAGCGCGCACTACCTGCTGGGCGATCAAAGCCCGCCGGTCATCTACCGCCTGGTGGATGAAAACCGCCGCGCCTGGCATGCCGGCCTGAGCTACTGGAAGGGCCAGACCCAGCTCAACGCCAGCTCGATCGGCATCGAGATCGTCAACCCGGGGCTCATCACGCTGGCCGACGGCAGCACGGGGTTTGCGCCCTACCCGCAGGCGCAGATCGATCTGCTGATCCGGCTGGTGTTGGACATCGTGGCGCGCCACCAGATCAGGCCCGACCGCATCCTGGGCCACAGCGACATCGCGCCGCAGCGCAAGATTGACCCGGGCGCGGCGTTTCCGTGGCGGCGGCTGGCCGATGCCGGGCTCATCGCCTGGCCCGATGCCAGCAAGGTGGCCGCGTACCAGGTGGGTTATGAAGCCACGCTGCCAGACACCGCCTGGTTCCAGCAATCACTGGCGCGTTTGGGTTACCAGGTGCCTGACGGCGGCGTGCTGGACGCGCCCACGCGCCGGGTGCTGGCGGCGTTTCAAATGAAGTACCGGCCGGCCCGTTATGACGGCACGCCCGACGCCGAGTGCGCCGCTTTGCTGCAAGTGCTGCTGGACAACGGTGCGTCGCCCGCGCCGGTGTTGGCCGCCGACAGGGCCGGGGCGCTGGCGACGCTGCCCCTGCCCGTGCCAGTTTTGCGATGAGCTTGCGGCGCCGCGCGTTTGCGTCTGCCGGCCTGGCGTCAGTGTTGGCGGGGGGCTTGGCCGGCGGGCTGGGCGGTTGCGCCAACGTGGCCACCCCGCAGGCCGAGCCGCCAGCCGCGATTCCAGCGTCCGGCGCCGCCTCAGGCCCGGGTTTGGCCGTGCCGCCCAACATGGCGGCTCATGAGTTTCGGGGGGCCTGGGTGGCCACGGTGGCCAACATCGACTGGCCCAGCCGGCCTGGCCTGGCCGCCGCCCAGCAACGCGCCGAGGCCGGGCTGATGCTGGACCGCGCCCGGCAAATTGGGCTCAACGCCATCGTGCTGCAAGTGCGCCCGGCGGGCGATGCGCTGTACCCGTCGGCGCTGGAGCCGTGGTCCGAGTTTTTGACCGGCGAGCAAGGCCGCGCGCCCGACGACGGCTACGACCCACTGGCCTTTTGGGTGGACGAGGCGCACCGCCGGGGCCTGGCCCTGCACGCCTGGTTCAACCCCTACCGGGCACGCCACAGCAGCGCCAAATCGCCCGTGGTGGCCAGCCACTTGATGGCGCGCCGCCCCGATCTGGTCAAGGCCTACGGCGACCAGTGGTGGATGGACCCCGGCGAGCCCGACGCCGCCGCCCACACCCTGGCCGTGGTGGCCGACGTGCTGGCGCGCTACGACATTGACGGCGTGCACATCGACGACTACTTCTACCCCTACCCCGTGGCTGCCGCGACCCCCGGCGCCACCGGCGATGCCGCCGAGCTGCCCTTTCCGGATGTCGCGTCGTGGCAGCGTTACCAAGCGGGCGGCGGCGCGCTGCAACGTGACGACTGGCGGCGCGACAACGTCAACCGCCTGGTGCAGGCGCTGCATGCCCTGGTGCGCAGCAAGCGCCCTGGCGTGCTGTTTGGCATCAGCCCGTTTGGCCTGGGCCAGCCCGCGCTGCGGCCTGCCGGCATCCAGGGCTTCAGCCAGTTTCACAAGCTGTACGCCGACGTTGAACGGTGGTGCGACCAGGGTTGGTTTGACTACCTGGCGCCGCAGCTCTATTGGCCGATCGACCAGGCGCCGCAGGCCTTTGCCGTGCTGCTGGACTACTGGCGCGCGCGCGTGCCGGCGGGCAAATCGCTGTGGCCCGGGTTGTTCACCAGCCGGGTGGGCGCGGCGGGCGCCGCTGGCCGGCCGTGGCCGGCCGACGAGGTGCTGCGCCAGATCGCGCTGGTGCGCGAGCGCGCCGCGCGGCGCACGGGCCGTGAACTGATATCGCCTGAAATAAGCGGCCACATTCACTTCAGCCTGATCGCCTTGATGCAAGACCGCGACGGCATCGCCAGCCGCTTGACGGCGGGGTTGTACGCGCTGGCGGGCCCGCTGCCTGCCGCGCCAGCCCCCGCCGCGCCAGCCCCCGCCGCGCCAGCCACTGATGTGCCAGCCACTGATGTGCCAGGCAGCCCGGCCCGCCCTGGCCCCTCCCCATGACCCACGCGCCAGCATCACCCGCCCCACCGGCTCCGCTGCTCAACACCGAAGCGTCCAGCCCGCGCCACGCCACGCTGGACCAGTACGACAGCGCCAGCCTGGTGGCCGCGCTGGCCGACGATCAGCAGCAGGCCGTGGCGGCCGTGATCGCCGCCGCGCCGCTGATCACCCAGGCGGTGGACGCCGCGCTACCGCGCCTGCGCGCCGGTGGCCGGCTGATCTACGTGGGTGCGGGCACCAGCGGGCGCCTGGGCGTGCTCGACAGCGTGGAGCTCAACCCCACCTTCTCGTGGCCACGGGATCGCGCCATCGGCCTGCTGGCGGGTGGCCAGGAGGCCATGTTCGCGGCCGTCGAGGGCGCCGAGGACGACCACGAGCAAGGCGGCTTTGACGTGCATGCGCTGCATCCCGGCCCCAAGGACGTGGTGATTTTGCTGGCGGCCTCGGGCGCCACGCCTTACACCATGGGTGGCTTGGCGGCGGCGCGGCTGGCGGGCGCGCTCACCATCGGCATCGCCAACAACCCCGGCGCGCCGCTGGCCACCGGCGCGCACATCGGCATCGTGCTCGACACCGGCCCCGAACTGATCTCGGGCAGCACGCGGCTCAAGGCCGGCACCGCGCAAAAGATCACCCTCAACACCTTGAGCAGTGCGCTGATGGTGCGCCTGCACAAGGTCTACGGCAACCTGATGGTGGACTTGCGCGCCACCAATGCCAAGCTGATCAAGCGCGCCTTGCGCCTGACCATGCTGGCCAGCGGCGCGCCTGAGCCAGAGGCCCGCGCGGCGCTGGGCGCCAGCGGCTGGCGCGTCAAGGTGGCGGTGGTGATGCTCAAGGGCGGCCTGAAAGCCCACGAGGCCGAGGACCGGCTCGATGCCGCCGAGGGCAGTATTCAAGCGGCATTGCGGGGCAGTGAGCCCAATCCGCCGGGTTGAATTTGAGACGACAACGGAGAATCGAATGAATAACTGCGTGGGCATCATCGGTTGTGGTGGGGTGGGCACCCGCGTTTGACGCCGGCCAAAAACCCCAGGCCGGCGCGCGCCGTTTTGTCGGCCCAGAATCAGCGCGACGGGCACAGCTGCCCGCCCAAGCCCAGCCCGATCATCTGAGCCAACCCAGTCTTGACACCACCGGAGACACCCCATGATCGACCTGTACTACTGGACCACGCCCAACGGCCACAAGGTGACGATGTTTTTGGAGGAGGCGGGCCTGCCCTACCGCATCAAGCCTGTGCACATTGGCCGCGGCGAGCAGTTTGAGCCGGGCTTTTTGCGCATCGCGCCCAACAACCGCATCCCGGCCATCGTGGATCACGCGCCGGCCGATGGCGGCGAGCCGATCAGCTTGTTTGAGTCGGGCGCCATCCTGCTGTACCTGGCCGACAAGACGCGGCGCTTCATCCCGCAAGACTTGCGTGGGCGAAATCAGGCCTTGCAATGGCTGTTTTGGCAGATGGGCGGTTTGGGGCCGATGGCCGGGCAAAACCACCATTTCACGCAGTACGCGCCCGAGCCCATGCCCTACGCCATTGAGCGTTATGTCAAAGAGACGGGCCGGCTGTACGGCGTGCTCAACAAGCACCTTGGCGAGAGGGCCGGCCAGGGCCACGACTACATCGCGGGCGAGTACTCCATCGCCGATATGGCGTGTTATCCGTGGATCGTGCCGCACGAGCGGCAGCGCCAGAAGTTGGCCGATTTTCCGCACCTGGCAGCGTGGTTCGAGCGCATCGGCCAACGCCCGGCCACGGTGCGGGCTTATGCCCGAGCGCAGGAGATCAATCCGGCGCCCATGATGGACGAAGCGGCGAAAAAAGTGCTGTTCGGGCAGGACGCGTCAAGCGTGCGTTGATGCGCCGAAGCGCGCGTCAATCGTGAGTTAGCGCGCGCCGCGGCGCCTCGCGTCAGCCTTGCTTGCGCTTGGCGGGCGGGGTGGTCTTTGGCGGCGCGGCGCTGGGCGCCAACGCGGTGCCGCTGCTCTGCCTGACCACCAGCTCGGTGGGCAGCAAGGTTGAGCGCACACGCTCGCCCGCCAGTTGCGACAGCAGCGACACCACCAGCGCTTCGCCGGCCTGCGCGATGGGCTGGCGCACGGTGCACAGCGGGGGGTGCACGTGCTCGGCCAACGCGATGTCGTCATAACCCACCACCCGCACGTGCTCGGGCACCTGCAGGCCCATCGCGCGCAGGCTGCTGATCACGGTCATGGCCATCAGGTCGCTGGCGGCAAACACCGCGTCAAACACCATTTTTTGCGTCACCAGCAAGCCCACCTCGCGCTGGATTTGCTCGGTCATGAAGAGCACGGTCCGGCTCAGCAGCGGGTCGGCAACCCGGCCGGCCTCGGCGTGGGCTTGCAGGTAACCCTGGTGGCGGTGGCCGATCTCGGGCAGCTCGGTGTCGCCCATGAACAGCACACGCTTGGCGCCCTGGGCCAGCAAGTGGCGCGTGGCCAGCAGGCCGCCGGTGACGTTGTCGCCGCCCACGGTGGCATAGGCTTGTTGTGGCAGTTGCGCGCCCCAACACCACGAACGGCACACCCTGCACGGCCATGGCGTTGAGCTGGTCATGGTGGTGCCACTGGCCCACCAGCACGATGCCCATGGCCCGGCCAGTGAGGAACACCTGCGCCGCCTGGTCCAGCCGGTCGGCGCCGACCCGGGTGAGCAGCATGTCGTGGCCGCGGCGGGTCAGCGCGTCGGCCACGCTGCCGATGAGGCTCAAAAAGAACGGGTCGGACAAATGCTGCCGCGTTTGCGGGTCAAACGGCACGATCACCGCCACCGTGTTGTTGTGCCCCAGCCGCAGGTTTTGGGCGCCAATGTTGATGCTGTAGTTGAGCGAGCGCGCCAACTCGGCAATGCGCGCCCGCGTCTCGGGATTCACCAAAGTGCTGGCGCTGAGCGCACGCGACACGGTGGACACCGAGACGCCGGCCAGCCGCGCGATGTCGGCCATCTGCACCCGTGACGGCGTGCGCGTGGTGGCGTTGGCCTTGCTGACCACCGGTGGCTTGATGGCGGGCACGGCGGCAGGCGGCTTGGATCTCGGCATCGGGACCATTGGCAGTGGCGTGGCGGCAGTGGCGTGGGTCAGCCTGTGCGGCGCCTTCGTGCTGCTTTGGGTTGGCAACGATTGCGTCATGGCAGAGCAACACCCCGCCTCGGGGCCGGCCGTGATTGATTGCGTTTTCCCGCCAAATCGTCGCTTAGGCGCGGCGCCTGGGCGGCTAAGCTACAGGCCTGTTAGGGTGACCGGCATCGTCCAGGCGTCTCTCAAGGAAACGACGGGCCGCTCCCGAGTTTTCTTGACCCCCTCGGGGGGCCTGACGCGAAGCGGCAGGTTTGGGGGCACTCATGAGCCGGCCGAACCCGCCGCCCTGTGGCAACCGCCCCCAAGGGGCAAAAAAGCCGAGGCATGGACCTTGGTTTTTGGGACGGGGTGAGATCTTGATGAATGTCTATTTGCTGTGGGCGTCGCCAGTGGTTTTGCTGCTGGTGGTTTTGGTGGCCGTGCTGGTGCGGCGCCGCCGCAAGCGCTTGACTGCGCGGCCCGCTGAGCGGCCTGTAACGCGCCCTGCGGCCCACCCGGTGGCCCTGGCCACCGCGCGGCCTGAAGCGGTGGCGCCGCGCCGCGCGGCGGCACCCACCGCGCCTGCCGTTCCAGACGCGGCCAGCCTGGCCGCTCAACAACACGCCGCCACCGAGGCGCTGCGCGTGGCGCGCCGCCGCGCCGCCGACGAGGCGGCCCAATTGGAGGCATCCCGCCACGAGGCAGACCGGCTCGCACAGCAGCAACTGCGGGCGCAAGCCGAGCAGCAGGCCCAACAACAGGCGCATGAGCAGGCGCGGCGCGCGGCCCAGGAGCACGCGCAGGCCCGAGCACAGGCCCATGCACAGGCCCAACACGAGGCACAACACGAGGCCCAACACGAGGCCCAACACGAGGCACAAAAGCAGGCCCTCGAACTGACGCGCCAGCGCGATTTGGCGCAGTCGTCCGAGAGGGCGCCCAACACCACCTCAGAGCGACTCGCGGTGGACCCAACGCGGCTCGCACGGCCTACCATCGAGGCCGCGATGGCGGCGCAGCAGGCCCGTGCTGCCGGGGCGCCGCTGGTGATGGTGGTGGACGACTCCAAGGTGGTGCGCATCAAAACCAGCCGTTTGCTTGAGAAGGCCGGTTACACCGTGTTGCTGGCCGATGATGGTTTGACGGCCATGCAAAGCCTGGAGGCGCAGCGGCCTGATTTGTTGATCACCGACGTTGAGATGCCGGGACTGGACGGTTTTGAGCTGACGCGGCGCCTGCGCGCCCACATGCGCTGGGCCAGGCTGCCGGTGATCATGATCACCTCGTCAGACGACAAACACCGCGCCGAAGCCGCCGCTGCTGGCGTGAGCATGTTGTTGGGCAAGCCGTATGCCGAAGACGCCCTGCTGGCGGCGGTGCGGCGGGTGCTGGCCCCCGACGGCGGTGGCACCGATGGCACCGAGCCCCAAGCTGCCGACCGGCTGGCGATGCACTGAGCTGCGCGCGGCGGCCGTGCGCTTGGGCGCCGCAGTATTCGGCTCTTTGCTGACTTTGCTGTGTTGCCGGAAAGCGGGCGTTCGATGGGTTGTGGCGGGGGCGCCCACGGCAACCCACCCCGACGCTGGATCAGCACTGTGACGTGCGCTGGTTTTCAAATCCCGCGAGACGCCACGGCGCATCTGGGACTTGGCTTGGCACCGACGACCACACGCTTCAGGTGATTCGGTAAAAATCCAGCTTCACCACGCTGGCCTCGCGTTGGCCCACCGCCAACGCCAGCACCTTGTTCAGGTGCAACCACTGCGGCGCCCCGGTGGTGAAGCGCACGACGGTGCGAAAGTAATACTCGCCCCGGCCCACCGCGTCGCCACGCGCCAGGCGCGCCATCACGTCGCTGGGGCCGTGGCGCAGGCCCTCGCTGCGCACCTCGATCAGCGCGCCGTCGTCGGCCCGGATCACGTAGTGCGCGGCAATGTCCAGCGCCCCGTCCGCGCGGTTGATCTGCCAGTCAACGCCGCCCTCAACCAGGCTGCCGTTGAGCTCGGGCCCACACACCGTGCCGCCACCCAAGGGCACGTAGCGGCGCTCGCCGTGGGGGCCTTGGCCCAGGCTGACGAGCGCGCCCACTTGGCAAAACACCTGCGTCATGGGCAACAAGGCGGGTGGGGGTGGCAAGGGCGTGTGGGCGGGTGGGTGCATGGCTGCGTGACGGGTTGGGCGGATGGGTGAGGGCTTGGGCGTGAGCGTGGGCTTGGGCTGCGTGGCTAACGTTGAATTGGCACAGGCGCCAGGGCCGCCATCAAGGCGCGGCGCAGCGGAAGCTGGCGGCTTGCTCCACGTTGCCACCGGCATAGCGCATCACCTGCGGCCACGGGCACAGCGGGCGGGCGCGCTGGGGTGACCAGTTGGCCGGCAAATCCTTGTTGGCGGGGTTCACGCGGGCGTCAATCCGGTCGGGCGCCTTGCCGTCTTCAACCCAGGCCACCAGCGCGCCCAGCGCGTCAAATTGGTCGGTGGCCGGGCCGCCCTGGCAGTGGCCCATGCCGGGCACGGCAAACACCCGGGCCACGTTGCCAGCCCCGGCCGGCCCCAGGTTATGTTGCAGGCGCTCGGCCCATTGCAGCGTGTCGTTGACCGAGAACACCGGGTCGCTGCTGCCGTGGTAAATCAACATCTTGCCGCCACGTTTGGCAAACGCCGCCAGGGTGGGGTTGGCCGCGTTGGGCGGGCTCATCATGGCCATGGCCGACTCTTTGAACACCGCGTCAACGGCGTAGATCTTGGGTGCGTCCACGTCAAAATCAAAGCGCGCGAGGTAATCCACCAAGGCCGCTGGCGCGCCGGGCGGGCGTGCGGGCGGCGTGCTGAACACATAGGCCAGCGAGCCCGCGCCCATGGTGGCGATGATGGGGTTGCGGTCCCACGGCGGGATGCTCGATTCAAGCTTCCAGGTGCGCCAGCCGGGGGCGCCAATGCCGCTGTCAAAGCTCCAGTCGCTGTACAGCGGCTCGCCCCGGCTGTTGCGCGGGCCGGCAAAAGATCGCTCCAGCGCTTTGACTTGCTGGGGGTTCAGGCAGCTGTCGGTTTTGGCGCCGGTGCATTGCAGGTCGGCCAGGCGAAAGACGGCCTGGCAGCGCTTCAGGTCGCCCACCATGCCGTCCACCAGCAGGTCCAGCGGGTCGCAGCGGGCCACCACCTTGTCGGCCACCAGCTTCATGTCGGTGGGGCTGAACGCGCGGCGGATGTCGGCGTCGGCCAGCTTCCAGCTCTGGATGTCCCAGGCGTGCTGCACGGCAGCCTTGGGCAGGTTGAAGCCCGGCGCGCCGGCCAGGATGCCGTCGTAGTGATCGGCGTAGCGCTCGGCGGCCACCATGGCGTGGCGGCCACCGTTGGAGCAACCCGCCATGTAGTTGCGCTGGGGCTTTTGGCCGTAGTGGCGCTCAATCAGCGTTTGAGCCACCGGCCACAAAGCGCCATTGGCGCTGTAGCCGTAATCACGCCGGGCTTGCGGGTCGAGGCCAAAAAGGTTGCCACGCGCCAGGCCACCGGCCAGGTTGGCGGGGTCTTCGCCGTTGTGGCCCGAGTCACTGCTGATGACGGCAAAACCGCGCGCCAGCGCGTCGGTGGCCATCACGTTCAGGTCACCAAAAGCGGGTTTGACGACGCCGTCGTTGCCGCCGTTGACCTGGTGCAAAAAGCGCTTGTTCCAGGGCTGTGGCAAGCGCATCTCAAAGCCGATGGCGTAGTGCTTGCCGTCCACGCCCACACGCTCGTTCAGCTGGCCCTGCACCAGGCAATGCGCCGGGTGGCCCTTGTCGTCGGGCGCCACGGTGCTGGTGCTGGTGATGCGCAAGCCGGGCAGCGAGGCCACGGCGGCGGGCAGTTGGGCGCAGGTCAGGGCCGTCTTGGCGTCGCTCCGGTTGGCGCAACCGGGCAATAGGGGCAGGCCAACAGCCAGGCACAGCAGGGCCAGGGCCTGCGTCGGGGCGGGTGAAGGACGGTTCATGGCGGGTCTCCGTGTAGGGGGCAGCAAGGCAAGGTTGGGGCAAGTTGCGTGAGACGCGGGGGCGGGCAGGCGTTTGATCTTGACGGGCCATTGACGCCGCGCCGTTTGGCCCCGGCCCCAGCCCCGGCCCCGGCCCCGGCACTGGCCCCAGCAAACGCGCCTCAAGGCTTGCCGGGGTCGCGCACGTCGGGTGTTGATTCAAACTCCACGTTCTGCAGCTTGCCGCCCACGTTCTCCACCTTGCGGATGTACACCGTTTGCACGATGTCGCGGGTGTTGGGGTCGATGCTGATCTTGCCGCGAGGGCTGAGCCAGCTCAGGCCTTTGGCGGCGGCCATGAAGGGCTCGACGTCGGCCACGCCGCCGGTTTTTTTCAGCACCTCGGCAATCAGACGCATGCCGTCATAACCGGCCACCGACATGTAGTTGGGACGGTCTTTGGGGTAGGCCTTGGCATAGGCCTCGGTATAGGCCGCGTTTTCGGCCGACTTGTGCGCCTGCGAGTAGTGGTGCGCGGTGATCACGCCCAGCGCGGGCTCGCCCAGCGCGTCAAGAATGTCTTCGTCGGTGAGGTCGCCGGTGCCGATCACCCGGATGCCGGCTTGGGCCAGGCCACGGTCCTGAAAGTTTTTCATGAACGCGATGGTGTCGGCCCCAGGCGGCAAAAACAGAAACACGGCGTTGGGCTTGGCATCTTTCACGCGCTGCAAATACGGCGCGAAATCGGGGTTCTTGACCGGCACACGCAGCTCGCCCACGATCTCGCCGCCGGCAGCGGTGAAGGTCTTCTTGAACTGCTCCTCGGCGTCATGGCCGGGCCCAAAATCGGCCACCAGCGTGAACACCTTCCTGATGCCGTTTTTGGCGGCCCAGGTGGCGATGGGCGCGGTGTCTTGCGGCAAGGTGTGCGAGGTGCGCACGATGTAGGGCGACTTGGTGGTGATGGCCGAGGTGGCCGCGTTCATCACCACCATCGGGCGCTTGGCCTGCGTGGCCAAGGGCGCCACTGCAAACGCGGCGGGCGTCAGGCCAAAACCGGCCAGCACGTCCACCCGGTCATTGACCACCAGCTCTTGCGCCAGCCGTTTGCTCACGTCACCCGAGGTGCCCGGGGCGTCGTCGCGAATGATCAGCTCGATCTTGCGCCCGGCAACGGTGTCGCCGTTGGCCGCCAGGTACAGGCGCACGCCATGCTCGATTTGTTTGCCATAGCTGGCAAAGGGGCCCGACATGGGCAGCACCAGGCCGATCTTCAGCGCGTCGGCAGCCCAGGCGGTGGCACTGACGGCCAGCCCCAGGATCAACGCCAGGGCTGAGCCCAGCTTGGTGAAAATGCGGGCACGGGTCATCGTGGTCTCCAGTTTTGTGGGTTCAGCAACGCCGGGCGACGCCGGCCGGCGCCAAGTATCGGCTGGCCTGCTCCCCAGTCACCGTGCGCCACCAAGAAGCGGTGGTGCACTGGCGCTTGCTCGCGCTGAAATGGCTCAGGCTTCGGGTGCAGCCAGGCCGGCCAGCAGCGTGGCCACCTCGGCTGCCGAGCGAACGCCCAACTTGGCAAATACGCGGGCTCGGTGAACCTCGACCGTGCGCACGGAGATGCACAGCTCGTCGCCAATGATCTTGTTGAGTTTGCCGGCGGCCACGCGCAGCATCACCTCGTGCTCACGCTCGGTCAGGCTGGCCATGCGGGCCTGGCTCTCGGCGTGGCTGGTGCCCACGGCGTGGCGTGCCGCCTCCACGGCCAGCGCGCGCTCCACGCGCTGCACCAGCGCGGCATCGCCAAAGGGTTTTTCCACAAAATCAAACGCTCCTTTTTGCAGCGCGTCCACCGCCATCGGGATGTCGCCGTGGCCGCTCAAAAAGATCACCGGCAGGCCAATGCCCCGCGCGATCAACTCGGCAAATACTTGCAGGCCGGAGATCGGCGCCATGCGCACATCAAGCAAGATGCAGCCCCGCAACGCTTGCAGATCCAGCGCGGCGAGCAACTCGCGGCCGTCCGCATAGGCTTGCACGGTCAAGCCATGCGAGCGCAGCAAAAAAGTCAGCGCGTCACGCACCGGCGCCTCGTCGTCAACCAGGTGCACGGTGGGCACCGCAGTGAGGGGGTGCGGCTTCAAGCTGGCCATGCGCAGGCCTCCATGTCGTTGTCGTTGGCCACGGGCAAGGTGAACGAAAAGCGCGCGCCGCCCAGCGCACCGGGGCCGGCGTCAAACACGCCCACATGGGCCTCGATCACCGAGCGGCAGATCGCCAGGCCCATGCCCATGCCCTCGGCCTTGGTGGAGTAAAACGGCGCGCACAGCTGCTCGGTGCTCAGCCCACGCAAGCCGCCGCCGGCATCGTGCACGTCCAGGCGCAAAAACAGCGGGCCGGCGGCCGCCAGGGCCACACGGATGCGCGGCGACGCGCCATGGTGGCTGCTCATCTCGTCGCAGGCGTTGCGCAGCAGGTTGAGCACCACCTGCTCGATCAGCACCGGGTCGGCCTGCACGGGTGGCAGCGCGGGGGTGATCAGCCACTCCAGCGCCACGCCCTGGCGCTCAAGATCACGCTTGAGCAGGGCGGCCGCGCGCTGGGCCACGGCGGCAAAATCACAGCGCTCGCGCTGCGGTGCTCGCCGCGTCAAAAACGCGCGGATGCGCGCCACGATGCGCCCGGCCTCGCCCGCTTGCTCGCCCAGGCGCCGCACTGCGTCCAGCACCAACGTGTTGTCGTAACCGTCCCGTTCCAGCGACCTCAGCACGCCCGCGTTGTAGCCGGTGATGGCGGTCAGCGGCTGGTTGAGCTGGTGCGCCAGCGCCGAGGCCACCTCGCCCAAGGTGGTCAATCGGGCCTGGTGCGCCATGGCCTCGGCCTGGCGGCGCTCACGCTCTTCAAGCCGCTTACGTTCGGTGATATCCACCGTGGACCCCATCCAGCCAATGTGGCGGCCCAGGGCGTCAACCAGCCGCGCCTCGAAGATCATCACGTCGATCTCACGGCCATCACGCCGCACCCAGCGGGCCTCGTAACCCTCAAGCGGGGCGCCACCGGCCAGGTTGCGCTGCATGCGCGACAAGCTCTCGGCCACGGCGTCGGCCGGCCAATACGGCATGGGCGGCATGCTGCCCAGCAGCTGCGCTTCGTCGAAGCCCACCTGGTCGCAGAACGCGCGGTTGACATACACCAAGCGGCCGCGCGTGTCACGGGCGCGCAGGCCCACGGTGAGCGACTCCTCCATCGCGCGGCGCCAGGCGGCCTCGGTGCGCCAGGCGGCCTCGGCGCGCGAGACCTCGTTGACCTGGCGGCGCAGCATCCACGTGGCGCCGCCCACCAGCACGATGAACGCGGCCATCAGGGCCAGCGGCAGCGTGCGCCACCAGGGCACGTGGCGGTCGCGCACCGTCAACTCAAGATAAGCGTCGGGCAGCGCGGGCGCCAGGATCACCCGATAACTCTCGCGGCCCGTGGCCGACAGGTTGTCGCCGGTGGACGCGATGTTCTGGCCCCAGCCATCGACTAAGCGCACGTCGTACTTGCGCGCCAGCCACCAGGGCACGCCTTGGCGCAGCAAGGTGGCCGGGGCGTAGCGGGCCACCAGGCGCCCGTGGTCGGGTGCGCCGGGCTGGCTCAGATCGGCCACCAGATGCGCGGTGAGGCCGCCTTCGTCAATGCCCGCAGCGCGCAGGCCACGATCGGGTTGCGGTGCTTGCTCGGGCAAGTGGGCCTTGATGCGGCCGTCCGCGCCCAGCCAGGTCAGGCTCATCCACAAACGGCGCAGACCGTCGCTGACCTGGCGGCGCTGCGCCAGGGCCAGCGTATCGGCACTGCCGTCGATCACCTGGGCCAGCGCCTCAAGCA
>JAYWDK010000091.1:0-6879 GCA_043779845.1 Betaproteobacteria bacterium | reverse complement strand
TGTCGGGCTTGGGGTCGGGCCCGCGTTGACCCTGAAAATGGGCTCAGCCTAGGCGCCAAGCGCAGCCATACCGTTGGGTATGGCGAGCATTTGCAACGACGGATCAGCCCATTTTCAAGGTCAACCCGAAGGGCCGGGGAGATTTTCAGCGCCTGGCGTCGTTGCCGACTCGTTGTGTGGCTTGGCCACACGCCTCGCCAGCGCCTAGCCCGGCACCGAAACTCTCCCCGGCGCGGGCCCGACCCCAAGCCCGACAGGCTCCTAGCGCCTGGTCAGCCCGCAGGCGAACATGCCACGCGTGGACCTCGGCGTACTGGTCGGGATGGTGCCGCAATGTCCAGGCCAGGCCCACGAGGTCGGCGTAGCCTTCTTCGCGCCGGGTGCGCCACATGTCCCTGAGCAGGTCGGCCTGCCCGATGGACAGCTGACCCAGGCCGCTGACATCCATCACCGCAGCCGGCAGCGTGCCCCAGTGCTGCTGGACATGGCGCCAGCAGTGACGCAGTTCGTGGGCGGCAATGGCTTCAACCACCGGCCCGAGCAGACCCTGCGCCAGGCCGTCGAGCGTGGCCTGTGCTTCGGGGTTGCCACGCATCGACAACACCAGCTTGCAGCGCCCCGCCACGAAGGCCATGCCGAGCGGGGTTTCGCCAGGGGTGGGCTGCGGTTGCACGATGATGTCAGTCGAGGTCAGATCGACGGCGCGGCAGGCCGGGCTCGCGACATACAGGGCGACCGCAACCGCGATCAACCCTCTCTTGGACATGCCGTCACCCTCGCTTGATCCAGACCCCGGGCCTGCCGCCTGGCACGCGGCGCCCTGCTTGCAGGCGCTCAAGCGCAGACTACGCCAGCGCCGCCCCGCCCAAGCGCCGTGCTGAGGGGGGTTAAGCCTTCACTTTGGGGGATGGGTTTGGGCTGCGACTTGGACGGCAGCTCAACCGGTAATGCTGGCGGGCAACGCCGGCCGGCAGCGCCAGCCGCTACCATCCGCCAGCGTGTACCCGCGTGTGCCAGCGTGAGCCGGGCCGCCGCTGCCAGCAGGCCTTGCGGCAACGCGATTTTCATTGAACCCTGATCGGAGACCGCCAGATGCGATGGCTTCAAATCCGCGGGCCTGGCCGGCCCGGCGCAAGTTCGGCACCTTGGGCACGGTCGGCACGGCCGGTGCTGGCCTTGCTGATCGTGTTGGGGCTGAGCGGTATCTCCCAAGCGCAGAGCCCGGCCCAGCGCCCCGCCCAGACGCCCGCTCAACCCGCCGTCCGCGTGGCCTCGAAGATCGACACCGAGGGCTCGCTGCTCGGCGAGTTGATCATCGGCACGCTGGAAGCCCATGGCATCAAGACGGTGAACCGGCTGCAGCTCGGCGCCACCAAGATCGTGCGCACGGCGCTCATCGCCGGCGAGATTGACCTCTACCCCGAGTACACGGGCAACGGCGCGTTCTTTTTTTCCGACGAAAAGAACCCGGCCTGGAAGAACCATGGCGCAGGCTATGCGCGGGTCAAGGCGCTGGATTTCGAGCGCAACAAGCTGGTCTGGCTACAACCGTCTCCGGCCAACAACACCTGGGCGATCGCGGTGCGGCAGGATCTGGCGCGCGCCCAAAAACTGGGCTCGATGGCCGATCTGGGCCGGTACGTGGCGGCCGGCGGCCGGCTCAAGCTCGCGGCGTCGGCCGAGTTTGTCGAGCGGCCCGACGCCTTGCCGGCGTTTCAGGCGGCTTACGGCTTCAAGTTGCGCCAAGACCAGTTGCTGACCCTGGCCGGCGGTGACACCACCGTCACCATCAAGGCGGCGGCTGAACAGACTTCGGGCGTCAACGCCGCCATGGCCTACGGCACTGACGGCCCGGTGGCCGCGCTCGGCCTGCTGATCCTGGACGACCCCAAGGGCGTGCAAGCGGTGTATGCGCCGGCGCCCGTCATCCGTGCCGAGGTGCTGGCGCGCCAGCCCAGGATCGCCACCTTGCTGGCGCCGCTGTTCATGTTGCTGGACGGGCCCACGCTGCAACGCCTGAACGCGCAGATCGCGCTCGAAGGCCAGGACGCCCACACGGTGGCCGAGACCTTCCTCAAGGCCCGGGGCCTGATGCCGTGACGCTGGCGCCGGGACCGGGCCATCACGCAAGTCACCCAGGCCACCCAGCCCAGCCGCCCCGACGCTGGGTGCAGCAGCCGGTGCTGGCCTGCTTGCTCGTCGGCCTGCTGGGGGCGCTGCTGGGCCTGCCCTGGCTCAACATCGCCCCCAACCGGCTGCTGAGCGGCCAAGGTGTGCCGCTGCACACGGTGCTGGCGGGCACGTTCTGGTGGCTGCTGGCGCCGCTTGCCGTGCTGACTGTCGCCGTGTGGCTGCCGGCCCGGCGCGCGCTGCATGCGGTGTGCGCTGCTGCTGCCGCCGTGCTGCTGGTCGGCCTGCTGGCCGGGGCCGGCGCGGCAGCCGCGCGGCAAGCGGGGGCGCTGCCAGCGCTGGCCCGGGTCTCGCTGGGCGCGGGCTGCTGGCTGGCCCTGCTGCTGGCCTGGGCGGCGTATGCCGATGCGCTGGCGCGGGTGGCTGCGGGCCGCTGGGCGCAGGCGGGCGCACATCTGCTGTTGCTGTTGACCTTGGCCGGTTTGTTGGCGGGCGGCGCGCTGGACAGCCTGTCGCTGCTGAAGGAATACGCCAACCGGCAGGCGGTGTTCCAGGCCGCGCTGTGGCGCCACGCGCAGATCGTCGGCGCCGCGCTGGCACCGGCGCTGCTGATCGGTCTGCCGCTGGGCGCGGCGGCAGCGCGGCGGCCCCGGCTGGCGCGGCCACTGTTCGCGCTGCTCAATCTGATCCAGACCCTGCCGTCGATTGCCCTGTTCGGCCTGTTGATCGGGCCGCTGGCCTGGTTGGGCCAGGTTTGGCCGGGCTCGGGCGTGCAAGGCATAGGCCTGCTGCCGGCGGCGATCGCGCTGACGCTGTACGCACTGCTGCCGGTCGTGCACGGCATGACTTCGGGCTTGCAGCAAGTGCCGACGGCGGTGATCGAGGCGGCCACCGGCATGGGCATGGGTAGCCGCCAACGCTTCTGGCAAGTGGCGCTGCCGCTGGCCTTGCCGGTGCTGCTCTCGGGTTTGCGTCTGACAGGCGTGCAGTTGGTGGGGCTGGCCGTGGTGGCCGCGCTGATCGGCGCCGGCGGCCTGGGCGCGATCATCTTCCAGGGCCTGCTCAGCAGTGCGCTCGACTTGGTGTTGCTGGGCGTGCTGCCGGTGGTGGCGCTGGGCTTGGCGGTCGACGCCGGCTTCAATCTGCTGGCGCTGACCCTGGCAAAAGCGCTGGTGCCACGCGCGCCGTGATCGAACTGCGCGAGGTGCACAAGCACTTCGGCCCGGTGCGGGCCGTGGACGGGGTGTCGCTGCGCATTGCGCCCGGCAGCCTGACCGCGTTGATCGGTGCCTCGGGTTCGGGCAAGTCCACCTTGCTGCGCCTGATCAACCGCCTGGTCGAGTACGACAGCGGCCAGATCCTGCTCGACGGCCGGGACATCCGAGACGGGCCGCCCGAGGCGCTGCGCCGCCGCATCGGCTATGTGATCCAGTCCATCGGTCTGTTTCCGCACTGGACGGTGGCCCGCAACATCGGGGCGGTGCCGCTGCTGCTGGGTTGGCCGGCACGCCAGATCGCGCGCCGGGTCGACGAGCTGCTGACGCTGCTGGGGCTGGATCCGGCCGCCTACCGCGGCCGCTATCCGCACCAGCTGTCGGGCGGCCAGCAGCAGCGCGTCGGCGTGGCGCGGGCGCTGGCAGCGCGGCCGGCGGTGTTGCTGATGGACGAGCCCTTCGGCGCGCTCGACCCGCTGACGCGGCAGTCGCTCCAGCAAGCGCTGGCGCAACTTCAGCAATCGTTGGGCAGCACCATCGTGCTGGTCACGCACGACATCGACGAGGCGCTGCGCCTGGGCGGGCGCCTGGTGCTGCTCGACCAGGGCCGCATCGTGCAGGCCGGCACGCCAGCGCAGTTGCTCACAGAACCCGTCAGCGCGCGCGTCACTGATTTTCTCGGCCGCGCCACGCTGGGCCAACGCTTGCTCGGCTTGCGCCGCGTGGCTGAAATCCTGCGCTGCGGCGAGCTGGCCGACGGTGTACCGCTGCAACCCGAGCAGAGCCTGCAAGACGCACTGGCGGCGTTTCTGGCGCGCCGCGTGCAGCGCCTGCCGGTGGCCGATGCGCAGGGTCGGCCGCTGGGCGCGATCCACTTCATCGACTTGCTGCAAGACCCGCGATGACGCGCCCTCGCTGGCCTGCCAAGCTGACTGCCGCCGCCTGGGCCCGCGATCCGCTGCCGTGGACGCTGGCCGGCTTGCTGTTGCTGGCGGCGGGCATGCCCCGGCTCAAACCCGTATTTGCCGCGCTTTTTCCGACGCTGGAGAGGCCGCTGTACGAGCAAGACTCGATGCTGGCCTTGCTGGGCGCCCATGTGGCCCTGGTGGCGGCGTCCAGCGCGGGCTCCACGTTGCTGGGCGTGGCTGCGGGCTGGTGGGTCACCCGGCCGGCCGGCGCCGAGTTCCGGCCCCTGGTCGAGGCGGTGGTGGCAATCGCCCAGACCGTGCCGCCTGTGGCGGTGCTGGCCGTGGCCGTGCCCTTGATCGGTTTTGGCGAATGGCCGGCGCTGATCGCACTCGCCCTGTACGGCCTGCTGCCCATCCTGCGCGGCACCATCGCGGGCATCGAATCGGTGCCGCCAGCGCTGCAGGACGCCGCCACCGGCCTGGGCCTGAGCGCCTGGCAGCGGCTGCTGCAGGTCGAGTTGCCGCTGGCCCTGCCGGTGCTGCTGGCCGGTGTGCGCACCTCGGTGGCGATCAACATCGGCACTGCGGCGATTGCCTCCACAGTCGGTGCGCGCACGCTGGGCACGCCGATCATCATTGGCCTGGCCGGTTTCAACACCGCCTATGTGCTGCAAGGCGCGCTGCTGGTGGGCGCGCTGGCGATCACCGCCGACCGGATGTTCGACCGGCTGGGGCGCTGGCTGGGGCGCTGGCGTCGCGTGTGATGGCGGGTGTGATGGCGGGTGTGATGGCGCGTGGGACGGCGCGTGGGACGGCGCGTGTGACAGGTGATGCCCGACAGGCTCCAGGCCTCCAGCTGAGCCAGCCCGCGCGCGAAAAACTTGTCGATCTGCGCGTCGCCAGACCGGCTCCAGACCTGCCAGAGGGCGCTGGTTGCAGCCTCGCGAACAGGCTCATCGCTATCACGCAGCCGAAGGCGCAAGTGGGCGGTGTCAGTCATCGAACCGATCTCGGCCAGTCTGGCGACGCCAGCCAAGCGGTCTGCTGGCCCCGGCTGGCCGGTGGCGGCGAGCGCCTGCGCGTGCGTCAACGGCGCCGCGTGAACGGCAGCCATCAGCAACACCGCTGCCAGTGAAACCGCCCAGGTACGCAAGCCCGGCACGTCACACGGGGCTGGGTTGGCTGACGAGATCGGGGCATGGCTTCATCCTTCACGGGATGGCAACTTTGACACTTTTTGAGCTGCGCAGCGCGAGCCGCACCGACCAACCGCGCGCAGGCCGTGTTCAGCGCTGGCGAGCGATCAAGTGCTGCTGCGCCGGGTCGTCAGTGATGGGTTCGGGTGGTTCGCCCTTGTCGGGCTCCACCGGCAGCGACCCGGGTTCAAATTCTTCAGGGTCGTCGCCATGCGGGTGACTG
Organism: Betaproteobacteria bacterium; assembly: GCA_043779845.1. GTDB lineage: Bacteria > Pseudomonadota > Gammaproteobacteria > Burkholderiales > Burkholderiaceae_C > Pseudaquabacterium. The sequence goes on along the minus strand of JAYWDK010000091.1, from coordinate 1,208 downwards.
GGGTGACGCGGTGGGTGGGGTGTGTTGGCAAGCATGGGATTCCTTCTGCGACGCCTGGAGTGTGCCGCAGAAAGCGGCTGTCCGACAGGCGCCTGGTCTGACGGTCTTGTGGCGGTCACAGCGACTGTGCGGGCAGTGGCGTGGCCGGCGGATCGCCTGGCAAGTGAACCGCAGCAGGCCGCGACCAGCGCTGCTGCGCCAGCGCCGATCCTGACTCGATGAACAGTCGCTTGATCATTGGAAAGCGCGCCCGCACTTGGCGCTCGATCGCCGCTACTGCGGCTGCCACTGCGGCTGCCACTGCGGCCGCCGTGCTGCCCTCATCGAAGTCGCGGTCCATCGTCACCAGCGCATCGTCGGGCCCGACATACATCGACAGCACCCGCCCGAGCTCGCGCACCTGCGGCTGCGCCAGCGCGATGCTGCGAATCGCGCGCGCGGTCTCCGGACGAATGCCCCCGCCGATCAGCAGCCCACGCGATTCCCGGGCGAGCCGTGTCGCCACGCTGGCCAGCAGCAGGCCAATCAGTAGTGAGGCCACGCCGTCGAGTGCCGGCAGGTCCAGCGCATGTCCGGCGCTGATGCCGACCGCCGCGATCGCCAGACCCACCAGCGCTGCGGCGTCTTCAGCCAGCACGGTGTAGGTGGTCGGGTCCTTGCTTCTGTGCAGCGCTACCCAGAACGGCGTGGCACCGGCCTGGCGCAAAAACTGCCGCAGTGCGATGCTGAAGCTGGCGCCCTCGAAAGTCGCGGCTGCGGCGAGCACGCCATCGTTCCAGCCGGCGTCGCGCACAGGCAATCACCAGATTGGCCAACCCAAAGAGGCTGAACAAAGCGCCTCGTTCCTGGCCAGTCCCTTGTAGCGAACCTTCTTGTGCCGAAACAAGTTCTTGATCACGTGGAACAGGTGATCGACCTTGGCGCGCACGCTCGCCTTCAGCTTCTCGGCCTTCTCCAGCAGCCGCGCCCGCTTGCTCTTGGGATCCAACTGCTTGCGCTGGTTTGGGGGCATCGCCACGTGCCAATGCGGGTCCTGCGCCTCCTCCGGCTTGTTCACGCCCCGGTAGCCCGCGTCGCCGAAGGCCACCGTCTCCTGGCCGTGCAGCAGGGCGCCTGCCTGCGTGACGTCGTGGTCGTTGGCCGCCGTGCCCACGACGGTGTGAACCAGGCCCGACTCGGCGTCCACGCCGATGTGCGCCTTCATGCCG
>JAYWDK010000090.1:0-6887 GCA_043779845.1 Betaproteobacteria bacterium | reverse complement strand
GGTGGCAATTTTTGGCCACTTCAAAGTCGCCAAAGCCGGCGATGGCGATGCGCCCTGGCACCCGCCAGCCGTGGCGCTGGCAGGCCGTCAGCGCGCCAAACGCCGACAGGTCGGACACGCACACCATCGCGTCCACGTCGGGCCACTGGCGCACCAGTTGCTCCAGTGCCTCGGCGCCCTGGGCCATTGAAATCGGCGGCTGGCCAAACGAGATCACCCGGCCGGCGGGCAAGCCCAGCTCGGTGATCGCCTCGCTGTAGCCGCGCCTGCGGTCGGCGCCCCGGGTGTCTCGATTGGACGTGCCGCCAATGAACGCGATGTGGCGGTAGCCCAACCCGTGCAGGTGGCGCACCAGCGCGGCGGTGGCCTGGGCATTTGAGAACCCCACCACGTGCTCGATGGGTTCGTCGGGCAAGTCCCAGGTTTCAACCACCGGCACACCGGCCGCGCGCAGCATGGCGCGGGCCTGCGGCGTGTGGTTGCCGCCGGTCAGGATCACGCCCTCGGGGCGGCGCATCAACAAGGTTTTGATCAGCTGCTCTTCGGTTTCAACGCGGTAGTCCGAGTAAGCCAGCAGCAGTTGCAAGCCGTGGCCCTCCACTGCGGCGGTGATGCCGTGCGCCGTCTCGGAGAAGTTGGCGTTGTTCAGCGACGGGATTACCGCCGCGATGAAGCCCGAGCGCTTGGACGAGAAGGTGCGCGCCGTCTGGTCGATCACGTAGCCCATCTCGGCGCAGGCGGCCAGGATGCGCTGGCGCAGCAGCTCGGACGCCCCCCGGTGGTTGCTGGACAAGCGCTTGAGCGCGCGCGACACCGTCATCTTCGACACGCCCACGTGCGCGGCCACGTCGGCCATGGTGACCTGGCGGTGGTGCGCGTGGGCGGTGCCGGTGGTGCCGGCCGTGTTCGTGGCCAAAACCATAACGTCAGCGGTGGTTGGGCTTTTGCGGCTGGCCAAGGGCGCTCCGGGTCGGGCGGGGCAGCCGCGCCGACTGGGCGGTGGCTGATGCATACCGATAACGATAACCCGGTGACCCAAGCCTGCCACCGAGCCCGCCATCCGGCGTTGTTGGGCCCGATCATATTGGCGCCGCGCCGCCTCCGGCCTGCGGCAAAAGCAGAGTTGTCCGTTGCATGGCGCCTGCAAAACGGCCGGCGCCGCGTGGAGCGTGGGCCCCGTGGCGTCTCAATTGGCCGTGGGCTCGCGCCGCCCAAAGCCCGCATCAATTTGCACCAACGCCGCCGCTACAAATGACGGCAGCGTGGCCACGCAAACCCAGGCAAAAAAACCGGCATAACCCAGCCGGCTTTGCAGCCAGCCCGCCGCCATGCTGGGCAACATCATGCCCAGCGCCATGAAGCCGGTGCACAGCGCGTAGTGCGCCGTCTGGTGCGGGTTGCTAGACGCGGCCCCGCCCTTGGCCACCATCAACATGAACACCATGTAGGCGGTGAAACCTAGTCCATATCCAAATTGCTCCAATGCCAAAGCCGCGCTCACCAGCGCCAGGCTTTGCGGCTGCAACAAAGCCAGCGCCACGAACACCCCGTTGGGCAAGTGCATGCACAGCATCAGCGGCCACAGCAGGCGCTTGAGCCCGCCGCGCGAGATCACCCAACCGCCCGCCAGCCCACCCAGCGTGAGGGCGGCCACGCCCACCGTGCCGTAGGCCAGGCCCACGTCTTGCGTCGCCAGGCCCAGGCCACCGGCGCTGCGTGCGTCCAGCAAAAACGGCGTCACCAGCTTGAGCCCTTGGGCCTCGGCAAAGCGGTACAGCAGCAAAAAGGCCAGGATGCGGCTGATGCCGGGCTGGCGGAAGAAGGCGGCGAATACGGCCCAAAAGTCGCTCATCATCCGTGTTGGGGTGGCGGGCTGGCCGCTGGCCTGGCTCGCCATGTTTTGCGCGGCGGCTTGGTCAGCCAAAGGCCGCGGCAGCGCCCAGGCATGCCACAGCGCGCCCAGCACAAACCCAGCCGCCAGCAGCCAAAAAACCGTGCGCCAAGCCGCCACGGCAGCGCCCACCGCGCCTGCGCCCGCCGCCAATTGCGCGGCTTGCAGCGTGCCCGCCAAATACACCAGCCCGCCTTGCCCGGCGATCATCGCCAGCCGGTAAAACGTGCTGCGCACGCCCACAAAAACGGTCTGGCGCGGCGGCGTCAACGCCAGCATGTAAAAGCCGTCGGCGGCAATGTCGTGCGTGGCCGACGCAAACGCCATCAGCCAAAACACCGCCAGCGTCATTTGCCAAAAGTGCGTGGTGGGCAAGGCCAGCGCCACGCCCGCCAGTGCCGCGCCCAGCACAAATTGCAGCGCCACGATCCAGCCCCGCTTGCGGCCCAGCAAATCCACCAGCGGGCTCCACAGCGGCTTGATCACCCAGGGCAAATACAGCCAGCTGGTGTAGAGCGCGATGTCGGTGTTGGACAGGCCAAAGTTTTTGTACATCACCACCGACAGCGTCATCACCACCACGTAGGGCACGCCCTGGCCAAAGTACAGCGTGGGGATCCAGCGCCAAGGGGTGGGGGAGTGGGTCACGCGGAGCGGGTGGGTTGGGGGGTGCCGATTGGCGGGCGGCTCGGCTTCATCCGGCGCGCCGCATTGTGTGGGCTCGCGCACTCTACAGGCGGCGCGCAGGCAAACCCTTCACGGCCTGGATTGATGGGCGTTAAGCGGACCGAGTGGAGCGGGCGCAACACTTGCCAAGTGCTGGTGAACCCCGGTGTGGCGCTGCCGGCTGTCGGGTAAAGTGATTTGCAGAACGTGTCGGCCTGATGACGCGGGCCCTCAAAAGCCCGTACGGCTGCACCCAACCAAGACGGGCCGACCGATGGGTCAGCGCCCGCCAATCCTGAAACCAGCGTGGGACGCAAGCGGCCAAGGCCGAGGAGGAATCTGTTCATGAAGCTCAAGACGATTGTTCGGGCCATAGCCTTGTTGGGCGTGGCGGTGCCGGTTTTGGCGCAAGACGCGGGTGTGTCGCAGCGGGTTGAAATCACGGGGTCGAGCATCAAGCGCATCGCCAGCGAGGGCGCACTGCCGGTGCAGGTGATCAGCCGCAAGGATCTTGAGCGGCAGGGCATCGTGACCGCCGAGCAACTGATCGCCACGCTCAGCGTCAACGGCAATGGCTTGGACAACCTGGCCAGCAATGCCGACGTGGTGTCGGGTGCGGCACGGGGCAACAACGGCGCCACGGCGGCCAATCTGCGCGGGCAGGGGGCTGCCAGCACGCTGGTGCTGCTGAACGGCCGGCGCATGGCCGCGCACGGTTTGAACGGCGGCGTGGTCGATCTCAACTCGATCCCGATGGGCGCGGTGGAGCGGGTTGAAATCCTCAAGGACGGTGCCTCGGCCATTTACGGCACTGACGCCGTGGGCGGCGTCATCAACTTCATCTTGCGCAAGAACTACAGCGGCCTGGAGGCCCAGGCCTTCACCGATATCACCCAACAAGGCGGCGGCAACATCACCCGCTTCAAGCTGACCGGTGGTTTTGGCGATCTGGACACCAATGGCTTGAACCTGCTGGCCGCCTTGGGCTACAGCGAGAACCAGGCGCTGCGCGGCGACCAGCGCGGCTTTGTCAACACCTTCCAGCCCAACCGCGGCTTGTCGGTGGATACGCGTGGCACGCCCTATGGCACGGTGTTCGCGGCAGGCAGCGCCTACAACGCACTCAGCCGCGACAACACCAAGGATCCAAAGACCGGCAACTATCTCGGTCGTGGCGTAGGCCCAACCCTGCCGGGCGGAGGCACGCAAACTTATAACGGCATCAATACGCTAAACCTACCAGGCCAAGCTGGTTGTTCCTCGGTGGATGGAATGGCCGCCTACGACGCCGTGCTGTGGGCCGATCCGTCCACCAAATACGGTTGCGCCTGGGATACCGGTCGCGCCGCCGTGATCCAACAGCCCGTAAAAAACACCAACCTGGTGACGCGCGGCACGCTCAAGCTGGGTGAGCACCAACTCATCGCCGAGGCGGTGCTGGGCCGGTCGGAGTCGACCAAGATCTTCTCGCCAAACCAGATATCCACAGCAGGCAGTGCCACCTCAGTTTCCACGTTCACGTTCGCCAATGGCACAAAGGCCGTCAATCCGTTTAACGGCATGGCCTACCCCAGCACGGGTGCCGACTACAACAGGGTCTTCAATTCGCTCGTGGCAGCTTTCCCAACGATCGAGGCGAACCGCGGGCAGGGATTGGCCTTCCGCTGGCGCTGCATGCCTTGCGGCCCGCGTGAGGTGGCCACCACCAGCGACACCAGCCGCTTCTTGCTGGCCGCCGAAGGCCCGCTGCCGATGTTGGCTGGCTGGGACTACCGCACAGGCCTGTCCGTTTCCCAGAGCGAAAGCACCTCAACCCTGGGCGGCGGCTACCAGTACCAAAAAGGCCTGGCCGACCTGATCAACAGCGGCGTGCTCAGCCCGTTTGTCACGCCAGGCCAATCGCAATCGGCCGCCGCCCTGGCCGGGCTGGAGGCGGTGTCGGCGCGTGGTGTCAAGCTTTATAGCGGCAAGTTCACTGTCACCGAACTGGACGGCACCGTGACGGGCCCGGTCTTCAAGCTGCCTGCGGGTGACGTGATGGTGGCGGCCGGCGTCGACCTGCGCACCGAAAAGTACAGCTTCAACGGTGACCAGCGCAGCACCATCAACGAGGTCAACTCCGTCATCACCGGCGCGGCGTTTGACAACATCAACGCGCTGGCGGGCGTCAAGCGCGACATCAAGGCGGTGTTTGCCGAGGTGTTGGTGCCCATCACCAAGCGGCTCGATCTGACGCTGGCCGCGCGCCACGACGACTACACCGGCTTTGGCACGACCGACAACCCCAAGGTGTCGCTGCGCTTCACGCCGATTGACCAGCTGGTGCTGCGCGGCTCGTACAGCACCGGCTTCCGCGTACCCACCTTCAACCAGTTGTTCAACGGCGTGACCGAGTCGCCCTACAGCGGCAAGGATCTGGTCGATCCGGCCAAGTGCGCGTCGCTCAAGGTCGACTTGGCCGTGGCGGGCTGCGAGGTCATCACGCCCACCATCCTGACCGGTGGCAAAACTACGCTGGGCCCGGAAAACAGCAAGCAGTGGAGCACCGGTTTTGTCTGGGCGCCCATGGCTGAATTGAGCTTTGGCGCCGATTGGTGGAGCATCCGCCGCACGGGCACGATTCAAAGCCCCATCCTGTCCACCCTGTTGGCCAATTACGCGCTGTTTCCGGAGAATTTCCTGCGCGACAGCGCTGGCAACATCGTGTCCATCGACAACCGCTACGTCAACGCCGGCGAAACCATCACCAAGGGCGTCGACCTGAATGCCAGCGCCAACGGCAAGCTGGGCCTGGGCCGCTGGGTGGCCTCACTTGAAGGCAGCTACCTGATCGACAAGCGCCGTCGCCTGATCACCAGCTCGGCCATGGGCGCCAGCGAGGTGGGCCAGTTCACGCGCGCCGATGACCTGAGCCTGCGCTGGAAGCACAACGCCAGCTTCACCTACAGCCAGGGCGATTGGTCGGGCACGCTGGGCCAGCGCTACAGCAGCGGCTACAAAGACGCCATGTTGCCCGGCGTGGCCAACGGCAGCGTGGTGCCCGCCGACTGGAACCCCGACGTCAAGGCCTATACGCTGTACAACGCCAGCGTGGGCTACACCGGCATCAAGAGCTTGGGGCTGACGGTGGGCATCAAGAACCTGCTCAATACCGACCCGCCGTTCAGCGCGGCCTATGACGGCAACACAGGCGCGGGCAGCTCGTGGGAGCCGCGTGTGGCTGATCCGCGTGGCCGCTCGTTCACCTTGACGATCGACTACAAGTTCTTCTGATTTCCGGGTTTGACCTGAAGCGGGCGGCGCGGCGAACAGGTTGCGCCGCCCGCGCCTTTTTCAGCCCGCTTGCGACATGATGTGCGCTTGAACGGACGCCCTCTGAACCCATGCCTCCACTTGTTTCGCCCCCGCCTGTGCCCTGCGAGCACATCGCCGCCCACCCCGACTTCCGCCCCCTCGCCAGCCTGGCGGGTGTCGCCCATGATCTGCGTTATGCCGGCAGCAACAATTTTGCCGGCCGGGTGCTTTACGGTGGGCTCGATTGCGCCTGGCTGCGCTGCGAGGCGGCGGCGGGCCTGGAGGCCGCCGCAGTTTGGCTGGCAGTCAGGCGGCCGGGCTATACGCTGTTGGTGCTTGATGCGCTGCGCCCGCAGCGCGTGCAAGAAGCGATCTGGCTTGAGGTGGCGGGCACGCTGGCGCAGGCCTACTTTGCCGAGCCGGTGCATGGCTCGATCCACTCCTTCGGCATGGCGGTGGACGTGACCTTGCTGGACGCGGCCGGCAATGAGAGTGACATGGGCAGCGGCTTTGACGAGATGACACTGCGTTCACACCCCATGCTGGACGCCGAGCACCTGGCGCTGGGCGTGCTGAGTGCCGCCCAAATCACCGAGCGAGGCTGGCTGCACGCGGCCATGGCGCGTGGGGGCTTCCACGCCATCGTCACCGAGTGGTGGCACTTTGATTTTGGTGACCGTGATGCTGTGCGGCGTGACTTGCCGCGCGTGCTTTGATCACCCGCCTGACGAGACTTGCCGCCAAACCCTGGCCACGACGGTGCGTGAATCGCACCCTGCGGCCACAGCCCTTCATCCTCACTTGAAAGCGCCCAAGGCCATGCCCATTTTTAACCAACGCCGCAGCTTGTTGACGGGCACGGCCGCGCTGGCCGCGTCGGCGCTATTGCCAGGCGCGGTGGCCGCCACATTGGCGCCTGCGGCCAGCCCTGCGCCCGTGTGCCTCATGCCCAATGCCCGCCTGCCCACCATCCGCCCGCCGCGCCTGAAGCCCGGCGACACCGTGGCGCTGTTCAACGCCTCGGGCGCGATTTTTG
>JAYWDK010000089.1:0-17815 GCA_043779845.1 Betaproteobacteria bacterium | reverse complement strand
CGGTGCCCAGCACGTGCAGGCCATTGAAGGTGGTGCCGCCAATCACGCGCTGGATTTCCTTGGCCAGCTCGCCAAACTCCTTGTCCAGTGAATCCTTGTCGCTGTTGGAGTTGGTGGCGTTGGCCGCTTGCACCGACAGCTCGCGCATGCGCTGCAAAGAGTCAGACACCTTGCCCAGCACACCCTCGGCGGTTTGCGCCAGCGAGATGCCGTCGTTGGCGTTGCGGGCGGCTACGTTCATGCCACGCACCTGGGCGGTCATGCGCTCGGATATGGCCATGCCGGCGGCGTCGTCCTTGGCGGAGTTCACGCGAAGGCCGGACGACAGCCGCTGCATCGAGCTCGCCAACGACGACTGCGCGCTATTGAGGTTGCGCTGCGCGTTCAACGAGATGATGTTGGTATTGATGGTCTGCGGCACGGACAGCTCCTTCGGTCGGAATGGCCTGGTGGGAATCGGCTGAAATAGGCGACTACTTCAAGCCTTATCGACCGATCACGCGCGGGCTTGAGTCGGTCAAGCGCGGCGCGGCAAAAAAAAACGCGCCGGGCCTGGCGGCGGCGCGTTGTCTGGCGAAACGGATGGCCGGCTGAGGCTAGGAGCCAGTCAACACCGTCGCGCCAGTCATCAGCGATCTGGCAAATTCATCGAAGAAGCGTCAACACTTGTTGCGGTAGCTGGTTGGCCTGGGCGACCATCGCATTGCCTGCTTGCTGCAAGATGTTGGCGCGGCTCAGGCTGGCGGTTTCCGCCGCAAAGTCAGTGTCCATGATGCGGCTCTTGGCGGCGGTCTGGTTTTCAACCGACGACTGCAAGTTCGTCACCACCGAGTCAAAGCGTGATTGCGATGCGCCCATCACGGCGCGCTGGTCATTGATCGTCGTCAGCGCCACGTCGATCTTGTCGATCACGCCCTGAATGGTGGTGGCGTTTGCGGTCGAGTCGATCACGGATCGGCCAGCGCCGGTGTTGTCCGTGCCGGCCACTGAGGTGACCGTGGCGTCCGACGTCAGGTCGGTGGTGACGATGTTGACCGTGTCGTTGCTGGTGGTGTTGGCACCCACTTGAAACTGGAAGGTCTTGGCGTCGGTGCCCAGCACGTGTTGGCCGTTGAAGCTGGTATTGCCCAGCACACGCTGGATTTCCTTGGACAGCTCGCCGAACTCCTTGTCCAGCGAGTCTTTGTCGCTGGCGGAGTTGGTGGCGTTGGCGGCTTGCACCGACAGCTCTCGCATGCGCTGCAATGAGTCGCTCACTTTGCCCATCGCGCCTTCAGCCGTCTGCGACATCGAGATGCCGTCGTTGGCGTTGCGGATGGCGGCGTTCATGCCGCGCACTTGGGTGGTCATGCGTTCGGCAATTGCCAAACCGGCAGCGTCATCCTTGGCCGAGTTGACGCGCAACCCAGACGACAGGCGTTGCATCGACATCGACAGTGCGGACTGTGACGAGTTGAGGTTGCGTTGAGCGTTCAATGAGTTCAGGTTGGTATTGATGGTCGTGGGCACGGTAATTTCCTTTCGGCTGCATAAATCCCGGCGAGAGCGCCGGCGTTACTTGGGCGGTGGCGCAACGACTCCGTCACCACCTTCGCACGCCGAACAGTTGCAATGAGCACTGTTCGACACGCCCGCACTAGTCGCCTCTGTTCTCAGGACACCTGCGTTGTGGCCCTTGTTCATTGGCCGGCTAACCGGACCGCGAGGGTCTTATCGACCACCCGTTGGTTTGGGTATCGGCGCGTGTTGAAGGCAACTTGAGGGCAAGTTGCGAAAGTTTGGCAAACCAAATTCTGGCGCTGTCAACCCGGGGGATGCGCGCTAGTGCAAGGTCTTTCACGCTTTGTTCTGAACCTGGGCCTCAAGTGCGGTTTTACAGAATCCAGGCACCCCCGAAATGGAGCGTTTGATGTCTCTTGCCCTGTCTGGCGTGCGTAAAGAATCTTTGTCCGGCCTTGATTCGGCCCGGCCCGCCGCCCTCGGCAGCCCCGCCGCGCAGCAGGATTGGGCGCGGGGCGCGGCGCTCATGCGCGGTGGCGAGCCACGCGCCGCGCTGCGCCTGTTTGAGCGCGCTTGCCGCGTGTCGCCCCGGGTATCGTTGTATTGGCTCAATCAGGCGATGGCGTTACGCCGGCTTCAGCAGCCCGGGGCCGCGCTGAAATGTGCTCGCCGGGCTTTTGAGCTCGACCCGCGCTGCCACCTCAGTTGCCATCTGGCGGTGGAGTTGCTGCGCGGCGGGCACCGCCATGCCGAGGCGCTGGGCTTGCTGATGGCCTTGTTGCCCGCGCCCCAGGCGGACACGGGCGCACAAACCCGGACCGACGTGCAACACGGCTTGCTGCACGGCTCTCTGCTGGCCGCGCTGGGCCGCCACCAGGACGCCGCCGGCGTGTTTTTGCAGGTGCTGGCACGGGCGCCGGCTGATGCCGACGCCTACATGCAGCTCGGGTTTTCATTGGCCGCCTTGCGCCAGTTTGCCGAGGCGGCGGAGTGCTTTCGCACCGTCACCCTGATCAATCCCGCGCAGCTGGGCGCAGCGGTGTATGCCGCTCACTACGCCGCCTGGGCTTGTGACTGGCGCCAAGGCCAGCAGGATCACCAACGCCTGCTCGGCGCGCTGGCGCTGCAAGAGGGGCGCCTCGGCCTGGCACCACCGTTCAGCCCGTTCTGCCTGTTGGCTATGTCGGATGACGCCGGCTTGCAGCGGCGCACCGCACGGCTCGAAGCTCGGCGTTTGGCCCACGAGATGCTGACCAGCACGGCCTGGCGGCCCGGCGCCACGGCGCCCGGGCAAGCGCTGGACGAAGCCACCCGGCTGGCTTGCCGCGCGCGGCTCTACCCCGAGGCCGCAAGCTCCCTGGCCGCCGGGCGCTGCCGCGTAGGCCTGGTGTCGGCCGACTTCCGCACCCACGCTACCGGCTTGCTGCTGGTGCAAACGCTGGAGAACCTGGACCGCGAGCGGTTTGACCTCACGCTCTACTCGCACGGCGCCGACGATGGCACCCCGCTGTGCGCGCGCCTGCAAAAAGCCGCCGATCACTTTGTGGATTGCAGCACTCTGAGCCTGGTGGATCAGGCCAAGCTTGTTCACGCCGACGGCATCACCCTATTGATTGACATGAGCGGCTACACCACCGGCTCACGCCTGGCCTTGTTTGCGCTGCGGCCGGCGCCTGTGCAGGCGGTATGGCTGGCCTACCCCGGCACGCTGGGCGCCGAGTTTGTGGACTACCTGATCGGTGACCCGGTGCTCACGCCACTGGCCCACGCCGATGATTTTGACGAAAAGATCGTGCAGCTGCCGCTGTGCTACGAGCCTACCGACGAGCACCGAGAGCACCCTGACACCACGGCCAGCCGCAGCGACATGGGCTTGCCCGAAGACGGCTTTGTCTATGCCTGCTTCAATCAAAGCTACAAGATCACTGACGAGGTTTTTTCACGCTGGTGCCGCATCCTGCACCGGGTTGACGGCAGCGTGCTGTGGCTGCTGGTGCCGCAGCCCAGCATCCAGGTGGCTTTGCTGGCCCGCGCCGCCGAGCGTGGAATTGCCGCCGACCGACTGGTATTTGCACCCTTTGTGCCCACCACCGAGCACCTGGCGCGCCTGCCGCTGGCGGATGTGTTTTTGGACACCTTCCCCTACGGCGCGCACACCACCTGCAGTGACGCGCTGTGGATGGGCTTGCCGGTGCTCACCCAAGTGGGCCGGTGCTTTGCATCGCGCGTAGCGGCCAGCCTGCTGGGCGCTGTGGGCTTGCCCGACCTGGTGGTGCAAAACGCCCAAGACTACGAAGAGATCGCCGTGCGCCTGGCCGAAGATGGCGAGGCCCTGTGCGACATCCGCGACCACCTGTGGGACAACCGGCGTGATCTGCCGCTGTTTGACAACCCGCGCTTTGCGGCCGAGTTGGGTGATGTATTTGACCGCATGGCCCAGCGTTGGATGGCCGGGCTGGCGCCGGAGGCGCTGCCGGCGGCTTGACGCCTGGATCGGCCTCGTGGCGGGTCGGCCATCAACAAACGCGCCGAGCATGCACACGATCAGGGTTGGCAGCCGTAGCCGCCGCGTTCACGACCATCGTCATGCCCATGGAGCGCGTGAAAACCTAGCCCAGGCAGAGCAGCAATCCCCAGCGTTGACTGTTCGCACTATCCGCGCAGCGCGATCTGAAGGACGGCAGCGTCTGGGTGCGACGCAGGCCTGTGTGAGGGCAGGCTTCTGAAGAACGGGGTGATGGCCTCAGGTGGGTATCCGTGGACGGTCATCGAGCTGGCGCGCCGCAGCGACTACATGGCGGCGCTGGACGAAGCGAGCGCTCGCGCGAACATCGTGCCCATTGCCAAATTCGTCGCCTCCAGCATGCGCCGCGAGGCTGAACGCATCAAGGCGAAGCAGCGTCCTGCCAAGGGTTCCGCAGGCCTGCGCCCAGCCACGCCGTGACGAGGACGACGACTGATGGTCTTGCTGACAACGAGACGGCCATTCACAACCACCCGTTCCCGGAGGGCAACGACTGCTGCAGGCAAACTCGGATCCGCTGATAGCCTATGTCCATGGTCACCAAATCCCGCCCGGCCGCTATCAAGCGCGTTTATCAACTTCACGTCGAGCTCGATGAGGTCAAGCCGCGTATCTGGCGCCGGCTCTGGGTGCCAGACACGCTGACCATGGCCAAGCTCGACCGCATCGTTCAAGCCGCCATGGGTTGGACCATCAGTCACCCGAAACGACTTACAACAGGCGCGCCAGACCCCAAAGCACCGCCAAGTGCATCGGACAGTCGATGTAGAAGCCACGCCGGCCGCGTGGCACGTTCAGACTGCCGGCCATGACAACGACTTGTGCGAGCCGCGTTCCGTCTCGACCCTTGATATCAGATCCCATAAGTCGGCGCTCATTCTGTACAAATAGGTGGCTATGTATAGAATGGGAAACACTATGCCCGCCAAATCACCCCCTGTCGGCGAACTTCTCGCGGCCCGGCTGAAGGCCCTGGGCGAACGCATGCGTGCCCACCGGGCGCATCAGAAAGTCAGCGCCACCTTGGCCGCAGAGGCGGCCGGCATGTCGCGCGTGACCCTGCATCGCATCGAGCGCGGCGAGCCGTCGGTGACCATGGGCGCCTACCTGAGCGCCATCGACGCCATCGGCCTGCAAGTTGAACTGCGCGATCCGAACGCCCCGCCAGCCTCAGTGCCCGGCATGGCTTTGCCGGCCCGGGTGCACCTGGATGACTACCCCCAGCTCAAGCGCCTGGCCTGGCAGCTGCACGGTGTGGACGAGCTCAGCCCGGCCGATGCCTTGAGCCTGTACGAGCGCAACTGGCGGCACGTCGATCAGGCCGGCCTGGAGCCTGGCGAGCGCTTGTTGCTGCTGGCCTTGGTGAACCAGTTGGGAGGAGGGCGCCTGCTTGTTTGAGCGACCTCACCACCGCCGCATCGCCAGCGTGCTGGAGACACTGGACGCCGACATCCTGGCGGCCAGCGCCTGCCTTTTTGGCGGCGGCACCGCGATGGCACTGCGTTATGGCGCTGCGTTTTGGCGAGTCTCGCGAGTCGGTGGACATCGATTTCCTGGTTTCCCAGGTGGACGGCTACCGCCGCTTGCGCGAGCGGCTGACCGGCCCGGACGGCATGCGTGCCATCACCCGGCCGGGCCACGCGCTGACCCAGCTGCGCGAGATGCGGGCCGACCAATACGGCATCCGCACGCTGCTGCAGGTGGACGGCGTCGACATCAAGTTCGAGATCGTGCTTGAGGGGCGGATAGCGCTTGAAGCGCCGACCCCTGACGCCCTGTTGTGCGGCGTGGCCACACTGACCGCGCTGGACATGGTCACCAGCAAGCTGCTGGCCAATTCAGACCGCTGGCGCGACGACGCAGTGCTCAGCCGCGACCTCATCGACCTGGCCATGATGGCGCCGCCGAAGAAGCTGATGGCCCAGGCCATGGCCAAGGCCCAGGCCGCCTACGGCGAAAGCGTTGCAGCCGACCTGGCCAAGGCCATCGAGAACCTGCGCGCGCGGCCACACCGGCTGGACCAGTGCATGCAGGCCATGGCCATGACCACGGTGTCCAAGGCGGCGCTGTGGGCCCGCATCAGGGCACTTGCGCCCTGATCATGGAGGTCCGTGCCGAGTCATGCCGTGCCGTGCCGAGTCGAGTCGAGTCGCGTGCTGGCAGGCCGCGCCGGTGCCTGGCGACGCCATCGATCCGGCCACCTTGCTGGCTGCACACGCTCGGCTGACACCACGGGCTCCGTGACGCAACTGACGCTTGCACAGACGCAGGCAGCGGCCCAGCACCAATTCATCCCGACTGCCGTGCGAACGGCCAAATCCACCGCCCGGATGCTGGCGCAGCAGGCCTGGTCGATGCCGCAGCGCAAGTGGCGCAACGCATCCGCTGATCGGCCGCACCAAGACCGACCACCGCATGGATCGGTGCCGGTTGGAGGGCGCGGTGGACGATTCGAGCGCGCGCGCGAACATCGCGCTCTTTGCCAAATTCGTCGCCGCCAGCATGCGACGTGAGGCTGAACTCATCAAGGCGAAGCCGCGTTCTGCCAAGGGTTCCGCAGGCCGGCGCCTACCCACGCCGTGACGAGGGTTCTCGTTCAATAACGCCCAAGAGACGTGGCAGGGTTGGGCGTTATCAGCCGTTGCTGGTAGCTATCGATTTCGCGGGTCAGGCATCTGATCGCGAGGGCAGACGTTGATGGGAGTGCGGGGGAGGGGAAATGGGAGACTTGACCCCAGGCTCCCCTGACCCCAGGCTCCCCGGCCAGCATGGCAGACGATGCGTATGCCTTGACGATCCTGGCGGCTTCGGCCTTGGTGCTTTTCTCTGTCTGGTCTGAGGCCATGATCCTACTCACCCACGCCACCACCACGGTCGTTGAAGCTCCGGTGCGAGCCGCGCTGTTTAGCGTTGTAGGCGCCTACGCCTTGATAGTGGCATTTCTATTTGCCAGGGTTACGATCAGGCAGTTTTTTTCGGAATGGAGAGCCAAAAGTGATGAACGTCCTGTCTGTAGTGGTGTTGGGCGCGGCGGCGCTGTTGTCCAGCGCTGCCGCCCATTCCCAAATCCAGCCCAGCGCAGCGCCGGCCTCAGCCGCCGAGCCCGAGGTTCAGCGCATCAATGTCACCGGCGAGCGCAGCATCTGGGTGTACCCCTACCAACGGGCTTACGAAACGATCAAGACTTTGAACGATCAAGGCAAGGGCGATGTGGCCTTGCTGTTTCGTTTCGTGCCCAGGACGCCTGGCGCGCGGGTGGACGACATCAAGCTGCGTCTCGAGTACGAAGGCGTCGAAGAGAGGATCGATGTCGACCTGCAGGGGAGCTTTCGGATTGTTCCCAACGACACCGCTTTCAAGAACAACGCTCACTTCGTCGTCAACAAGCGCCGGGAGGATTACACCGTCCAACTCGACATTGCGCCTGTCGTCTCTACTTCGACCTTGACCGTGGGCGTGCTGCGGCGGGTGATCGACAGCGGCATTGCGGTGCGCAAGACTCTGATGCCTTGGTATGCGCGGGTGGTGATGGCCACGATCGGCGGCATTCGGATTTGCGCGGCAACGCCCGATCAGCCAGTGACCATTTCAGTCAACGCAGCTGGACCGACAGCACTGGTCTATGGGTCAGCGAAG
The DNA here is from genome assembly GCA_043779845.1 of Betaproteobacteria bacterium. Lineage (GTDB taxonomy): Bacteria > Pseudomonadota > Gammaproteobacteria > Burkholderiales > Burkholderiaceae_C > Pseudaquabacterium. The sequence continues at coordinate 10,155 of JAYWDK010000089.1, read as the reverse complement.
GACAGTCCGCCGGGTAAGCCGCACTGTGCTGACATTGAACGCTCGACATCGTATCCAGACCAAGCCGAAGTGATCGTTCCAGTTGCTGCGCACGTGGACTACTACAGCTCGATGTTCTGACCGGCAGAGCATCAGAGTAACGCGGAACGCGCCGTGACGGTATGACCCAGGTGCGCGCGATCAGCCGCAGGCCATCGGGCCTTTTGCTTGCATGCGTGTTGTTGCTGCACGGCGCGCTGGTTGTCGCCGTTCACGTCGCGCTGAAGGTCAATCCACGCAGCACAACTACGCCGGCACGACAAGCGCCAGTGATTCTGTATCAGTTGAAATCGGCAAGGTTGACGACACTGAAGCCCGCGCCCATCGCCCCGTTTGCTCAGCGAGCTGCTCCCAAGGCCCGTATGCCGTCAGGTCCTGCCGACCAAGGCTTTGTCGCTCGCCATGCGGAGCCAGAGACTGAGCCGAGCACGGTGCACCCAGAGATTGGCAATCAGGCGGCTGAATCACCGCCAAGGGCCTCGGCGGGGTCGACACCAGCGCCCTTGCGATTGGACCTACCCAGAGGCTACCGGCTGGCTATGCCGGCTCAGCAAGCAGCCTCTCAGCCACCGCGCACTCCTTTCGCGGGCCTGGCTGCCCAGGCTGGCGCTGCTGACAACCTCATCCGCGAGAAGACGGTTGGACTGGGGCGCACCCAGGTTCGCTACAAGAGCACATGCTTTGAGCTCCTGCAGTCGCGCGCGAATCAGTTGTTCCCAATGGATTCGCGCAATATATTTGTCACCGCGCCATGCCAGGATTAGTTGAGCCTGGGCCTCGCCCCACTATCGACCGACCTGAGCCGCGTCTATGTGGCCGGCACCAGGGTGGTGTACGTGGTCGACTCCATCCCCATTCGGCGTTGACCACCGTTCAAAGCAAGTGACGTGATGCGCCGCCGGTCCGCCAACCAGACCACGCCAGAACCACACCATCATGAAAAAAGGGCCCGCAGGCCCCGTTGGTTTTGGCGCTCGTGAACCTCAGTCCATCACCGCCCCCTCAACCTCGGCCCAGCCCAGACGGCCGATAGCGGCCAGGGCGGGGCGCACGTCTTCGGGGTTGTCAAATCGGTCCATCACGCGCCCGGTCGAGAGGGGTGGTGGCGCCTGCTCGTCCACCGAGGCGGGCGAGTCGGTCAGGAAGCTCAGCAGATCGGCCACCGTGCTGGCATTCAGGCAGCTGGCGTCCACCGCCACGGTGTCGCCATCGCGGGCCAGCAGGCGCTGTTGCAGGCTGTCTTGCTGGCGTTGTTTCATGTCGACGAAGCGGCTGAAGCGCTCGGCCTCAAAATGCAGCGGCGCGGCCGCGGATGGCGGGGCTGACGTGGTCGGTGCGCCCGGTGTGGCCTGTGCACCCTGCGCGGCCAGCACATCGGCAAACTCGGCCAGCAAGTTGCTGCGCACCAGCACCACGATGCGCAGCGCGGGCTCATGCAGGGCCCAGTCCAGCGCGGGGCTGTCCCATGTGGGCGCCAGCGTGAACCCGCGCACCGGCACGGCGCTCAGGTCGCGGCCTAACGCGTCATGGCAGCGTCCCAGCATCATGCGGGCAAACCAGGCGGGGTCTTTGTCACGCATCTGGAGCAGGTTGCGGCTTTCGCGCTCCTGCGTCGCCAGCCCGGAGTGCGTCAGTTCCTTCAGATGGAAGGACAGCGTCGATGCCGGCACACCCAGCATGGCGGACAGTGCGCCTGGCGTCATGCCTTGCGGGCCAGAGCCGACCAGGGCGCGAAAGACACGCAGTCGCATCGGCTGGGCCAATGCTGCAAGAGAAACGATGGCGGCTTTTTCTTCCATACTTCTATTTTTGTAGAAATATGGTTCATGGTCACGCACCGCCTTTTCGCGATGGCCGCTTTGGGCCTGCGAGGTTCGGCCGCCGGCTGTTCAGGTCATCGCGGCGCCAGGAAGGCGTCGATCTCCTGTGCGGTGCTGCGCGCGCCGTGCGCATGACGCCGATGAGCGTGGCCGAGGCCATCCCGGTCCAGCCACCGTAGCCGACCAGGCAGAGGCGGGGTTCGGTCGCGCTGCGGGTGCCCTCCATATCGATGCGACCTGTGTCGCCCACGATGCCCAAGGGCGCAAGGTGCGCCAGCGCCGGCCTGAACCCGGTGCACCAGACTACCCCATCGAACGATGCCTCGCCGCCATCCGCCATCCGCCCGCTGCACGCCGTCCGGCGTCAATCGGGCAACTGGTTCGCGCGAGTGGAGGATGCTCAGCGCGCGCGCGTCCACCGCCTGCCGACTGCATGGCCATTGCAATGCAGTCGAGGATGCCCTGGGCGCGAGCGTCCACCGCCATGAAAGCAGCGGTGGCACTCGCATGTTCCGAGGATGCCCCGCGCGCGAGCGTCCACCACCGGCGGCACCATCACGATGTCGCCGAAGCCCCCTGGCAAGTGCTCGACGGGCCTGCCGTCCTGCTGGGCGCGCCAGCGTTCTGTCGCGCGCTCGAACAGCACGCGTCCGTCCACGTCGTCGGGCAGGAAGGTGGGTGACTTCTCGGTCGCCCACAGGGACTCGGCGACCTGCGACACCTCGGCCAGGATTTGCGCGCCCGAGTTGCCACCGCCCACGATCAGGACGCGCTGGCCCGCGAAAGGCGTTGCGCTGATGTAGTGGGCCGAATGCAGCTGCGAACCTGTGAAGGTCTCGCGGCCGGGGTATGTCGGTATGTGCGGATGGCGCCAGTTCCCGGTGGCACTCACCACGGTGTGGGCCTGCCAGGCTTTGTCACCCGACCGCACCATGAGCCCGTCGTGTGGCCGCTCGACAGCATCGACGAGCACGGGCCGGCGGACAGGCAATGCATAGCGCTCCTCGTATCGGCCCAGGTAGTCGATGACTTCATCCCGGATCGGCAATCCTTGCGTGGTGGCCGGCATCAACCATCCGGCGAGTGAACTCCAGCTCGCCGGCGAGAACAGTCGCAGCGACTCCCACGCGTGTCGCCAGGCCCCGCCGGGCCCGTCTGCTGAGTCGAGGATTAGGACGAGCGCTTGGTGCGGCGCAGGAAGTAAGCCACCGACAGCGCGGCCTGGCCGCCGCCGATGATGATCACGTCGTGTGGGGTCATGCTGCGAATCATCGCCTGCCAAATCACAGCGCAGAGGCCTCTCGGAAGAGACCGTGGCAGATGCTGCGCGCGCGTCACAACCCATGCGCTCGGTTGGCTCGTTCTCTGCCGATGCACCCGTTCATGGATCGCACGGAGCTGCATTGTGTAGCTGCCCCCTGCAACGGGCTTTGACCGGTTCTACGAACGATTGGGGGGGGGGGGCCAACTCACTTGGCCGAAGTGCACTGACTGGACGTGTTGACCCAGATTTGGCCATGCTAAAGTGCCTACGAACCCGACAACGCGATGACCGTGAGTCGAGGGCAAAGGGTCGGTTTCGTCTCATGAAATCTCACCTCTATGAAGGGGAATTTGACGGGATGAAGCCGGGCCCCAAAGGGCATAAGCGTTGATTGGCGCGGGTTGCGAGCCGAAATGCATGTGATGATCGACAACATGTGATGTCGCGCTGCTAACCCACAAGCTGCGCGTCGTCTGACACGCGCAGCTCTGGAACTGAAAAGGCCTTGGAACCCATTGCTGGATTCTGAGGCCTTTTTTTGTGCCCAACCTCTGAGGCCAGCGACTGCCGTCGCTGACCGTGCTTGGCTTGCCTTACAGGTTTTCGGCGTACATGCGGATCTTGTCCGCTCGGCTCGGGTGCTTCAGCTTGCGCATCGCTTTGGCCTCGATTTGACGAATGCGCTCACGCGTCACGTCAAACTGCTTGCCTACTTCTTCAAGCGTGTGGTCGCTGCTCATGTCGATGCCAAAGCGCATGCGCAGCACCTTGGCTTCACGGGCGGTGAGGCCGTCGAGCAACTCGCTCACCACGGCGCGCAAGCCTGACTGCATGGCGGCTTCCATGGGCGCCACGTTCTGGGTGTCTTCGATGAAGTCGCCCAGCGTGGTGTCGCCGTCTTCGCCCACCGTGAGCTCCATCGAGATCGGCTCTTTGGCGATCTTCATGATCTGGCGAACCTTGAGCTCGGGCAAATCCAGCTTTTGCGCAATCGTCGCGGCGTCGGGCTCAAAACCAAACTCTTGCAAGTGCGCGCGGCTCACGCGGTTAATCTTGTTGATCGACTCGATCATGTGCACCGGCACGCGGATGGTGCGGGCCTGGTCGGCGATGGACCGGGTGATGGCCTGGCGAATCCACCATGTGGCGTAGGTCGAGAATTTGAAACCACGGCGGTATTCAAATTTTTCAACCGCCTTCATCAAGCCCACATTGCCTTCCTGGATCAAGTCCAGGAATTGCATGCCGCGGTTGGTGTACTTTTTGGCGATCGAGATCACGAGGCGCAAGTTGGCCTCGATCATCTCTTTCTTGGCATCCAGTGAGGCGCGTTCGCCTTCGTTCATCTGCTGGTTGATGGACTTCAGCGCGGCCAGGGGCACCACGGCCTTGGACTGGATGTCGATCAGCTTGGTCTGCAACTCTTGCAGCGCCGGCAGATTGCGGCCAATGGCGGCGCTGTAGGCCTTGTTGGCTGCGGCCTCGGTTTCGATCCAGGCCAGGTTCAGCACGTTGGGCGGAAATTGCTCAATGAAGTGCAACTGCGGCATGCCGCATTTGTCGACGGCGATCTTGCGGATCTCGCGCTCATAACGGCGCACATGCTCAACTTGCGAGCGCAGCAAGGTGCAGAGCCGATCAATGGTTTTGACCGTGAAGCGCACCGTCATCATTTGCTCGCTCAGCGTTTGCTGGGCGGCGCTGTAGGTCGGTGAGCCAAATCCGGTTTTGTCGAAGGCCTTGTGCAGCTTGTCGAAGCTGGCGCGCATTCCGGCAAAGCGTTCTAGCGCGGCCACTTGCATTTCTTCGAGTCGGCGCGTCATGGCGCGGTTGTCGCTGGCGCCGTCGTCGTCGTCTTCGGTGTCGTCAAACGAGTCGGCGTCTTCTTCGGCCACGTAGTCGTCGGCCTCGCCGGCCACCACAAAACCGTCAACCACCTCGGAGATGCGCATCGCGCCGCTGGCGATCTTGTCGCCATACGACAGCACCTCGGCCATGATCGACGGCAGGGCTGAAATGGCCAGCATCGTGGCTTGGCGGCCACCTTCAATGCGCTTGGCGATTTCAATTTCACCTTCGCGGGTGAGCAACTCGAACGCGCCCATGTCCCGCATGTACATGCGCACCGGGTCGGTGGTGCGTCCAAACTCGCTGTCTACCGTGGACAGCGCGGCTTCGGCGGCTTCTTCGGCGTCCTCGTCGCTGGCCGTGGTGCCGCCGCCGCCCGCCACCAACAGCGTGGCGGCATCGGGCGCTTGCTCGTACACGGCAATGCCCATGTCGTTGAGCATCTTGACCGTGGCCTCAAGCACCTCGGCATCCACCAGCTTTTCAGGCAAGTGGTCGTTGATTTCTTGCTGCGTCAGGAAGCCGCGGGTTTTGCCCAGCGTGACAAGCGCTTTCAGATCACTGCGGCGTTTTTCGGCTTCTTCGTCGGTGAGCGCAGTCACGTCCAGGCCAAACTCGCGAATCAAGGCGCGCTGCTTGGACTTGGGCACCTTCATGCGCAAGGGCTTGACCTTGGCCGTGGGTTCGGCCGGGTCGGCAACGTCGGCGATGACATCCACAATATCGGCGGCATCAACACCCAGGTCGTCGTCAAGCAGGCCCGCGTCATCGTCGATCATCTCGTCTTTGACGGCCGCCACCGGGCTGGCTGCCTTGCGGGCACCGGTGGATTTCGCCTCGGCAGCGGGCGCGCGCTTGCTTTCCTTCTTGGGTTTAGCCTTTGCCGCGACAGCTGGGGCCGCCAGTACAGGGGCAGATGCGGCGATCGGGGAGGTCTTCTTGGTGGTCATAGGCTTCATGGAGGAGGCTGAACGCTGGGTCGAGGCAGGCCGAGCCGATCACGCAAAAAAGAGGCAGGGCCACACTCAATTTAAGCGGGCGCCTCATTTGCAAAAATCAACCTTGTATTGCACCCCATTTGGGGGCCATCTGCTGAAATCAAAGCAGTTTTTTGGCCCACCCAACAAGGGTTTCGCGTCATTTCAAGAGCAATGAACACGGTGACCGGCGGCATTGCCTTTATTTTAACGGGCAATGTGGCGGTAGCGGGCAACAGGGCCAGCAAGCGCGCCCAAAAATGCGGGTGGGTCAGCCGTTGACTGGCCTGGTTTTGCGCTGCCGTCATGGCCTGCAGGTGCCAACAAGTGACGCCAGTGGTGGCGGCTTGCGGCGCTCTGCAAGCGCAACCATTTTTGCTGGTCGGCCGCTTACACTTCTGCCGGGAGCCGCCACTAAAAATGATCACCAAAGCCAGTCCGCAACGGGTTGCCAAATCGCCGCAAACGGGCGACGCGGCGGTCATCACGCTTGAAATGGTGGCGCAGGCGGCGGGCGTCTCGCCGAGCACCGTGTCGCGCATCCTCAATGGCACGGCGGTGGTCAGCGGCCTCAAGAAGAAGGCGGTTGATGACGCCATCGCCAACCTGGGCTTTGTACCCAACCCCATGGCCCGCGGCTTGGCGGGTGGGCGAACGCTCAGCATCGGCGTGGTCACCCAAGCCATCGACAGTCCGTTTTACGGCGCGGCCTTGCGCGGCATTGAAGACGAGCTTGACCCAGCCGGCTACAGCCCCTTGTTTGTCAGCGGCCACTGGAACGCAACCGCCGAAGCCCGTTGCGTTGACGTGCTTCGCTCTCGCCGCGTGGACGGCATCATCGTGCTGACCGGGCGGTTGACTGATCAGGCATTGGAGGCCATTGCCCGCAGTTTGCCCGTGGTCGTCACGGGGCGCTCGCTGGTGGCGCCTGGATTGTTCTCGCTGAACTTTGACAACTTCGAAGGCGGGAGACTGGCCACCCGTTACCTGCTTGACCTGGGCCACCAGCGCATTGCGTTCATCGCGGGTGACCAGGATCACCCCGATGCCACTGAACGCCTGCGTGGCTACCGCGCCGCCCTTGAGGCTGCCGGGATTGCTTACGATTCCGGCTTGGTCGTGCCGGGCGAATACCACGAGATCAGTGGCCTGCTGGCCGTTGATCGACTGCTCGAAGCCCGCCAACGCTTCACCGCCATTTTTTCGGCCAATGACCAGATGGCACTGGGGGCGGCTCTGGGCTTGCAACGCCGGTCGCTGCGCGTGCCCGAAGATGTCTCGGTGGTGGGCTTTGACGATTTGCCCTCGTCGATGTATGCCATGCCGCCCTTGAGCACGGTGCATCAACCGGCCTATGAGATGGGCCGCTTGGCGGCATCGGCCATGCTGCAATTGCTGGCCGGCAAGGCGCCCACCGCCGACATGCCAGCGCCGCGCCTGATCGCCCGCGAATCCAGTCGCCGCCTGGCGGGCTGAGCCAAGGCGGGGCGCGCCGCCCCGGCCTTGGCGATTTCCCTCGATTGACAGCCTCGTATCCCGTACTTATAGTTTGAAAGCGCTTTCAAATTGTCATCAATGATCACGGTTTGGTATGGCGAGCATGGTCACCTCGGGTGCACGCTGCTCGGAGCGAAATGGCCATCGGAGACATGAATGCGGGAATTAACTCAAGCGGGCCAGTCCAGGCTGTTGCTGTGCCGGCTGGGCTTGGCGATGCTGTTGCTGGGTAGCTTGCAGCTTGACGCGTGGGCCGACAATCCGGCCCGGCAGGTTTTGACGGTGGCGGCTTACCCGGCCGTGGACGAAATCGTTCGGTCAGCCATTCCGCTGTGGCAGCGAAGCCACCCCAACGTTGACATCAAGGTCGTCAGCCGGCAGTTCAGTGATCACCACACGGCCATGACCACGGCCTTGTCCACGTCGGTCTTCCTGCCCGACGTGATGGCACTGGAGGTGGGCTACGTGGGCCGCTTTGCACAAGGTGGCGGGCTCGAAAACCTGAGCGTGGAGCCCTACAACATCCGGCGCTTCCAGCAGCGCTTTGTGCCCTATGCCTTTCAGCAAGCCACCAGCCGCAGCGGCGCCGTGGTGGCGGTGCCCACCGACATCGGCCCGGGCACCTTGCTGTACCGCGCCGACGTGCTGGCCAAGGCGGGCGTCGGCGAGGCCGAGCTCACCCAGTCGTGGGAGCACTACGTGGCCGCCGGCGCCAAGATCAAGGCCGCCACGGGCGCTTACCTGATGGCGCATGCGCGCGACATGAAAGACATCGTCATCCGCGCCGGCATTCAGCCCGGCGAGGGCTTGTACTTCAACGACCAATCCAAGGTGTTGGTGACCTCGCCGCGCTTTGTGCGGGCGTTTGAATTGGCGCGCAAGGTGCGCCAGCAAAAGCTTGACGCCCGAGTGGGCGCGTGGACCAGCGAGTGGACCGAGGGCTTCAAGCGCGGCACCATCGCCACCCAGTTGACGGGTGCGTGGTTGGCTGGCCACCTGAATACCTGGCTGGCGCCAGGCACCCGCGGCCTGTGGCGCGCTGCGCCCTTGCCCGAGGGTGCGTTTGCGGCCTACGGCGGCACCTTTTTTGCCATCCCCCGCAGCTCGCCGCCGGCGTCCAAAGTGCTGGCTTGGGAGTTCATTCAGTTGATGACCTTGAGCCGCGACGTGCAACTCGCGGCGTTCAAGGCGCAAGACGCCTTTCCGGCGCTGCTTGAGACCTTCGACGACCCGTTTTTTGAGCAACCGATTGAGTTCCTGGGTGGTCAGGCAGCCCGCGTGGGCTGGCGTGCGGCGGCCAAGCACATCACGGCGGTGTCGGTGCACAAGCAAGACGCGTTTGCCGACGAAGTGATCAACACGGAACTCGACAAAGTGCTCGATCGCGGCAAGAGCATCACCACAGCCCTGGCCGACGCCCAGCGCTTGTTGGCCCAGCGTGCACGACGGTGACCTGACCCCGTGCCACCCAGCCAAGCCACCGAATCCTCTACCCGGCTCGCCATGAACCCCTCTGCTGACGCACGCTCATCGCCTGGGTGGCCTCGTCTGTCGCCCACTTGGGCGCCCTACGTTTTTTTGAGTCCCTTTGTGCTGCTGTTTGCGGTGTTTGGGGTGTTCCCGCTGGCGTTTTCGCTATACCTGGCGTTTCAGTCCTGGGAGCCCACCAGCGGCTTGTCGGCGATGCAGTTTGTGGGCTTTGAGAACTACGCCTTTGCGCTGCGCGACGAATGGTTCTGGAAATCGCTGAAAAACACCGCCTGGCTGGCCTTGGCCTCGGGCGTGCCGCAGCACCTGGTGGCCATACCGCTGGCCTACTTCATCCACTCGTCGTTCAAGCGCTTGCGCAATGGCGTGGTGGGGGCGTATTTCATGCCCTACATCACCTCCACCGTGGCCATTTCAATCTTGTTCAGTTCGCTGTTTTCAACGGACTTCGGCCTCATCAACGTGGGCCTGGGCGCGCTGGCCAAGTTGCCCGGCCTGGGCTGGTTTTTGCCGCATGAAGCGGTGGACTGGTTGAACGACCCCGACAACATCAAACCCGCTATTTCAATGATCGTGTTCTGGCGCTACGTGGGCTTCAACGTGGTGCTTTACCTGGCGGCGTTGCAAACCATCCCCAAGGATATTTACGAGGCCGCCACCATGGACGGGGCAGGGCGCTTGCAACAGTTTTTCCACATCACGCTGCCCAGCCTGAAACCGATGATTTTTTTTGGCGTCACGCTCAGCGTGATCGGCGGCCTGCAGTTGTTTGAAGAGCCCTTCATCCTGACCGGCGGGCGTGGTGGCTCTGACCAATCGGGCATGACCACGGCCATCTACCTGTACCGCATGGCGTTTGACTTCAATGACTTTGGCGCTGCCAGCGCGATGTCATGGCTGCTGTTCATTTTGGTGGCCGCGCTGACCTGGCTCACCAACCGCGCGTTCCGTCCCAACGGCGCCGGCGTTTGAAGCGCCCGCAAGCACACCTGGCCTCGATGATGAAAACTGACCGTTTGGCCCCGTGGGCCGCTTATTGCGTCGTTGGTGTGGGCGCGCTGGTGATGCTGGCGCCGTTCTACTTCATGTTCGTATTTGCCACGCACTCGCGCACCGAGATCTTCAGCCTGCCGCCACCGCTGTTTTTTGGCGATGATTTTTTGGCCAACCTGAAAATCCTGACCGAGCGTTTGCCGTTTTGGCGCAACCTGGGCTGGAGCCT
>JAYWDK010000088.1:0-6943 GCA_043779845.1 Betaproteobacteria bacterium | reverse complement strand
CCTCTGTTTCGGCGTCCATCTCGGCGCGTGGCCAGCGCAGGAACAAGGACTCATGCAACGGCGAGTCTGCCGCGTCGAGGATGCGCACGGCCAGGTCGCGGCGCTCGATGCGGCCAATTTCAGGCAAGGCCCGCAGCAGGTTGTTGGCATGGCCCAGCCAAGCCACCGGTTCCCCAGGGCCTCGCTGCAAGCCCTGCAAGCCCTGCAACGCCTGTTGCGTGCGGCGCCGGATCTCGCCCAGCGCGGCGGCAGCCACCTCCTCAGTGTGCTCTTGGGCCAGCGTCGCCTCGTAGCGCAAAGTCAGCGCCACAAGCAGCGTTTGCGCCACCAACAGCAGTGCGACCAGCGCCACCCACAGCAGCGCGCGGGGTGCGCGGCGAACCGCAGCGCCGGGCCCGATGGACGGCGCCACCAACGGCACTTCAGCCAGCGGGATCAAAGGTCGCGTACGCATGGTGACAGGCCGTATTCAGGGGGCAACGGTGCAATGAGCCACGCAGTTTCGCGCATCAGCAAGTTGGCGCAGCGGGGCGACACTGCGCGGGCAGACCTCTCCGGCTGCGGTGCGCTGCCTAAAATCGGCGCCCGCCTAGGAGTCTGTCGGGCTTGGGGTCGGGCTCGACCCCAAGCCCGACAGGCTCCCAGACCCTCTCACCGCCCGCCCAGGATTGCCACCATGTCCAAGATTGACGAAAAAAACGCTGAATTCCGCCGCGCCGCGTTGGAGTACCACGAGTTCCCCACGCCCGGCAAGGTGGCTATTGCAGCCACCAAGCAGATGGTCAATCAGCACGATCTTGCGTTGGCCTATTCACCCGGCGTGGCGGCGGCCTGCGAAGAAATCGTGGCGGATCCCATCAACGCCTACCGCTACACCTCACGCGGCAACCTGGTGGCGGTTGTCACCAACGGCACGGCCGTACTGGGCCTGGGCGACATCGGCCCGCTGGCGTCCAAGCCGGTGATGGAGGGCAAGGCCGTGCTGTTCAAGAAGTTCGCCGGCATCGATGTCTTTGACCTCGAGATCAACGAGCGCAACCTCGACAAGCTGGTCGACATCATCGCCGCGCTGGAGCCCACCTTCGGCGGCATCAACCTCGAAGACATCAAGGCGCCCGATTGCTTTTACGTGGAGCGCAAGCTGCGCGAGCGCATGAAGATCCCCGTCTTCCATGATGACCAGCACGGCACCGCCATCGTGGTGGGCGCCGCATTGCTCAACGGCCTGAAGGTGGTAGGCAAGAAGATCGACGAGGTCAAGGTGGTGACCTCGGGCGCGGGGGCAGCCGCCCTGGCTTGCCTGAATCTATTGGTCAAACTGGGCTTGCCCAAGAAAAACATCTTCGCCACCGACTTGGCGGGCGTGGTCTACACCGGCCGGCTTGAGTTGATGGACCCCGACAAATCCGAGTTTGCGCAAGACACGCCCCACCGCACCCTGGCCGAGGCCCTGGTCGGTGCCGACGTGTTTCTGGGCTTGTCTGCGGGCGGCGTGATGAAGCCGCCGATGGTGGCCAGCATGGCCGCCAATCCGCTGATCTTTGCGCTGGCCAATCCCACGCCTGAAATCATGCCCGAGGAGGTCAAGGCGGTGCGCAGCGACGCCATCATGGCCACGGGCCGCAGTGATTTTCCGAACCAAGTCAACAACGTGTTGTGCTTCCCGTACATCTTTCGGGGCGCGCTGGATTCCGGGGCCACCACCATCACCGACGCGATGGAAATCGCCGCCGTCAAGGCCATCGCCGAGCTGGCCCAGGCCGAGCAAAACGACCTGGTGGCCGCCGCGTATGCGGGCGTCAACCTGAGCTTCGGCCCCGAGTACCTGATCCCCAAGCCCTTTGACCCGCGCTTGATGATGAAGATTGCGCCGGCCGTGGCCCGCGCGGCGGTGGAGTCGGGCGTGGCGACGCGGCCCGTCACCGACTATGAAGCCTACGAGGAGCGGCTACAGAGCTTTGTCTACGCTTCGGGCAACGCCATGAAGCCGATCTTCAGCCTGGCCAAGCGCGCCACGCGCCGCAACGTGGCTTTTGCCGAAGGCGAAGACCGCCGCGTGCTGCGCGCGGTGCAGGTGATCGTCGACGAAGGCCTGGCCCGCCCGTGGCTGGTGGGGCGCGGCAGCATCATCACCGCCCGCATCGAAAAGCTGGGCCTGCGCCTGCAAGCCGGCCGCGACTATGAGATCGTCAACATTGACGACGACCCGCGTTACCGCGACTACTGGCAGACCTACCACCGCCTGACCGAGCGCAAGGGCGTGACCGAGCAATTCGCCAAGATCGAGATGCGCCGCCGGCTGACGCTGATCACCTGCATGTTGCTGCACAAGGGCGAGGTCGACGGCATGATCTGCGGCACCTGGGGCTCGACCACCCAGCATCTGGCGCACATCGACCAGATCATTGGCCGCCGGGCGGGCGTCAACACCTACGCCTGCATGAACGGGCTGATCCTGCCTGGGCGGCAAGTCTTTTTGGTCGACACCCACGTCAACTACGACCCCACCGCCGAGCAGTTGGCTGAGATCACCATCCTGGCCGCCGAGGAAATGCTGCGCTTTGGCGTGCAGCCCAAAGCCGCGCTGCTGTCGCATTCCAGCTTTGGCTCCAGCAACCAACCCTCGGCCATCAAGATGCGCGACGCGCTGGCATTGATCCAGGCGCGCGCGCCCTGGCTGGAAGTGGACGGCGAAATGCACGGCGACGCCGCGCTCGATGCCGACTACCGCCGCGAACTGATGCCGCATTCCACGCTCACCGGCGAGGCCAACCTGCTGGTGTTGCCCAACATCGACGCCGCCAACATTGCCTACAACCTGCTCAAAACAGCGGCCGGTGGTGGCATCGCCATTGGGCCCGTGCTGCTGGGCGCCGCCAAGCCTGCCCACATCCTGACACCGTCGGCCACCGTGCGCCGCATCGTCAACATGACGGCGGTGACCGTGGCCGACGCCAACGCGGCGCGCTGAAAGCGATTGCAAAGGATCGGGGCGGTGCGTACCCTCTCGATCCGCCTGAGGGCCAGCCGATTGCCCCATCAAGAACCCAGCTCCGGATGTGCCTCCCGGCGCGCCGAAGGCTTCAAGCGTTAATTTGTCGCGATCATCCTCTTGACAGATGCTAAATCCAGGCGGCTTGCTCTGCCGCATGTAGGTGAGCGCCCACTCAATTCCCTTTGTTTCTGCCCAAATATGAGGCAGCGGCTTGAGTTTTTCTGAGCATTCCGGTAGCATCGCTTACTCAGATTTCAGGGTAAACCCGTGAACCAGCCAGGCCGCTCATCGATATTGGAACCTTTGCGCAAGCTCGGGCTCACATGGGTGGCTGTTGGGTTGATGTTGGCAAGCGCAGGGGTCGAAGCCAAGCGTCCAGTGGGCGAGGCCGGGACGATTGCACAGTCGGCATTGCCGACCGAAGCCAAACAGACACAGCGGTTGATTCATGCTGGCGGCCCGTTTCCTTTTAGCAAGGATGGCGTGGTCTTCGGCAACCGTGAACGGATATTGCCGCGGCGTGAAAGGGGTTTTTACCGCGAATACACCGTGCCAACGTCAGGTTCTCGAAACCGTGGCGCTTGGCGCATCGTCTGTGGCGGTGCCCGGCCTACCCAGCCTGATGCTTGTTACTTCACCGCCGATCACTATGCGAGTTTCCAGCTCATCGCCCAGTGATCGGTAATTGATCCGGAACCGTTTTTTTGCCTTGGAGGAACGTGACATGCAGCTTCAGACCGTCCGTCCTAATATCGTGCAGGCGATTCGCGCCTACCGTGTTGAAGATTTGATGCAGGCCGCCGACGCGGCGGGCCAGCATTTTCTGTACGCCAATTTGACCGAGGCCCAATCCAAGCAGGACGTGCTGGACAAGATCGCCGAGTCGTTTTTGTTCCCGGCGCATTTCGGCAAAAATCTCGACGCTTTGTTCGATTGCATGACTGATCTGGTGCACCGCGCCGGTACGCAGCCTGGTTTTGTGGTGGTGCTTGAGCAGGTGCCCGACAGCCTCAAATTTGACCGTGAAGCGCGTGAGCAACTGCTCGATGTGTTCCGTGACACGGCTGATTTTTGGGGCGAGCGCCGCATTCCGTTTCGCTGCTTCTATTCGTTTGCCGTGGCCCGCAGTGCCGAAGCCAACGCTTGGGAACGTGTCAACGAGGCGGCGCCGGTGCCTGAAAAACCGGCGCCCAAGGCTGCGCCAAAAAACGGCACCAACCCCAACTTCGGCATGAACATGCCCATGATGAGCAGCGCATTTGATACCGGAATGTGGCTGAGCGCGGCCTGAGCACAGGCCGTTTTGCGCATCAAAAGGCGGCCTTCGGGCCGCCTTTTTTGTATCAAACCAGCGGTGCTGGCACGGCTTGCGCCAGCGCCACGTATTCGGCAACGGGCACTTCTTCGGCGCGGCGCTGAACATCAAAACTGCCACCAAAGCCTTGCTCGTCCAGCCAGCGGCCCAGGGTGTGGCGCAACAGCTTGCGGCGCTGAGAAAACGCCACGGTCACCAGGGCTTGCAGCCGAGCCTCATCCAGCACGGGGGGCACGGCCAGCGGCACCATGCGCACGATGGCCGAATGCACGCGTGGCGGTGGGTCAAATGCCGTGGGCGGCACGTCAAACAAGGCGTCGATGGTGTAGCGCCACTGCAGCATCACGCTCAGCCGGCCAAACTCTTTGCCACCCGGCTTGGCGGCCATGCGATCCACCACCTCTTTTTGCAGCATGAAGTGCTGGTCGCGCACTTGTGGCGCCACTGCCAGCAGGTGGAACAAGATCGGCGTGGAGATGTTGTAAGGCAGGTTGCCCACCACGCGCAGCGGCTCGGCAGCGGCCGCCGCAAGCGCGGCAAAATCAACCTTCAACACGTCGGATTCGATCACCGTCACGCCCTGGCGCTGGCGCCAGCGTGCCGCCAGATCACGGTCAAGCTCAATCACCGTGAGTGCGCCGCAGCGCTCGAGCAGCGGCTGGGTCATGGCGCCCAGGCCGGGGCCGATTTCAATCAGGGGTTCACCAGCGCGCGGGGCAATGGCGCGCACGATGGCGTCAATAACGCCGCCATCCACCAAAAAGTGTTGGCCAAAACGCTTGCGAGCAAGGTGCTTCAAAGCGGGGGCTCGCGCATCTCGATGTAGGCGCGCAGGCGCAACTCTTTTGCCCAATCGGCATAGGCTTGCTCGTACTTGGACTCACGCAGCGCGGTACGGGCTTGGTCACGCACTGTTTTTGGATCGGGCGTGACGCTGCGGCGCTCAAGGACTTGAATCAGGTGCACGCCAAAACGCGAAACCACCGGCGCCGAGATGCCACCCAGGGCCAAACGGTTCATCGCCTCTTCAAACTCAGGCACAAACTGGCCGGGAGAGGTCCAGTCGAGGTCACCGCCATTGCTGGCGCTGCCGTCTTCAGAGATTTCACGGGCCACGTCGTCGAACTTTTTGTCGCCACGTTCAATCTGCTGGCGCAGGCCGTCCAGCCGCCGGCTCACCGCCGTGGCCTGCGCGCGCTCGGACACACGCAGCAGGATGTGGCGGGCGTGCGTCTGGGTGACCTTGAAGGGGTCGCCCTCTTGGCGGTCTATCACCTTCAGCACGTGAAAACCAGCGGCGCTTCGCACGGGCTTGGCGATGATCTGCCCCGCGCCCAGGCCCTGCGTGGATTCAACAAACAAGTCAGGCAGGCGCTGCACCGGACGCAGGCCGATTTCGCCGCCCGCCTCGCGCTTGCCGTCTTCACTGATCTCGCGCGCCACCTTGGAAAAATCTTCACCGGCCTGCACCCGGGCCAGCGCTTGCTCGGCGCGGGCAAGGCGCTGTGCGACCACCCCGGCCGTGGCGCCCTCGGGCACGGTGACCAGGATCTGCGCCAGGTTGAGCTGCGCATCGTTGCCGGCGCGCGCGCGCTGCTCGTCGAGAAACCGTTCGATGTCGCTATCGGTGATGCGGATGCGTGCCGAAACCTCGCGCTCGCGCACGCGCTCCAGCAGCAACTGATCCCGCAGATTGCTGCGGAAACGCACCATGTCCATGCGCTCGTCGCGCAGGCGATCCCGCAACTGGGCCACGGTGATCTGGTTCTGCGCGGCCACGTTGGCCACCGCGCGGTCAACTTCAGAGTCGTCGACCTTTTGACCCGTTTCTCGGGCGTAGGTGATCTGCACGCGCTCGTCGATCAACGTATCCAGCACTTGCTGTTGCAGCGCCGTGGCATCAGGCAGCGCGCCCCCCGCGCGACGGGCGTCGGCGCTGGCGCGCTCAACACGCTGTGCCACCTCAACCGAGGTCACCAACTCGGTATTGACCACCGCCACGATGAAATCACCGCTGCGAATGTTGGTGCGCGCGGCGACGGGCACAGGCGCCGGTTTGGTGGCTGCTTTGGCGGGCGTGGGCCCTTGGGCCTGCACTGCGCTGCCAGCCAGGCACGCGGCCGCAGCCATGGCCATCAGGGTGGCGCGCAAGCGGTGTGGGGAGGAGATTTGGGTCATGGCTCAACAGTGGATATCGGGGACGCCCGCAGCTCGCGCAGCAATTGGTAACCGGGGATATTGTCCTTCAAGGCCTGTAGCGGATTGAAACCCGCGTTCAGACGCGACAGCCCGACCAACTCAAGCTGCACGGACAGGCGTGAAGTGGATTCAGCGCGGCCGGTGGACAGGCGCTCGCCAACAATGCGGCCGATCCAGCAGCCAGCGTCGTATTCAACGCCGGCCAAGGAATCGGTCATGCGGCTGTCTTTCAGGCTGTAGTTCAAGCGGCCCACCGCGTACAGCGTGCCGCCGCAGCCGCCCGAGGCGCCCACCGGGCGGGCGCTGCCACGGTACACCGGCCACTGCCAACCCAGCTCGACTTGTTCTGCCAGATCACGCGTGAGTCGGTAGCCCAAACTCAATGTCTGATACGGCCCGGGCTGGTAGCGCACGCCGAAGATGGACCGCATGAC
>JAYWDK010000087.1:0-6957 GCA_043779845.1 Betaproteobacteria bacterium | reverse complement strand
TTCGGCAACGATCCGCTAGAGATTTGCACCCCCCCTACCCCTGGCGGGCGGGCTGGCTTGTGCCAGGGGTGAGCGAGGTCAAGCGGGCGGCCGGTGATGCCTGCGCCGCGCAGGATGCCGTCGGCGTTGTGCTCCTGGGCCTGTTTGTGGCTGTCGTGGCATTGCTTGCACAGCGACTGGAGGTTGGCCGGGTCACTGAACAACGTGGGCTCGCCCTTGTGCGGCTTGATGTGGTCGACCACCGCAGCGGCTACGAACCTGCCCAGTTCTTGATCCATTCGGCACAGCGGGTACGCCTGCAACTGGGCCACACGCAGGCGCCGCCAGGCGGCTGTGTTGTAGAGGTGGTGGTAGGTTGAGCGCACAAAAAGCAAACCCCGCTCACCTTGTGGGTGGCGGGGTTGATGAGTAGGCAAATCAAACTGGTGTGTTTGGCTTACCCATGCCACACCAGCGTGCCGGAACTGTACCTAGTTTCGTTGTGGGGTAAAACTAAATATTTGTGGTTGATGGGCCGCTGCGCAGGATGGCGCGCAGGTGCTGATGGGCGGTGTCTATGCGGGTGCGAAGCACCGAAACACTGCATCCCAGTTCAACACACTGGGCCACCACTGGCCCACCCTTGACGTAATGCACCACCAGCGTGTTGCGCATGCGCAGGCTCATCTGGCCGATGGCGGCATGGGTGCTGCGCCCCACCGATGAGGGAGCGCTGGACATTGTTGGCGTCATGCCCGAGGTGGGCGGCGACCACTCGGGGTGCAGCACGTTGCGCTTGGGGTAGCCTGATCCATCACCCACCATCAACCACTGCGCCCAGGCCACCAGCAGCGCGTCCATGCCCGTGTCACGCGCCATGGGCTGTGCTCATGTTGCGGCCCAGCGTGGCGCCTGCTGTGCCGGCCATCACATGCGTCAGGCGTTGCGCCTGCAACCGGTCGCGTCGGCTGTTGCGGTAACGGGCATGACGTTCTTTGTACGTCATCGCTGGGGGTCGCTTGGCGTCCTTGCCGGCGCCTAGCGTGAACACCTCAGACGGTCGCCCAGCGCCGGCCGCATTGTCACGGGCAATCCAGCCCGATCGATGGATCAGCCCCGCCGCATGCAGGCTGGCCAGTAGCAGGCTGGCGCGCATGTAGGCCACGCCCGTGGCGTCGTGCAGCTCTTGGCGGGTGCAGCCCTCACGCAACAGGCGCAGCACATGGCAAAACGACATCAACTCAGGCCGTGGATTGCAACGTGCCAGGGTTGACCCCGGCGGCGATTTGCGCCTGAGTGGCCTGGGGTATGGCACGCTGGCGCCAGGCCCCGCCGCAAACACCGCCTGCATCAACCCGCGCCCGTGCGCAGGCTTGGCCCAGGCCACCACATGCGCCTCGCCCATGTGCGCCATGCGGTGCAGCACCTCGCGCAGCGTTTGCAGGCCGCGCCCAAGCGCCACAGCCACCGCCGCAGGCGTGCGCGGCTGGTCAGTGATCAGACCCAAAACACGGCCGTACATCACCAACCCAAAACGCCCCGGGCGCGGGGTGCTTTTTGGCACGCCAAGCGGGTTGGTCACACGCTTGGTTGCGGGCGACAAAACCACACCGCCGATCATGCCGCTTGCTCCTCAAAGCAGCGCGCGGCCATCGCATCAAACGGCTCATCATCCGCACCACGCGGCTCCAGCGCAGGCGCCACCACACGCGCAGCAACCGTAGGCCCCACCGACGCAGCCACCAAGGCCGCCACCGGCACAAAATCACCCAACGAGACATCGGCCGCAGCCTGCTCACGGGCCAGCGCCTGGCGCCAATACTCGCGCTGGCTGCGGGTCATCAACAGCCCGTTTTCAAGCCGGCCGCCACGGTGCAGCTCAGCATCGCGCAGCCGCCGCGCACCAGCCATCGGGTCGCCCTTTTGGCCCAGCGCCAACGCCCGCAGCGCAGCCACTGCCGCCTGGCGCTGGGCACGGCTCATGGGGGGTGCCTGCTCAGCATCGGCCTGCTGCTGCGCGCGCCAGGATTGCGCCGCCACCGCCTCAATTTGCCCCTGCGTGATCTGCCCCCACTGGTGCTGCGGCGCCCAGGCATGGGCACTGCACAGCCGGCCCCGGCCGCCGTCAATGCTCCAGCGGTTGGGGCAGCCGCTGATGCACATCAGGCCCCGGGTGTCCACCACCTCATCGGCCGTGCGTTGGTCGCGTTTTTGCTGCGCGTAGGCTGATTCGCTCATGCGGTTTCTCCGGTGTCAACGCGGCCTTTGGCCGCCGTGTCAGCAGCCAAAACGCCGCATTGGTAGGCAGCCCATGACGGGCCGTTTTTGGTGTAAGCGTCGGCCTCGCTCCAGGGCGCAATGCCCAGGTTGTTGCCCCGGTTGATCACCCCGCTGCGGGTTTTGGACCAGGCGTCTGGTGCGGCCGGCGCAGCCGAAACCGGTGCGGCCAGCACCACCGCCGCTGCATCGACCCGCTTGCCCTGCAGGGCTTTCAAAACCCATGGAAACGGAGCACGAATGCCCTTGGCGATTGCCTGCCGGGCGATGCCCTCGAACTCGTCCGGCGTGGCGCCTTGGGCGATCAACGCCAGCAACACCGGGTCGCTCAGGTTCAGCGTTGTCGGATCAATCCCGGCCCTCTTGAGCGCCTGTCCAACCTCCCCCGGTTTTGTGGGCGCAAAAGCGGCTTTGGGTGGTCCCACGGTACGGCAAGTCACCACCAGCCCGCCCTTTAGTTTTTGGGTGTTGTCTTTAGGTTTTTGACTTATAGGTGACGGTGTTTCTGCGCGTGCATCGGTTTGGCATGTATTTGGCATAACTTTGGCATCACTTTGGCTATCAATTGGCAATGCCAATGGCATGCCATTGGCATGCCATTGGCATGCGGTTGGCATCGTTTCGCCATCATCTTTTGCCCATCTTTTGGATGCATTGGCCTTGCCTGACGCACTGCGCTTGTCAACATTGCCGGCCGCCTTGGCGCGCTCAAGCTCGGCCCGCTTTTGTGTCCACAGCCCATCGGCCACTCTGAACAGCGGGCGCAGCGCCGGGGCTGTCTTGCGCCACTGCGCGACACCCATGCGCGTGATGGCCGCCAGCGTCTCGTCAACATCGGGCGGGGGCCCGTTGCGCCAGTAGTCCATCAGCAGCAGCAAATAAGCGCCGTGCTGCTCAGTCGTCAGGCGCAGCGTGTCCGACAGGTAATCGCCGATATACAGCGGCATCCAAAGGTCTGTTTTTTTAGCCAATCGGCTTCTCCTTCTTGCAGGCAAAAACCTAGGCCGCAGCCCAGGCCAGCGCAACACCGTGCAGCGCGGCTGCAGCGCAGCCCATCACGGGGGCCAGGCAGGGCTCAGGCGCGGCCAACTCAGCCGTGGCATACAAAGTGCGCCACCGGTTGGTGCCGGCCGTCTTGCTGCGACCAACGGCCTGCAAATCGCCGCCACGCAGCATGTTTTTGAGCGTCACCCTGGCCGTGGCCACCGGCACGCCGCAGCGTGCCTGGCCACCCTCAACAGCGCGCGCAGCGGCGGCAATCTCGGCCAGGGTTGCCGCACCATGGGCTGCGGTCAGGGCCTGGGCCGCGCCCATCAGCGCCAGTCGCATGCCGCCACGTGGCCGCATCAGCGAGCAGCCCGCAAGCCGCATGCGGCGCTGGCCGCGCTAGGTGGCGTGGTGTCACTCGATGAGTCGCGTTTGCAGTGCACGGAACGCCTGAGCAGCGCCGCGAGGCGATTGAGCGGCTCACGCTGCATTGCTGGCAACCACCACATTAACAGGGGCAACCGGCGACACCTGCCAGTTGGGCACCGGCACGCCGCGCGCCTGCGCCAGGCCCAGCACCAGCAGGCCGGTGCTAGTGCGCGGGTCGCTGGTTTTTCCCAGCAGCATGTCGCTGATAGTGCTTTGGCCGCAGTTGCAAGCCTCGGCAATCTTGGGCTGCGTCAGGCCGGAGGCGACCAACGCACGGATGATGGGGGGCCAGTCGATTGGGATCATGCCGTATCGTATCGAATAAGCGATTGTGGCGCAACCACCTCTCCAATGCCCGCACCACGCGGGCTTTTTTTCGCCCCAAGAACGAGGCCAAAAAATAATAGCAACAAATATCGTTTATTCGTTGACAACATCTAACCGCTTATTCGATACTAGAGGCATCCAACAGCGGACAGGAGTCAAGACATGGAAATCAACACCCCGGCGCACAGCCAATCCCGCCGCCACAGCGACCCGCAAGCCGCGTTCCACAGTACCGTGGCCATGGCCCTGCAGCCCGCACTGGCCAGCCTCAACGTGACCGACCGGCCCGCGTTTGCATGGGATCGCGAGCCCGCAGGCACTGGCGCCCCAAGCCGGCCCGCGCCCCGGCCGTCAGACGACATCCGGGCCATTGCCCATGCGCTGGCCGCAGCAACGCCCGGCAGCCCAGGCGCCCTTGCGCTGGACGTGGCCCTGGGAATTGCCATTGAAGGCGCCCTGATTGCCGCCTACATTTGCGGCTGCAACGATGAAGCAAAACCCCGGCGGTCCCCCGCATGCTTGCCGCGCTGAGCCGGGGCTTGTCCGTCATGGCCATGGTGTTGTTTTTGGCCTTTGCCGTGCTGCTGGGTGGCTGCGGTGGGGGCGACCCCGAGCCCGACGAGGCCACGCCACCCGTCCAGTGCCAGCCGCGCCCGGAGCTGTGCAAATGAGCGCCGCGCCAATCATCAACCACCCGGCCGCCATCCAGGCGCTGCGCGACTGCGGCCGCCGCACGCTGGCCGCGGCCGATGGGCGCGGCGTGCGCTGGGCCCGCATCGATTGCACCAAGGCCTTGCAAACCGCCGGCCACAGCGTGGCCATCAGCACGCAGGGGGCCGAGCAAATCACCCGGCTGGCCGTGTGGGTCAAAACCCGGGCGCTTGAGATGCAGGCCGACCTGGCGCGGGGGCGCGCATGAGCACCCACTACCGCCACGGCCGGCGCCGGCCCGGCTTGCTTTACCGCCTGCGCCAATGGCTGGCGCTGCGCCACGCGCAAATCAGGCAACGCGAGTTGGACATGTGCATCCAGGCGCTGGAGGCCTCGATTGACGCTGACCTGGCGGTATTGGGCGCCCTGCGCTTGCAACGCCGCGCGATTCGGCTGCGGATTTGCGCGTCCAACGCTTGAACCCACAAAACACAACAGAGGACAAAAATGAGTAACGGCAATTTGAAACAGGTTATGACCCGAATTAATGGCGCTGAGGTTAACAGCCCGATTGCTGTTTTCCAGTGCGCCGAGCCGGGAATGCTGAACGCCGTTTTTGAATCAACCGTGATGACTCAAAAGATTATCGAGCAAAACCCCCTGGGGTTGATTGGTATTTTCAATAACCGAATGAACATGAAGAAGGTTGTGCTGACGCTGGATTTTTACATCCACGCGGCAGCATAAAACCCATGACAAATACCAACACAATCGTCCAACCCCGCCTCGTAGCATTTGCCGGCCTTGCCGGTGCCGGCAAAGACACGGCCGCAGAGTACCTTTGTGCGCACTATGGTTTTGTGCGTGCGGCGTTTGCCGACGTCCTGAAAGACATGGCCGCGCAAATGCTGGACGACGCCGGCCATGGCTACGCGAACCTTTACGAGCCCGGGCTGAAAGAGCGGCCCATTGCGGGCCTGCACAACATCAGCGCGCGGCGCCTGATGCAGACCATGGGCGACTGGGGCCGTGAGCTGCACCCCGACATCTGGGTTACGCTGCTGGCCGGCCGGCTGGGCATGCACCCGTCACAGCACAACCCGGTGCATGACCGGATTGCGCTGTCGGATGTGCGGTTCCCGAACGAGGCCGCTTGGGCACAGGCCCAAGGCGGTACGCTGGTGCTGATCACCCGCGCGCAGGCCGAGGCCGTGCATGAGCACATCAGCGAGCAGCACATCAGCGCGCTGCCTGTTGACTGCCAGCTGGCCAATGATGGCGCGACGCCCCTGAGCCTTTGGCTGCAATTGGACGCACTGATGGCCGAGATGGGCCTGGGCAAAGCGCCGCGCGCTGAAGGCGGGTTTTGAGCATGGCCGCGACCTCGGCCCCTGGGTTTTTGAGCGTGCACGAGCATACCGCCCGAAACCCCGTGGCGCGCGCCATTGCCCGGGTGCGGCTGGCTGAATTAGTGCGTAACTTTGCCATCCGCCTGCACTTGCTGAACGAAGGCGAGCCCGTGGCTGCCGATGGCGTAGCCGCCGCCCGGGTGCTGATGGTGGCGTTTGAAGTGCTGGTCACGCAAGGCCGGGCCGACGGCCCCGAGGCCCGAGTGATTTGCGGGGCCATCAGCTCGATTGAACAACTGTCGGCCCGCGCCTGGCGCTGGCACTGCCGAGACGCCACCGCGCTGGATGTGGCGCTGCAACGCGCCGCCGAGATAACCCAAGCCGCGCCCGCCGTTGAGCTGCGCGCCGCGTGGGCGCGGGTTGACGCGGTGCACGGCGCGCCGGCTTTGGCTGCGGCGCTGCACCACTGATCAACACACCCCATAACAGCGCACAGGGGGGGGGCGCCAAACCCGCCCAAACCCATCAGGAGCAACCCATGGCAAAACCGATTTTTGAAACTCTGCGCTTGCTGCAAGGCGGCAACTTGCTGGAGGACGCCAGTGACCAACTTGCCGCGCTGGTAAAAGGCGTGGACGAGACCGGCAAGGCCGGTAAGCTGATAATCACGCTGGCGCTCAAAAAGAGCGCGGGCGCGATTGAGATCGTGGCCAGCGTCACCAACAAAACGCCCGAGCCCAAACCAGACAGCGATTTGATGTGGCCCACGGTGGAGGGCAACTTGTCGGTCGAGAACCCCAATCAACGCAAACTTGATTTGCGGGTTGCCGAGCTCAAACGCGCGGACGTGCGCAGCGTCGACCAAGACACAGGCGAGATTCGCAGCGCATGAACCACCCCGCCACAACAGCCCCCCCACCGCCATCAAACCAAACCAAGCCAAGCCAAGCCAAGCCAA
>JAYWDK010000086.1:0-6958 GCA_043779845.1 Betaproteobacteria bacterium | reverse complement strand
AACCGGCCAGCGTGGGCTCGTCTCGCGCCAGCTGCTGGAACAACTGCACGCTGGTGCGCTGGTGCGACAGATCCTCGGCGTGCTCAAACGGCAGGTAGACAAACTGCCGCTGCACGCCACTGAGTTGCCGGTCCAGGCCTGAGGCCACCAGCGCCCGGGCCGTGTTCAGCGCCTGGGCGTCACCGGCAAAGGCCCGCGCCGTGTTGCGAAAGTGGTTGCGGGTGAACTGGTCCAGCACGATCACCCTGGCCAGCGCGGGCAGGGCTTGCAGCGGGCGGCTGATCCAGTCGTCGTGAACGCCTTCCAGGGATTGTTCGATCAGCGGGCCAAAGTGGCGGCCGATCTGAGCATCAAAAGCGCCGTCTTTCTGGAACCACGCCGTGCGCGGCAAACCGTGGCCTGCGTCATCGGGCGCGCCGAACCAAAAGTCCAGAACCTCGTAGGCGGTGGTGTGCATTGGGCTGCTTTCAGGGGGTTTCGAGCAGGTCTTGGGTGTCGGGATGGCGCCGCATGTAGGCCGCCACATAGCTGCACACCGGCCGCACGCGCCAGCCTTGCTCGCGGGCGTGGGCCAGTGCGGCCACCACCAACTCGGCGGCAAGACCACGGCCTTGCAGCGCGGCTGGCACGCCGGTGTGCACGATGTGCATCACGCCGTCTTTGAGTCGGTAACTGGCCTCGCAGAGCTGGCCGTCCACCATGGCCTCAAAGCGCCGTGCGCTGGTGTTGTGGGTGATTTGCAGGTCGCTCATGGCCAATCTCAAGGGGTTTTGGAGGGTGCTGCCAACTGCTGCCACAGGAACGAGAACTCCAGCGCCAGCATGTCGGCTTTTTGCGAGTTGTCGGCCGCGCCGGCATGCCCGCCTTCAATGTTTTCAAAGTAAAGGGGCGCGTGGCCTTGTTCGATCATGCGGGCCGCCATTTTGCGTGCATGGCCGGGGTGCACGCGGTCGTCGCGGGTGGAGGTGGTGAACAGCACCTGCGGCAGCTTGACGCCTGCCTTGACATTTTGGTAGGGGCTGTACTTGGAGATCCAGGCCCATTCTTCGGGCTGGTCGGGGTCGCCGTACTCGGCCATCCATGACGCACCGGCCAGCAGTTGGTGGTAACGCCGCATGTCGAGCAGCGGCACCTGGCTCACCACGGCGGCAAACAGCTCGGGGCGTTGCAACATCACCGCGCCCACCAGCAAGCCGCCGTTGCTGCCGCCCTGGATGCCCAGTTGTCTGGCCGTGGTGACCTTGTTGTTGATCAAATCCTCGGCCACGGCGGCAAAGTCGTCGTAGCTGTTTTGCTTGCTGGCCTTGACCGCCGCCTGGTGCCAGGCCGGGCCAAATTCACCGCCGCCCCGGATGTTGGCCACCACCCGCACGCCACCCAACGCATGCCAGGCGGTGCCAAAACCCGCCGAGTAGCGCGGCTGCATCGAGATCTCAAAACCGCCATAGCCGTACAACAACGTGGGGTTGGCGCCGTTGGCCACCGCCCCCACCTCGGCGCCCTTGGGCCAGACGATGAAGTAGGGCACGCGGGTGCCGTCTTTTGACGTGGCAAAGCGCTGCTCCACGCGCATGCCACTGGCGTCAAAAAATGTCGGCAGTGATTTAAGTCGCTCAAGCTGGTCGTTATCGGTCGAGCCCAGCAGCAGCGAGTCGGGCGTCAAGAAATCGGTGTAGTCGAGCGTGAAGGTCTCGGCCAGCGGGTCGTCTTGCGGGCCCGCGCCCAACTCGGGGTCGTGCAGGGCCTGGGCATGCAGCGTGCCCGGATACGGCGCTTTGACCTCACGCTTGACCCAGGCCGCGCCCTCGGGTCGCCAGGCTTCCAGCCTGCCGGCCACGTTGTCCAGCACGTTGAGCAGCACCTGGGTGCGCGTGGTGCTGTAGCTGTCCAGCGAGCGCGTGGCGGTGGGCGTGAACAAGGCTTGCAGCGGCGGCATGGCCGCGCTGTTGCCGGCGGCCAGCAGCGCTTTGGCGTCGCCCACCAGCAGCGAGCCGCCGGGCCAGCGGGTGGTTCCGCTCACCCCGTCGTTCACCCCGCCGTTCACCCCGCCGTTCACCCCACCCATCACCCAATCCGTGCGCAAATGCACCAACGCGCGTTCGCGCCAGAAGC
Source organism: Betaproteobacteria bacterium (assembly GCA_043779845.1). Lineage (GTDB taxonomy): Bacteria > Pseudomonadota > Gammaproteobacteria > Burkholderiales > Burkholderiaceae_C > Pseudaquabacterium. The sequence continues at coordinate 4,846 of JAYWDK010000086.1, read as the reverse complement.
TGATGCTGGCGTCGCTGGGGATGTTGATTTTTTGCAGCGTGCCGGCGCTGAGCAAAAACTGCTCGTTGTTGTAAAAATCGGTGGCGCGGCTGAACACGGTGCGCTCAAAACCGGGCGTGTTGTCCACGCCCACGCTGGCGGCCACGTCTTGTTTTTGGCCCTCGAACACCGTCACGGCGGCGGCCAGGGGCTGTCCTCGTGACCAGCGCTTGATGGCGCGCGGGTAGCCCGAATCGGTGAGCGAGCCCGGGCCCGTGTCGGTGCCCACGTAAATGACATCGGCCGACAACCAGGCCACGTCTGATTTGGCCTCGGGCAGCTTGAAGCCGTCGTCGACGAAGCGTTTTTCGCGGCTGTTGAATTCACGCACCACGGTGGCGTCGGCGCCGCCGCGCGACAGCTTGACGAGGCAGTGCTCGTAAGCCGGCGCCAGGCAGGTGGCGCCGCCCCAGACCCAGTTTTCGCCCTCGGCCTTGGCCAGCGCGTCGAGGTCGATCACCGTCTCCCAGGCGGGCTGGGGCAGGCGGTATGAGGCCAGCGTGGTGCGGCGCCACAGGCCACGTGGGTGCTGGGCGTCGCGCCAGAAGTTGTAGAGCGCGTCGCCGCGCCGGCTGACGTAGGGGATCTTGTCGCTCGAATCCAGGATGGCGCGAAACCCGTCGCGCATGGCTATGAAGCGCGGCTGGGCTTCAAGCACCTTGCGGGATTCGGCGTTGCGCTCGCGCACCCACGCCAGGGCGCGCTCGCCTTGCACGTCTTCAAGCCACAGGTACGGGTCGGGGGTTGCAGCGCTTGCGACCGGGGGCGAGGCAGGCGGATTGTTGACGTCGGCGGACATGGCGATGGGCGGTGTGATCGCCACCAGCGCCCCAAGGAGCGCCCGCAGCAAGTGGTTGAACAGGTGTTTCATGCGCGCTTTCCAGCAAGGTCGTGGCCTGAACAAGCCCAACCAGTTTTGGTGATATTTGGTCGATGACCGCGGGCAAGCTCGGGCAGCGGTCAGCGGCCACCGCGCCACAGCGCCTGCGGCACCACTTCAACCGTGGTGCTGCCGTCGCCCACATAAACGTGGCCATCCTGGATGCTGATTTGCAGCTGCATCGAGCGTGTGGCCAGCGCGGCCAGCGCCTGGCTTTGCTCGGCCGGCAGTTGCCAGATCTCCAGGTTGCGCAGCCGGGTGATCTTGTTGGCGATGCCGGCGTACCAGATGTGCGCCGCGCCGCTGTAGATGTAGAGCGTGACCTTGCCCGCGCGGCCGCAGGCCTTGGCCAGGCGGCGCTCTTCGGGCTGGCCCACTTCAATCCAGTGCAGCAGCTGGTCGGTCAGGTCTTTTTGCCAGACGTCGGGCTCGTCGGCGTCGGCCATGCCGCGCGCAAATTGCAGCGGGCCGTTGCGGTCGTCGGCGGGCACGTTCAGGGCAAACGCCAGCAGGCGCGCCATCAGGCGCTCTTCGGTTTCCGACGGCTGCAACGGCAGCGTCAGCGAGTGCTCGCCGTAGACGTTGCGGTCCATGTCGGCGATTTGCAGGTGGGCTTTGTAGATCGTGGCTTTGATGGCCATGTGGGGGCTCCAGGTGGGGCGCACGCGCGCCCATGCGCGTTCAGCCGGTCATGCGGTCAGGCAGTCAGGCGGGTGGGCAAGCCAGCCGCACGTAAATCGGCGCAAAGGCCTCGGCCTGGGTAATTTCAAGCAGCAACTCGCGCGCCAGCTCCAGCATGGCGATGAAGGTCACCACCAGCACGGGCGTGCCGCGCCGGGTGTCAAACAGCTCGTGAAACTCCACAAAGCGCCGGCCCGCCAGCGTGCGCAAGACGATGCTCATGTGCTCACGCACCGACAGCTGCTCGCGGCTGATCAGGTGGTGCGCGTTGAGCTTGGCACGCTTGATGATGTCGGCCCAGGCGCTGCTGAGATCGACCACGTCCACGTCTGGAAAGCGCGGTTGCAGGCTTTGCTCGATGAACACCTGCGCCTGCAAAAAATCGCGGCCGATCACCGGCAGGCGGTCCAGGCGCGCTGCGGCCAGCTTGATTTGCTCGTATTCCAGCAGCCGCCGCACCAGCTCGGCGCGCGGGTCCAGGATCTCGTCGCCGTCGGCGGTTCTTTTGGGCGGCAGCAGCATGCGCGACTTGATCTCGATCAGCATCGCGGCCATCAGCAGGTAGTCGCTGGCGAGCTCCAGGTTGTGCTTGCGGATCTGGTCGACGTAGGCCAGGTATTGGCGCGTCACGCTGGCCAGCGGGATGTCGAGGATGTTGAAGTTCTGCTTGCGGATCAGGTAGAGCAGCAAGTCGAGCGGGCCCTCGAAGGCCTCCAGAAACACCTCCAGCGCGTCGGGCGGAATGTACAGATCCGTGGGCATGCGGAACAGCGGCTCGCCATACAGCCGCGCCAGCGCCACCTGGTCTACCGGCAGCGCGTCGGGGTGGGGCACGGGTGCTGCGCCTTCGTCGCCGGCCAAGCGTGGCAAGGCCGTGGCCAGCGTGGGCGAGGGCGGCAGCTCGGCGTTGCTGGTGGTGCTTGCCGTGCTGGCGCTGGCGTCGGCAGGCGCCGGGGCGGCGATGTTCAGGTCGCCCACCGGCACTGGCGAGTGACCCGCTGGCTGGGCGGGGCTGGGCGGCATGGCTGGCGCAGGACGGGTTGAATCAGGCGGGCTGATGCTGCGGGCCTGGCGCGGGCGTCACTTGAGCGCGGCTTGGGCGGGGCTTGGGCGGGGTTAGGGCGGGGCTTGGGCGTTAGCGCGTCTTCGGCTGGTCGAAGTACACGTAGGGCGCTTGCGGCACGCTGGCCTCGCTGTAGGCGGCCTCGGCGCTGCGGTCGATTTGTTTGTCCCACAGCAGGGCCCGGCCGGCGCGCTGCTCGGCTTCCAACGTGGGCTTTTTGGCCTTCAGCTCGTCAATGAACTGGGTGACGTCGGAGGTGTAGGCTTTCCAGAAGAACGGCATGGCGTGAACCTTGGGAGTCAGGGGCAACCCGTTAGTTTAAGCGGCCGCAATGCCCCGGCAGCAAGCGCGGCGTGGCAGTATGGCGCCCATGTCGTCTGAAATTGAGCTCAAGTTCCATATCCCCGCCGCGCGCCTGGCCGCTGTCACTCGCGCGGTGGCCACCCGCACGGCCGTGGTCGAACCCCTGGCGGCGCTGTACTTCGACACACCCGACCAGCATCTGGCGCAGGCGCGTGTGGCGCTGCGGCTGCGGCGCGAAGGCGAGTATTGGGTGCAAACGCTCAAGGCCGAGGGCGCCACTGCGATGCAGCGCCTGGAGCACAACGTGCCCGTGCCCATGCCGATTCGTCCAGACAAGGTGGCCAGCGCCAGCGCCAGCCCGCCCGCACTGGACCTTGCGCGCCACGAGGGCAGCGACGCTGGCGTGGTTTTGGCGCGGGTGCTGGCGCAGGCGGGCAACCCACCGCTGCAAGCGCGCTACGCCACCCAGGTGCAACGCACCCGGCGCGTGCTGCGCCACGGCGGTGCGCTGATCGAGCTGGCGCTGGATCGGGGCCATATCACCTCAGGTGAGCGACAACTGCCGATTTGCGAGCTTGAATTTGAGCTGCTGCGCGGCACGCCGCAAGCCTTGCTGGACGTGGCCGCGCGCTGGGTGGACCGGTTCGACCTGGTGCTTGACGTGCGCAGCAAAAGTGAGCTCGGCCACCTGCTGGCGGCCGGCCTGGCGATGAGCCCGCCCGCGAGCGCCCGGCCCCTGCGCCTGGCCCGTGAGGCCACCGTGGCCGACGCGCTGGCCGCCATGCTGGCCAACCCGCTGGGCCAGGTGCTGGCCAATGCCAGCCCGTTGGCCGACGGCCCCGCCGAGCCCGAGCACCTGCACCAGCTGCGCGTGGGCCTGCGCCGTTTGCGCACCGTGCTGAAGGTGTATGGCGCGCTGTTGCCGACGGCGCTGCAAGCCGACATGGCATTCAACGCTGTAGGGGTGCCTGCCAGCGGGCTAGGGCGTGTGAATGATGGCGAGCCCGCCCCGACGCCGTCGCTGGTAGCCGCGCTGGCCACGCTGTTTGGACAACTGGGCGCCGCGCGCGATCAGGACGCGATGGATGAATGGCTGTGGCCGGCGCTGCGCCTGGCCGGATCACCCTTGGTGGATCGCCCCAACACCGCGCTGCAAAACCCCGGGCCCGACTTGGCGGCCCTGCTCAGCACGCCCGCCACCCAGCACCTGTGGCTGGCCTTGCTGGGCGCCTGCCAGCCCGGCGTCATGGCGCTTGAGACAGGGCTGGCCGCCGTGAAGCCCGTGCCCTTGCGTCGCGCCCTGAGCCAGCCCTTGCAGCGCCTGCAACGCCAGGTGCGGCGCGATGCCGCGCGCTTTACCGAGCTTGACGATGCCGCCCGCCACAGACTGCGCCGCCGCATCAAGCGCCTGCGGTATGCCAGTGAGCTGGTGGGCGCGCTGTGGCCCGCCAAAAACGTGGCGCGCTACTTGGCGTGCCTGCAGCAGGCGCAGTCGCCCTTGGGCGAGTTCAATGACACGGTGGTGGCCTTGGCCTGTTGTCGCTCACTCACCGAGTCAGATCCCCGTGCCTGGTTTGCCGTGGGTTGGCTCGCGGCGCGCCTCCAGACGCTGGCGGCACCCTGCGCCAAGGCGCTCAAGTGCGTGGCCAGGCAGCGGGGTTTTTGGCGCTGATCTTGGCTTGGCGGTTGGAGGGCGCCCTACCGCCCTCACCCCAGCCCTCCCCCAAGGACGGGGCGCTTGATTTCCTATGGGCTCCCTCGCTCCCGTACCCGGGGGAGAGGGTTGGGGAGAGGGGGCAAGGCGCCAGCCTTGCTGGTTTTTGTGCTCGCTTGCCGCACGGCGCCGGGGGTTCGCCCCGGCTGGCGACTGGCTTTCTTTT
>JAYWDK010000085.1:0-6972 GCA_043779845.1 Betaproteobacteria bacterium | reverse complement strand
TGCCTCAGCGCGTCTGCGCCCGCCTTCACCGGCCCCGTCTTGCCTGTCACCTTCATCGCCGCTCTCCATCCAGGGTTGCAATGGCAGCAGAAGGTAATCAGTTCACATCGTCATTTCATGCAGATTTGCCGGAGGGACCCGGTGAAGCGAGAGGGCCGCGCGTTTGATCCGGTCAACAACATCCTGAGCGGTTTGGCGCTGAACAACAACCTCACCGAGGCCCCCACCGCGCTTGATGCGGTGTGCACCAGCTCGCCCGGCTGCGACGCCACGCTGGGGCTGCAATGGACCGTGGCCGCGCTGGCACCGGGCGAAACCTGGCGTGTGCGGGTGGGTTTGTCTGACAACGGGCAGCACCTGTCAGACCGCTGGCTGCAAGCCACGGCGGTCAACTCGCCAGACACGGTGCTGACGCTCTCCGGCGTGGCCACCGTCAGCGTCGTGCCCGAGCCCACTATGGGCGCCCTGATGCTGGCAGGCTTGGTCCTGCTGGGCTGGCGCGCACGTCGGCGGCACGGAGCACGGCCGACGGGCTGAGGTTCGCTGACCGCTTACTGGAAGTCGGCGCTCAAGGTGACCGAGAACAAGCGCGGCGCACCCAGGTAGTAGGTGACCACGTCGGCCGCCCGGGCGCCCACCACTGTGTTGGTCAGCGACGTGCCCGAGCTCGGGTTGCGGTAGCGCGCGTTGCCGATGTTGCTGAGGTTGGCGCGCAGCTGCGGGTTCTTGAGCATGCCCATGTCGGTAAATTTGTAACCCACGTCCAGGTCACCCGTGGTGTAGGCCGGCGCTAGTTCGTCGTTCATCAGCGTGGCGTATTGCTTGCCGGTGTACTTCACTTTGACACGGGCGTACAGCGGGCCAGCGCTGTACTGCACCGCCGTGCCAACCATCGTATTGGGCGTGAGTGTGAACTGCTTGCCAGACGTCGCCAGGTTGACCGATGTCGTGCCGGAGGAGGTGGCCAGCACCGTCAGGTCGTCCTTGACGGTTTCCTTTTGCAGCGTCAGCGATGCGTAGGCCGTGAAGCCATTCCACACTGGGCTGCCGGCTTCAAACTCCAGACCTTGCTTCTTGGTGGCGCCGGCATTGGTGTAGATGCTTTTGAGCTGCACTGGGTCAAACGTATTGGCTTGGCGGTTCTTGAAGTCGACATGGAAGGCGGTGGCCGACAAAGTGACGTTGGCGCCTTGGTAGCGGTAGCCCACGTCGGTGGCCACGGCGGTTTCAGCCGCCACCGAACCCACCAGCGTGGCCACGCCAGACACGATCTGGACGTTGGCGCCGGTAGGTGCAAACGCAAAGTTGGGCGGCGCACGGAAATTTTTACCGATGTTGGCAAACACCTGTTGCTCCTTGTTGAAGTTGTAGCGCAGGCCCACTTGCGGCAGCAAATCCGAATACGACTTTTCGATGTTGTAGCTGTTGAGCGAGTTGCCGCCGGCCTCGCTGGCGTGGTTGGTGAACTGGCGCGTCACGTGCGGCGCGCGCAGGCCCAGCTGCAGCATGCCCTTGTCGCCCATCACGCTGATGGTGTCAGCCACGTAGGCCTGGTAGGCCGGGCTCACGGTCAGCCAGTCGCGTGACTCAAACGGCGTGCCGTCGGGGCGCAGCAGTTGGCCGCTGCGCAACCACACGTCGACCGGGTTGCCGCCTGCATCCACGCCCACGGCCGGGCCGGTTTGGCGGTGCTGGGCGCGCTCGTACCACAGGCCGAATTTGAGCTGGTGCGCGCCCGCCACATGGCTCAGCTCGCCGATGATGCCCGGGCGCTGGGTGCGGGTGACGCTGCTGTTGGCCACGATCACGGTGTCCAGCGTATCGCCGTCGCCGTTGAGGTCGGTGGCGCCCGTGACCTTGCCGGTGGTGCTGTTCAGGAAGCCGGACTCCGACTGCGCGCGTTGCTGCGTGCCGCCGGTGCCGTAGCCGTACCAGTAGTAGGGCTGCACCTTGATGAAGGTGGCCTCGGCCAGCCGCACTGACGCGGACACCGACGCGATGGCGTTTTCGAACGGATTCAGCGACAGGCCGTAGTAGGCCGGGGTGATGGCGGCCTCTTTTTGCACCGTGCCATTGACCGGTGTGATGTGGCCCTGGAACTGGGATGCGTAGTCGTAGTTGTAGCCGTTGGCCGTCAACTGCGCCAGGCTGATCGCCAGGAAGTTGTTGTTGATCGCCCGGTTGTAGAGCACCGAGCCGACAACGCGCACGCGATCCGACGGGTCCAGCGAGAAGGCCGCGTCGACGTGGTCGCGCTTGGCACCGCCTTCGCCCTTCCACTTGTCGGCCTGGGTGTGCGAGAGGCTCAAAAACACCTTGGCGCGGCCATCGGCAAAGCGGCCACTGTCGGCACGCACGAAGGTGCGCGACAAGCCCAGGCCACCCAGCGTTTGGGCCAAACGGAAACGCGTCTTGTCCTCCGGGTCGCAGGTGGTGATGTTGATGCTGCCGCCCGTGGCGCCAACGTGCGGCGACTCGATGTCGGGGTTGCCCTGGGCGATGCTCTGGGTGCAGAGGTTTTCCTGGTCGGCGTATTCCTGTGGGAACACCGAGTAGCTGCCCGAATCGTTGACTGGCACGCCGTTGATGGTGACGCCCAACTGATCGGCGCCGAAGCCACGCACCGTGATGCCGCCACCAAACAGGCCGGTGGCATCGTGGCTGTAGGTATTGACGCCAGGCAACAGCGCCAAGGCCTGGTATGCGTTGCCGGTGGCACGGTCTTTTTCAGTCGCGGCGCGGGTGACCGTGCTGCGGCCCTTGACGGCGTCTTCTTTGAGCATCTGGCCGGCGCCCAGGCGGTCGCCCTTGCCGGTGATCGTGATGGTGCCGATGCGCACGCCGTCGTCCTGCGGGCGCGGGGTGTCGGTGCCCTCGTTGGCGGCCTGGGCGAATGCCAGGCCAGCGCTGGCACCGGCCAGAACCAGGGCAATAGCACGGACGATGTGGGACGTTTGGAACGGTCGGATACGCAGCATGTCGGGGCTCTTTTCAGTCAAGTTGATCGAGTTTGCGGAAGTGATGATTCTCAAGGCCCGTCATGACAGCACGCCCTCGGCGAAAGCCTGTGTCAGTGAAATGCAACGGATTGGTGGCGCCGTGTGTCTGGCGCTTGGCGCACCGGGCTGACCTTGCATGAACAGGGCAACGCACAGCGCGTGTCAGCGCCCGCAGTTCAGTCAGCGCCCGTCAGGCGCCCCGGTCAATGCGCAGCGCCAGCACCACCGAGGTGGTGGTCTTGAGCACGCCCTCGATGTCGCCGATCTGGTCCAGCAAGGCATCCAGCCTGGCGGTGGTGTCGGCGCGCAGGATCGCGATGTAGTCAAACTCGCCGCTGACGCTGGACAGCTGCAGGAGCTCTGGCAGTTTTTGCAGCTGGCGGATCACGTCGCGGCTGCTTTTGGCTTGCAGCGTGATGCCCACGTGCGCACGCACCTGCGGGCGGGCATCGTCCACGGCCAGCTTGACGGTGTAGCCCACGATCACGCCGGCCGACTCGAGCCGCGCCAGGCGCGCCACCACGGTGGTGCGCGCAACGCCCAACTTGCGGGCCAGGTTGGCGGTGCTCTCGCGGGCATTGGCTTGCAGCAGCGCGATCAGGGCGCGGTCGGTGGTGTCTTTGGGCATGGGTGACGCAGCCCCGTTTGGGGTCAGATTGAAGGCCGATTCTGACGCAATGATTGAACTGGCCGACGAATCGTCAGCCGTCAAGATCATTTCGACGAACTCACGCTTTCATTCGCCGGCCTGCTTGCCGAAACTCCGGGCATCGGTCCCCAGCGGATCACTCAGCCCAGGTTGCACACATGCCTTCCGTCTACCAAGTGGCCCTGCTGGGCGCCGGCCACATTGGCCAAACCATCGCCCGTTTGCTAGGCGCCAGCGGGGATTACCAGGTCACCGTGCTCGACAAAAACCCGGCCGCGCTGGCCCGCATCAGCGGCCCTGGCATCCGCACCGTGGTGGTGGATACCGAAGTCAGCCCGGCCTTACTGGCCGCGCTGCGCGGCGGCACGGCAAATGGCGCCCGCCACGACACCGTCATCAACGCCCTGCCCTACCACCTGGCCAAGGCCACGGCCCGGGTGGCGCTGGAGGCTGGCTGCCACTACTTTGACCTGACCGAAGACGTGGCCGCCACGCGCGAAATAAAGCGCCTGGCCGACGGTGCCCGCACCGCCTTCATGCCGCAGTGCGGCCTGGCGCCGGGCTTCATCGGCATCGTGGCGCACCACTTGGCAAAAGGGTTTGATTCTCTGGAGGACGTGAAGATGCGTGTGGGTGCCTTGCCGGCCTTCCCGACCAACGCGCTGAAATACAACCTGACCTGGAGCGTGGACGGCCTGATCAATGAGTATTGCCACCCCTGCGAGGCGATACGCGACGGCGAGCGGCTCGACGTGCTGGCGCTTGAAGGCCTGGAGCATTTTTCACTCGACGGCACCGAGTACGAGGCCTTCAACACCTCGGGTGGCCTGGGCACCTTGTGCGAGACGCTGGCCGGGCGCGTGCGCACGCTCGACTACAAAAGCGTGCGCTACCCCGGCCACAACGCGCTGATGAAAATGCTGTTGCAAGACCTGCAACTCAAGGACGACCAGGACACCCTGAAGCGCATCTTGCGCAAGAGCGTGCCGGGCACCATGCAAGACGTGGTGCTGGTGTTTGTCACCGTCAGCGGCCAACGCGCCGGCCAGTTGGTGCAAGAGGTGTTTGCGCGCAAGATTTTTGCCGACCGCAGCGAGGCCGCGCCTTTGTCGGCGATCCAGATCACCACCGCCGCAGGCATCTGCGCGGCGGTCGATTTGTTCCGCGAAGGCGCGCTGCCCCAGCGGGGCTTCATCCGGCAAGAGCAGGTAGAGTTGCCAGCCTTCCTGGCCAACCGGTTTGGCAGCGCTTACCAGCAGTCGCGGCAGGTTGAGTCCATTGGTTGAGCGCCCCGTACATAACACGCATCCAACATGACCTCTACCGACACTGCAATTGCAACAGTAACGGCCACCGCCGTCACCGCGCAACAGCTCATGGCCACGCTGGGCGTGCCTGCCGAGGCCACCCTGGGTGGCAGCTTGTTGGCCCGATCGCCGATCACGGGCCACACCACCGGCGCGGTTGCTGAGGCCACCGCCGACGAAATCCACGAAGCCATCGAGCGCGCGCACAGCGCGTTTTTGCAGTGGCGCCAGGTGCCGGCACCGCGCCGGGGCGAGCTGGTGCGCTTGCTGGGTGATGAGTTGCGGGTGCACAAGGTCACGCTGGCCGCGCTGGTCACGCTGGAAGCCGGCAAGGTGACGAGTGAAGGCGCGGGCGAGGTGCAGGAGATGATCGACATCTGCGACTTCGCGGTGGGCTTGTCGCGCCAGCTTTACGGCCTGACGATCGCCAGCGAGCGCCCCGGCCACCGCATGATGGAGCAGTGGCACCCGCTGGGCGTGGTGGGCGTGATCAGCGCCTTTAATTTTCCGGTGGCGGTGTGGGCCTGGAACGCGGCGCTGTCGCTGGTGTGCGGCAACGCCGTGGTGTGGAAGCCCAGCGAAAAAACCCCGCTCACCGCGCTGGCCACACAAGCCTTGTTTGAGCGCGCGCTAAAGCGCTTTGACGCTGCGGCCGAAGCCGCTGGCGACAAACCCGCCCCGGCCTACCTGAGCCAGGTGGTCAATGGCCGGGCCGCAGCCGGGCAAACACTGGTGGATCACCCGCTGGTGGCGCTGGTATCAGCCACCGGATCCACCCGCATGGGCCGCTCGGTGGGCCCCCGCGTGGCCGAGCGATTTGGCCGCTGCTTGCTGGAGTTAGGCGGCAACAATGCCATCATCGTGGCGCCCAGCGCCGACCTGAACCTGGCCGTGCGCGGCATCCTGTTTGGCGCCTACGGCACCGCCGGCCAGCGCTGCACCAGCACGCGCCGCGTCATCGCCCACAGCAGCATCCACGATGAACTGCTGGCCCGCCTGGAGCGTGCGCGCGCCAGCTTGCAAGTGGGCGACCCGCGTGAGGCGGGCGTGCTGGTGGGCCCGCTGGTGGACGGCGCCGCGTTTGACGCCATGCAGGCAGCGCTTGATCAGGCGCGCCAGCAAGGCGGTGTGGTGGCCGGCGGCGAGCGTGTGCCCGTGGCCGATCATCCCGAGGCTTATTACGCCGTGCCCGCGCTGGTGAGCATGCCCACGCAAACCGCCGTGGTGCGCCATGAAACCTTTGCGCCCATCCTGTTTGTGCTGCGCTACGACACGCTGGCCGAGGCCATCACGCTGCACAACGGCGTGCCGCAGGGTTTGTCGTCGGCCATCTTCACCAATGATTTGCGCGAGGCCGAGATCTTCTTGTCGGCCACGGGCTCTGATTGCGGCATCGCCAACGTCAACATCGGCACCTCGGGCGCCGAGATTGGCGGCGCGTTTGGTGGCGAGAAAGAAACCGGCGGTGGCCGTGAATCAGGCTCGGACGCCTGGCGCAATTACATGCGCCGCGCCAACAACACGGTGAACTACTCGCGCAACTTGCCGCTGGCGCAAGGCGTGCGGTTCGATCTGTGAGCAGCACAAAAGCCAAGGTTCCCCCCTTCAGTCGCGGGAGTGACGCGCCTGCGCCAGCATGCTTTGATTCGGATTCGCTGTTCGGCGCTTATCTGGAGCTGGCATGACTGGTCTGATGCATCCACAAACCTTGTTGCGGTGCGCCGCTGTTGGCGGGCTGCTTGTGGGATTGGCGCTCGCCATGCCCGCCCAGGCGGCGCTCAACAACCCGGTCGACGTGAGCTTGATCGCCCCGGGTGGCATTACCGACGGCAGCTTCACGGATCCTGCGCCGATCAGCCTGGTCGTGAACGTTGATCCGGCCACTGGCCTCCAGGTCGGTGACCCCAATCCCATCGGCTTGCTGATGCTGCCGGGCGAACAAATTCAGTTCGTTGGCAACTCGATCTTGCTGCACCTGCAAACCGGCACGTCCAACGGCAGTTTTGGCTCCGGGTGG
>JAYWDK010000084.1:0-18021 GCA_043779845.1 Betaproteobacteria bacterium | reverse complement strand
GCTGCACAGCCTGCCTGCGGCCGGGCGGGTGGAGCGCGTGCTGTGGGCGGCCATCAACCTGGCCGCGCCTGCGGCGTCCCAGCCCACGCCGCTTGATTTGTTCGAGGCGCCGTCCGAGGTGGCTGTGGGTGATTTTCAAGTCAGCACGCCCGCCACGCCGCTGATTGAGCCGCGTGGGCTGGCGGTAGACGCCGAACAGCGATTGTTTGTGGCCGAAACCGGCGCCGACAACATCCTTGTTTATGACCTGTGGGATCAGCGCCTGGTGCAGCGCATCGGCTTGCCCAGCGGCGCGCGCCCCACCGATCTGGCGGCGCTGGGCTGGCGGGTTTATGCCGTGCTCAGTGGCACGGGCGGGCTCATCAGCCTGGGCGCGCGCGGCGCGGTGCAGCCGGTGGCGCTGCCAGCAGGCTGTGAGCAGCCGTCACGTGTTGCGCTGTCGCCCGCGGGCAAATTGGCGGTGCTGGCGCGTGCCGGCACGGCCGAGGCGTACATCGGCTTTGCCGACCCCAGCTACAGCGGTTTTGACGTGCCCATGGCCACCGACATTGAATGGGAGTCCGAGCAGGTGCTGGTGGTGGCGCGCCAACCCGAGGCCGATTTTTTGCGTCAGCATGTGGCGCCCGGCACCAGCGAGCGCCTGCCGCCGCTGCGCGCAAGGGCTTATGACGGGCTGGGCATCGTGGTGGTGCCGCCACTTGGCCCGCTGGGTGAGTCAACCCGCCGCATGGGCTACTGGACTTCGCGTGGCCTGCGCGTGGCAGTGGCCGCGCGCCTGGTCTACGCGCGGCGTGGCCGGCTCACCACGTACCGGCTGGACAGCGGCGCCTACCAAACCGAATGGGGCCGGGTGTTCATCGACGCCTGCATCCCCGAGGGCGCCAGCCTGGGCTTGCAGGCCATCGCGCTGGACGAGGCCGACGACGAACCCACGCTGCAACGCGTGCCGCCGGCCAACATCACCCAGGCCAGCGTGCGTCGGCCTGATCTGTCGCCGCCTATGCCGCCCGCGGCCAGGGTGCCCGCGCCCGACGCGAGTTCCGACGCCCGTGCCGACGTCACTTGGCAGGCCTTGCACCGGCGCGACGACGTTGCGGGCAACAGCCGCGAGCTGCCCTGGACCGAGCCCACCCGTGACGATCGTTTTGTCACCTACGAGGCGCCGGTGATCGCGTCGCCTGGGCGTTATCTTTGGTTGACACTCGACCTGCGTGGCAATACCCGCGTCTCGCCCAAGCTGCGCTGCGTGCGCGCCGAGCACCCCACGCATGACTACCTGCGCCGGCTGCCGCGCGCCTTCTCGCGGGACCCGGCAGGGGCGGCATTTTTGCAGCGCTACCTGGCCCTGTTCGAGGGCTTTTTGGGCGACACCGAGGCCCGCGCGGTCGAGCGTGATCTGCTGCTGGCCCCGCGCAGCGCGCCCGAGGCCCTGCTGCCCTGGCTGGCCAGCCTGCTGGGGCTGGTGCTCGATGATCGCTGGGCCTCGGCGCCCATGCCCCAAGGCCAGGCGCTGGCCGACGTGCGGCGCCAGTACATCGAAGAAGCCGCGTGGCTGTTTCGCTACCGGGGCACGGTGCCTGGCCTCAAGCGTTTCATCGAGATTTATGCCGGCGTGCCGGTACACATCATCGAGCACTACCAGCTGCGTGGCTGGGGCGCGGCGGTGCTGGGCGACACCGGCACGGCCCAGTCCAGCTCGGTGGTCGGCTTTGGCATGCGGGTGGGCGGCGAGCTGGCCAGCGAGGTCGGCCTGCCGGTCAGTGGCACTCAAGGAAACGAAGGGCCGCTCCCGAGTTTTCTTGACCCCCTCGGGGGGCCTGACGCGAAGCGGCAGGTTTGGGGGCGCTCAGTTGCTGATGCCTTCCGCAGCCACGCCCACCGCTTCACGGTCATCATCCCGGCGGCCTTGAGCGCCGAGCAGTTGGCGGTGGTGCAAAACATCTTGCAGGTGCACCGGCCGGCGCACACCGTGTTCGAGATTTGCAGCGTGGACGCCGGCATGCGTGTGGGCCAGGGCCTGCTGCTAGAGTTGACGTCGGTGATTGGCCGCAGCGCCGGGTTCAGCCGCTTGCAGCTGGGCGCCAGCGCGCTGGGCCGGGGCGCGGTGGTGGGCCCCCCGCGCATTGGCGCGCGGCTGGGCAGCGCCGAGCTCGGCCGCTCGTCAACCGTGGCTTGACGCCTGAGATGACGCCACCATGACCGACCTGCACATCCACCACCTGCACCTGCGCTTGCGTGGCGTCGGGCCAGCGGCGGGCAACGCTGCGGCCGCCCTCGCCACCACATCCACCACCACATCGGCCACCACCACCACGCGGCTCAAGCGAATGCTGGACGAGGTGCTGCACAACAGCCTGGCCCTGGCGCTGCAACGCGGCAGCGTGGGTGGTGTGGGTGATGACGGCGAGTGGTGCATACGCCGCCTGCACGCGCCGGTGCGCCTGGATCTGACCGCCAGCGACGCCCAAGGCGCGGCGCGTTGGGCGCTGGCCATGGCCGGCGCGGTGCAGCAAGCCCTCACCGGTGGGCCGGGGCGCGACGCCTCGCTGGTGCTGCACTACGGCTCGCGTGGCCAGGCGCTGCTCGACATGACGCTGGCCGCAGCCGCAGGCGATTTTTCACGCGCCTGGGCCTGGCGCCAGCTTGGGCTGTGGCCACACGCCCAGGCCGTGACCGCCGGCGACGCCGCTGGCCTGGTGCTGCGCGCGCTGAGCGCCGCACCCACGCAGGCCGTGGCCGTGTTGGCGCAGTTGGCGCGGCGGCCGGCGCACTTTGCGCGCTGGTGGTCTTTGGCGCCGCCGGCCGGCCTGCACAAGCTGGCCGGCGCGGTGCTGCAAGGCGCGGGGGCCAACCCGGCCTGGCTTTGGCAACCGGCGCAACCCGGGCAACCGGGGCAACCGGGACGCTCGGCCTCAAAACCCAACATCGAATGTGAGCGGCTGTTGCGACTGTCGGCCATGGCGCGCGCCGCCGACGCCAGCCCGGCGCCCGCCTGGCCAGGATCTGCGCGGCGCTCAGCGGTGGGTGCTGACTGGCCCGCCCAGCGCGCGCTGGCGGCGCTGGTGCTGGCCGAAGCCGAGCCTGCGCGCTTGGCGGGGCCTGGCGATGATTGGGCTGGCTTGTTGGACGCTCTTGTGGCGCGTTGGGCCACGCCGGACGCTTCCAGTTCAAGTTCCTTGGGCCTGCGCGGCGTGGCTGCGGCGGCAAATCAACCTGACAGCCAAAGTACGCGAGCCGGCGCGGTGCTGCCATACGGCGGCCAGGGCCAGGGCGACGGCCTGCTGGCGGCTGGTCAACAGGGTCCGCCGGGGCAGTTGCCCGCTTCAGCCGCAAGGCAGCCGGGCATGCCCTTGCACAACGCACGGCCTTCAGGCGCCTCGGCTGGCATGGGCCGTCCCGGCGAGTTGGGCGAGTTGGGCGCCTCGGCCGCCGCCGGTCCCGCCCCACCCGGGCCAAACACTCGGCCAAACACTCGACCAAACGCCCAGCCAGACGCCCAGCCAAGCGCCCAGCCCGGCCTCGCCAAGCACCCCGTCGCCGAGCCACCAGCCGCCGCGCCGCTGGCCACGCGCGTGCAGGCCAGCACGCCGTTCGGCGGCTTGCTGTTTTTGCTCAACCTGGCGGGCGAGTTGGGCTGGCCGCAGCGCTGGCTGGCCGACCCGGTGCTGGGGGCGCGTGGGCCGCGCTGGGGCTTGCACCAGCTGGCGTTGCGTTTGCTGCCCCTGCAAGCCAAGGACCCCGCCGCCTTGGCGCTGGCCGGCCTGCTGCCCAACGCCGAGCCGCCCGATGCCAACGCGCCCGCGCCCAGCGCCGCCGAGGCCCAGGCGCTGCAAGTCGTGCGCGGCGAGCTGTTGCTGGCCCTGCGGCGGCGGCTGCCCGGCGTGGTGACAGCGCTTGGCATGCCACTTGATGCCGGCCAGGATGTGCCCGTTGATGCAGCCCTCGATACCGGCCTGGATGCCGCCGCCGACGCCGCGCTGCTGGCCTGGGTCTGCCGGCGCCAGGCCCGCATTCTGGCCGACCCCGGCTGGCTGGAGCTGCACTTGTCGCTGGACGACGTGCGCACCGAAATTCGTGGCGCCGGCCTTGATCTCAACCCGGGCTGGCTGCCCTGGCTGGGCCTGGTGATCAGGATCGTTTATGACTGATGCCCTGCACAGCCCGCCGCGCCCGGTGGCCGAAAATCACGCGCCCACCGACATGCCGACCACGCACCCGACCACGCGCCCCAGTCTGGCGCCAGCCCAGCGTTTGAGCCGCGAGCTGGCGATCCTGGGCGCGCGGCTGGCCTTGTTGCTGGACGGCGTGCCCGCCGGCCAGGGCGGCGCGCTGGCCAGCAGCCGGGCGTTTCTGGACGCCATGTTCGAGCCCGTGGCCGAGGGCCGGCCGCTGGCCGCCTGGGCCGGCAGCGCGCTGGATCGCCGGCCCACAGGCTCCGCCACCCAGCCGATCGACCGACTGGTTGACGGCCTGGGGCTCACGCCGCTGGAGCTGGACTTGCTGCTGCTCGCGGCCCTGCCCGAGGAGCACGAGGGTTATGCCAGCGTGCTGCGTGGCCTGAACCCGCGCAGCGAGGGCCGGGCAGCGGTGGGCCTGGCGGCGCAATTGCTGTGCCGCGACGGCGCTCAGCGTTTGGCGTTTCGTGCGCAATTGCTGGGCGGGGCCGCGCTGCGCTGTGGCCTGCTGAGCCTGAGCGGCGAGGGCGGGTTTTTTGAACAAAACCTGGTGCTGGCCGCCGGTCTGTGGCCGGTATTGGGTGGCCTGGATTGCTGGCCACAGGTCTTGCTGCCGCTACACCCCAACCCCACCCTCGCCGGCCTGGACGATTGGCTGGCCAGCCCCGCCGCACGGCGCGCCTTGCTGGCCTTGCGCCAGCCCGAGCCGCGCCTGGTGGTGCTGGGCGCCGACAGCGAAGACATCGCCTGCGACCGCGCCGCCGCGCTCTGCGCCCACGCCGGGCAGCGCCAGGTGGCTTTTGATGGCGCGGGCACGTCGGCGCCCGGTGCCGACAAGCTGGCCCGGCTGCATGCACTGGCGCGCGGCGCGCTGGCCATTTTCAGGCTGACTGACGGCGACGGCGGCGCACCCGCGCCGCTGCCCAGCCTGGATGGCTTCCCGGGCGCCGTGCTGGTGGGCGCGCGCCGGGGCGCTGCGCTGGCCCTGGGCGATGCGCCCGTGCTCTACCTCGACGTGGAGCCGCTGGGCGCACGCGCCCGGGCGCGGGTCTGGGCGCAAACCCTGCCCGAGCTGCAAGACCAGGCCGCCACCTTGGCCCTGCGCTATTTGGTGGAGCCCGCCGCGGCCGACCGCATCGCCCAGGATTTGCGCTCGGTGGCCGCGTTGGATTCAAGCGCTATCAACCTGGACACCGTGGGTGACTGCGTGCGCGCCCGCGCCCACGCCTGTTTGACGCCAGGGCTCAACGTGCGCCGGCCGGTGGCGGGCTGGGGGCAGCTGGTGCTGCCACCGGCGCGCAAAGCCCAGTTGGCCGAGGCCTTGCAGCGCTTGCAACACCAGGCCCTGGTGCTGGATGAATGGCAGTTTTTGGCCGGCCGGCCCGGCGCGCGCGGCGTGCGCGTGCTGCTGTGTGGCCCGCCCGGCACCGGCAAAACCCTCTCGGCCGAGGTGCTGGCCCACGCACTGGGCGTGGACTTGCTGGTGGTGGACATCGCGCGGCTGGTGTCCAAGTGGATAGGCGAGACCGAAAAACACCTGGCGGCGGTGTTTGACGCCGCCGAGCGCGCCCAGGCCGTGCTGTTGTTTGACGAGGCCGACGCGCTGTTTGGCAAGCGCACGGAGGTGTCCGACGCGCATGACCGCTACGCCAACCTCGAAACGGCCTACCTGCTGGCGCGGCTGGAGCGTTTCGAGGGCTTGGTGATGCTGTCCACCAACCTGAAACAAAACATCGACCCGGCGTTTTTGCGCCGGCTTGAGTTCGTCATCGAGTTTGATTGGCCGGGCGCAGCCGAACGTGAGGCCTTGTGGCGCTGCCACCTGCCCGCCACGGCCCCGCTGGCGGCTGACGTACACCTGCCCGAGCTGGCGCGCCTGTACCCGATCACCGGCGGCCAGGTGCGCAACGCCTCGGTAGCCGCCGGATTTTTGGCGGCCGCCGACGGCGGCGCCATCGGCCGCAAGCACTTGATCGCGGCGATTGCCCGCGAGTACGAGAAGTCCGGCAAAGCCTTCCCCGGCGTGCCCGCCGGGTACCCACCAACCTGAGGAGAGACAGACCATGGCGCTCACCACCTTGCAGTTTTGGCAGCAGCAATACCTCATCCACCAGGCCGGCCAAACCGCGGGCCAAAAAGACCTGGGCACCGCCCAGGCGCTGCAAAAAACCGCCACCACCCAGCTGGCGGCCAACCTGAAGGCGCTGGATCTGGGTGACGCCAACATCAAGGCCCAGCGCGCCCAACTGGCCGTGATCACCGTGCCGGCCGACGCCAGCGCCTTGATCGTCAAGATCACCACGGCGGTGATCCAGCAGCGTGGCTTGCAAGGCCGTGTGCTTGATGACCAAGCCGCGCTGGCCGACGCCACGGCCCAGGCCGACGCCACAGTCGCCACCTTGGCCCGTGCCAGTGCGCGCCTGGCCATGGTGGGCGCGGCCATCGCGCGGGCCGGCGTTGATGCCCAGCAGCGCGCGGCGCTCAAGTCGGCCATCGCAGCGCCGCCCTTGGCCAGCATCAAGGCCGACGCCACGGCGCTGCGAGCGGGCACCACCGCCAGCCACGCCGCAACCCGCATTGGCAAAAACTTCCCCACGGCCTTGCTGACGATTGCCGGCAAGCGGCGCGACACCCGCAGTGGCCGGCTGGTCGATTTGCAAACCGGGCTGGCCCTGGCGCTGGACGCCCAAGCCAACGGCCAAGCCAGCGACGCGGGCTTGGCCGGCGCCGTCAGTCAGAAAGCGCTGGTTTTGCAGCAGGCGCAGGCCGCGTTGGCAGAGACGGTGGCTGTGTCGCTAACACGTTATGCGAGCGCCAAATCCGTGCTGCAAAAACTGGAGGCCATTGAGCTGGACGCCACCGGCGCCACACCCGACGTGCTGAGCGCCGCTGAAAAATCCCAGCTCGCCGCGCTGGGCGCGCTGGGCGCCGCCGCCGAGCCGGGCGCCGAGACGCTGGACGCCGATCTGCAAGCCGTGTTTGACGCGCAAGACGCGCTGGACGCACAAATCCTCAGCCAGATCGGCAGCAACGTGGACCTGCTCGCCACCGACGCCACCGTGGCCGCCAAGCGCGCGGCCATCAGCGCGGCCCAATCGGCGTTTGACGGCGCGCTGGCCAGTTTTGCCGCCGCCAACAAGGCCGATCTGGACCAGTGGCAGGCGGTGGTGCCCGATCCGGCCTGGCAGTTCTTGCTGGCCTACCTGGACGGCCTGGCCGCGCTCAACCAGCTGGCGGTGCTGGACCTGCCCGCGCTGGCAACAGTGATGGACAACGCCGAGACCGACTACACCAGCGCCCTGGCGGTGGCCGAGCAGGCGCTGCGCCGCGCCGACGCCCGCACGGATGCCATCACCTTGAGCCAAGCCCGGCTGGCCGCAGCCCAGGCCGCGTTGAGCAGCCGCGCGCCCAGCGCCATCCGGGGCGACACGTACTGACCGATCCACCGACCCATCGAGATGAGGAGGCCCCATGGCCATGATCGTCGACTCAAGCGCCTGCGTGGCGGCAGGCCAGGGCACCGAAGCGGCGCTGCTGCCGGTCAACCCGTTCACGGCCTTGCAGTTTCACTTTGGCATGTTGCTGGGCGTGGACGACCTGGACACCGGCCAGGCCTACCCACGCGGCAAGATCCGGCTGCACAACGCCTGGCTGCACCGCGAGGGCGTGGTCTGGGGCTTCAACGTGGCCTTCAATACCCGCCAGGAGCTGACGGTGGATGCCGGCCTGGGGCTGGACGCAGCCGGCCACGAGCTGCACCTGGAGCGCCAGGCCTGCGTTGATCTGGGCGCCTGGTATGCCGCCAACCAAAAAGACCCCAGCTTCACATTTGAGCCCGTGGAGGGCGGCGGCGTGCGCTTCAGTTTGCACGTGGTGGCGCGCTTCAAAGCTTGTTTGACGCGGCCGGTGCCGGCTCTGCTGGAGCCCTGCGCCGGGGCGCAAACCGAGACGGCGTTTTCGCGTGTTTTTGAGACCGTCGAGCTGCTGCTGCGGCCCGGCCTGGCGGTGCCCAAAGACCCCGGCTACCACCGCCTGCGCCAGCTCTTTGGGCTGGAGGCCGACGACCCAGCGCTGCCCGAGGTGGCGGCGCGGCGTGCGCTGGTCCAGGCCTTGCCGGCGGTGCAGCAGCCGGCGGCCTGGCTGCAGGCGCTGCGTGAATTGGCGGCGTTCGACGCGGCCGGCCTGAGGCCGCAAACGGCCACCCAAAGCTTGCCGGCGTCGATGTTTCCGGAAGACCCTTGTGATCTGCTGCTGGCCGACCTGGCCGACGTGGTGCTGCTGCCCAAGGCCGGCCAGGCCGGGGACTCGGGCGGCTGGGCCCTGGGCACGCCGCTGCCCAGCCCGGTGATCACGGTGCGGCCGTCGCACATCGCGACAGCCACGATCCAGGAGCTGTTGTGCGGCCCGCTGTTTGGCGCGCCCGCCCCCGCCGCCCCGGCCACCACCGGCCCCACCGTGCTGGACGCGAAGCTCGGTGAGCAAACCATCACCTTGCTCACCAGCCGACCGCTGGCGGCGGCGTCCATCAGCCCTGCCGGATTCTGGGTTAGCGACTACGGCGACACCACGGGCTGGGCGCCGATGGTGATCACGGCCGCGGCCTTGCAAGGCGACGGCTCGGTGCGCATTGATCTGGCCAGCGCGCCCACCGGCACGCGGCTGCGCCTGGTGGCGCGAGGCACGGGCGCCACGCCGCTTTTGTCCGCCGACGACGGCGCCGCGCTGGGGGCCCCCGGGGCCGGCGGCACCGATGACGGCGTCGATTTTGTCAAGCTGTTCATCAGGAGCTAGCCATGGCCTCCACCACAGGCAATGCCTCGGGCACGCCGCTGCTGCTGGTCGGCGACGCCGCCGGCATCACCATCGTCGAGCCGTCCACGCCGCTGCGGCGCTTGAACTACTTCGACGGCAAGTTTTTGCGCGCCGATGATTTCAACGTCGAGCAAAGTTATCTGCGCCAGTTGGTGGGCTTGTCCAACCAGGGCCTGGGGCCGGGCGTGGTGTACGGCTACGACACCGTGCTCGGCAGTGGCGACAACTTGCAGATCGGCCCGGGCCTGGCCGTCGATCCGTCTGGCAAGGTTCTGCTGCTGCAATCCACGGTCACGCAAAGTGTGCGGGCGCTGATCGATGCCAGCCAAAAAGTGGCCGCCCAGCCGGTGGATGCAACGGGCAAAACCGATGGCTTCAGTGACTGTGTTGAGCTGGCCGCGCCGCCGCCCGTCACGGTGCTGCAAACCGGCAACCTGTACGTGATCACGATCTGCGCCGCCGAGGCCTTGTGCGGCCAGCAAGACGTTTATGGCCTGAGCTGCCAGGACGCCTGCGTCACGGCCAGCGACCGGCCGTACCGGCTGGACGGCATCGTGCTGCGCGCAATCCCGCTGCAACTGGTCACGCCCCTGCCTACCAGCAAGGCGGTCAACATCGACGCCGACAAATACCTGCGCTTCAAGGTGGCCAGTGCCTGGTTTGCCGACGAGGGCCTGCGCCACCCCAGCGCCATCTCACGCGCCGGCCTGCTGACCGAGACTTGGTGCCTGGGCGCGGGCTACCGCCATGATTGCTGCGAGGTGCCGCTGGCGGTGGTGGCGCGCTCGGGATCGGGCACGCTGTTCCTGGACGCCTGGACGGTGCGCCGCGAGCGCATGGACGCGCCCGCCAAGCGTTATTGGCAGTGGAAGATGCGCATGCGGCCATGGGACGTGTTTTTGGCGCAGGTGTTGCAGTTCCAGTGCCAGTTGGCCGATGCGCTGGGCTCGGTGACGACCGTGGGCGTGGGCAGCGCCAAGAACCAGCTCGCCCAGCGCGCGCTCGACGACGCCGCGCAGTTTGTGGCCCAGGTGCGCACGGGGCTGGCCAGCTACCGCAGCCTGAGCACCGCCGCCAACCTGGCCGAGCGCCCGGCCTTGCTGCAGCTGTCGATGACGCAAATAGCCGATCTGCATGAGCGCCTGGCCACCGCCTTGAAGGCTGGCGCCACGCCCGCCGCGCCCAGCGAGCGTGTGCTGATCTCGCTGGGACTGGGCGCGCTGCCCCCGGCGGGCTACTTGCCGGTGGTCACGGGCAGCGCGCTGAGCGTGAACCAGCAAGTCAGGGCGCTGCTGGGCGAGGGCCTGGACCTGCGCTTTTGCGTCACCACGGCCGACACCATCGCCCATGCGATTGAAGAAGCCCAGCACATGGACCGCATCTCGCTGCTGCAAGGCCTGGACGACGCCACCCAAAAGCCGCGGGTGGACATCCTGGTGCCCGACGGCACGGCGCTGATCAACGCCGCACCATCAAGCGAGGGCTTGTACGACGCCTCGCTCAACTTCAGCGCCCAGCAAACCGGCGGCCTGGCCTACAAAGGCGCCGCGCGCGAGCGGCTGCTGGCGGGTGGCGGCACCGCGCACCACAGCGCGGCGGCGGGCTTAAGCCAGGTGGTGGTGCCCAAGCTGCAAGTGCTGGCCCGCGCCATGGCCAGGCCCGTCAACGTGGCCAAAGACGGCGTGAGCCCCGGCACCCTATCGCCAAACATCACGCCAAACATCACGCCCGACGTCACGCCCAACGCCACGCCCAACGCCACGCCCAACGCCACGCCAGCCGGCGCCTCGGCCAGCGACAGCGCCAGCCGCGCCAGCACGGTCAAAGCCGTCAACATCACCGGCAATCTCTACAGCAACGCCTTCGTCAAGCGGGCCAGCACCCAGGGCGTCAAGCTCGATGCCAAGGTGGCCAACGCGGCCTCGCTGGCGCGCAACTACATCAGCGCGGGCGCGTTGGCGGCCCAGGGCGGCAGCAGCGATCTGGGCGCCACCCGGGCGTCGGGCGCCACCGAAACCGTGGACGGCCTATGGCTCAGCGCACACATCGACGCCAGCCCGCGCACGCTGAGCGTGGGCGCGCACACGGCCCTGCAGCTGCGTTTGGTGCTGGCCACCCGGCCGGCCACGCCGCTGGCCATCGAGCTGGCTTTCAACGGCACGCTCACCGTGAGCAGCGCCAGCCTGGCCAGCGGCGTGCTGGTGCAGGGCGGATCGCTGAACGGCATCTTGGCTATCGGCCTGGTGCAAGAAGACCAGCCGGCACAAAAGACCACCGAGTTTTTGCTGACCGAGCGCTTCAACTGGGCGGTGGTGCTGCGCTCAAGCGGTGATTCAGCCAACGGCTCGGTGAGCCTGGATCTGCGCCTGGACGCCAAGGCCAGCACCTTGTTGCGCATCACCAAAAACTTCGCCGGCAACGGCGCCCAAATCGCCTACCTGTTGGCCATCGTGCTGCCGGGTGCCCCGGGCGCCCCCGAACAGGTCTTTCCGCTGGGCCAGTACGTGCTGGGTGCCGACGCCAGCCTGGCCGACCCCAACAACGCCTACCACCAGTACGCGCTGCATGGGCTGGACATGGTGCAGGCCGCGCTGCTGATCAGCGAGCCCGAACTCAAGGCCCAGGCCCTGGCCTTGCTGTTCCCGGCGGCCGACGCCGGCACGCCCGAGCTGGTGATCCAGGCCGTGCGCGACTGGGTGGCGTTCACGCGGCGGCGCGAGCGCCACTGCGCGGTGGAGGTGGTGCCGGCGGCGCCGCCCGCGCCGCGCCGCTACCGGGTGATCGAGCGCAGTTTTGACAGCCTGGATCTGGTGAAATCCGACATTGCCAACTTTGAGCAAGCGCTCAAAGACCCTTTGGTTCTGGCCAAGCAACTGCAAACCTGGATGCTGATCCAGGAGCGCGAGGAGAAGCTCCGCCTGGTGCTGAGTTTTGCCGGCGGCACGGCCACGGCCTCGAGCGATATGGCAGCGGCCGCGTCCGACTGGAAGTCGTTTTTACCCGGGCTGGTGATCGCCTATGCCGCCGTGGGCGCGGTGGGCGAAACCGACGCCGGCCTGCAGCTTGACCGCCTCAGAACCTTTGAGACGGCGATCAGCGGCAGCAGCAAAGAGGCCAAGGGCACGGTGGTTGATGCGCTGATCCCTTACCCCGACGCCGCCGTGCCGGACGACGCTGATGGCGTGATGCTGTTGTTCACCGTCACGCCCACAGTCACGCGCCGCGCGCTGATGATTTATGGCGGCTGGGATCGGCCCAACCATTTTTTGAACCGCGAAGCGCCTTTTGGCCCGCTGCAATTCATCAACAACGCGCCGCAGGGCACGGCCTTGCTGGATTTCATCAAAAACCTAACGCCCAACCAGCCCGTGCTAGGCGTGACCTTGGCCACCACCAAGGCGGCACCCGACGTGGGTGCACCCACCCGCTTGGCCAGCGTGATGGCCGCCTTGGCGCTGGCCGGCCGGCCGGCGGTGGCGGCATCACGCCAAACCGTGGAGGCGCTCAACGCCAATGACCGTGCCCAGTTGACCGACATCCTGCAAAAGCCGGACGACTTCGACGAGGTGATCTTTTTTGAGCTGAACGCGGGAACATAAAGCGGCGGCTGGGCGGCCAAGGCGGCAGGCGATGAAGCCCAGACCCGATCTTGAGCGAACGGGATGAGGCCATGCTCGCCGCCAAATTAACCAAGCGCGCACCCAGCCGTGCCGCCAGCGGCAGCCCGGCGCCGGCCGCAAAATTGGCCAAAGCGGCAGCCGGGATCACACCGCCCCAGCCCGTCGCCCAGCCCGCCTTCAACCCGGCCTGGGCGCGGCTGGCGCTGGGTCCGGGTCTGGGTCTGGCGCCCAAGCGGCAAGGCGGCGCTTCTGGCGATCCCTCTGACGTGGCGGCGGATGGTTTGTTGCTCAGGCCTGATGCCATCTTGCCAAGGCAAAACACGGGCGGCGAGCTGGGCCCAACCGAGGTGGCCGCCGATTTCACAAGCCGTCTGGGCTCGGGCCAGCCACTCGATTCAGTCAGCCGCGCCTTTTTCGAACCTCGCTTTGTCCACGATTTCAGTGGCGTGCGCATCCACGCCGGCACGTTGGCCAACGCAGCGGCGACCAGCCTCCAGGCGCGGGCCTTCACCAGTGGGCGCGATGTCGTATTTGCTGCAGGCGAACTCAACCCGCGGTCTGAGCGAGGAAAGCGTCTGCTGGCGCATGAGTTGACGCACGTGGTGCAGCAGAGTCGATCCGACCACAACACCCCCCAGAAAATGGCCGTGGCGCCGTCAGCCAGTCCGGCCGAGCGAGAGGCCGACGATGTGGCCAGCCGAGTGGTGCAGGGCTTGCCAGCGCGGCGGCTGAGGTCGGCACCGCCTTCAATACAAAGGGCGCCTGGCGACCCTGCGCCGCAGGGCAATCCGAAGCCGACTCTCGTCTCCTTCCAGATCGCCATCACCGAGACGCTGAGCGCCGAGCAGTTCAAGCTCATCGCGATGAAGCAGGTGTTCGGCGGCCCGGTTGCCAACATCAAGTGGCAGCTTTCCAAGACGTCCTTCGATGTCAAGGACAGCCCGATTCCGCTGGGGGTCGAGTTGTTGGTGCTGCAAAAGCACCGCGCTCAGGCCAATCAGGCAAAAGGCATCGCCACCGATGACACGGGCGCTGTGGTCGGTGCGCAGGAGCGCGCAACAGCGTTCCAAGGCGCACCGGCTGGCACGGACAAGGAAGCACTGATGGCGGAGATCGATCGCCGCTTCAGCGCGGCGACTGGCAGCTCGGACAGGATCTTGGCCGGCGAGACGGGCAAAGCCGATCTCTGGAAGGCGATTCGCGACGAACTGCTCTTCCAGCACGAAACCATCGCAAATCTGCCGCCCAGCGTGAAGCTGCTGATTGGCACCAGCATCAAGGGCCGGGATCTCACGCCGGCTGACTACGACCAGCTGTTCCGCATCGCGAAAAAGATCGAAGCCATGCCGGCGGGTCAGGCCGCCGACTACGCGAGCAAGGTCACCGGCACAACCACCGATCTGAGCACTTTCGAGACCTCGGTCGACGGCTACGCCGCCAAAATGGCCGAGCGGAAAAAGGCCAGCGAAGCGCACAACGAGACGATGACCAAGCTCGAAGGGCTTCAGGGCGTCTACAGACTGTTTCGCGCCTGGCAGACGCTCGAGATGATCTCGCCCGGATCAAATCAAGACGAAAAAGCAGAACTCGAAAAACAGCTCAAGGCCCACGATTTTGCCGGGACCGCCGCGTTTGAGAACTACATCGACCAGTTCCTGACGGGCTTCGCGACTGAATCGGCGAAGCAGGTTTTGGACGTGCTCGACAAGTACGCCGGCCGTCTCTACCGTGAAGGCGAGCGCTACAAAGACCCGACGGAGGTTTCGGCCCTGCACGCAAAGTTGGGCGGCGTGCGCGAGCAATACAAGGTCTTCAAGACGAACGAGGCGATCTACGCCGAGCAAACGCAGCGCCACGACCAGGAGGAACGATCGCGGCTGCCGGGCAATGGCGGCACGAGGCCAGCAAAACCCTATGACCCGGCCGTCGCCAAGCAGGCCTTGGCAGCAGGCACGGCGGCCCGTGACAACGCCGCAGCCCAGGTGAAGAGCCTAGAGCCAGAGCATCCTGTCTTTCAAGAAGACGGGCTCTCACTCGATCGACGCATCGACAAGTCGAAGCTCGCGACCGCCGACGAAACCCAACTCGGCGCGGTGCTTGCGGGCTACATCGCAACGCGCAAAGAGGCCGTGAAGGACGCGCGCGGCGAGCTTGATGGCAAAGCCGATCTGATCTACAGAATGGAAAAGATGATGCCGCAGTTCTATCTGCAGCAGGGCATCAAGGAAGGGTCCGTCCACGACCTGATCATCAAGG
The DNA here is from genome assembly GCA_043779845.1 of Betaproteobacteria bacterium. Classification (GTDB taxonomy): domain Bacteria; phylum Pseudomonadota; class Gammaproteobacteria; order Burkholderiales; family Burkholderiaceae_C; genus Pseudaquabacterium. The sequence continues at coordinate 3,158 of JAYWDK010000084.1, read as the reverse complement.
ACAAGATGCGCGAGGACATGATCCAGAAGATCGTGGTCGGCATCCTCGTCGCCATCGTCGCGATTGCACTCACGGTCGTCTCACTCGGCACCGCGACGCCCGCACTGATTGCCGCGGGCGCTGCGGCCGGTGCCTTTGGCCTCAGCGCGTATCAAGCGTATGAGGAGTACAAGGAGTACTCGCAGAACCAGAAGCTCGCGGGCGTTGGCCTCGTTGACGACCCGTCTGTGGTGTGGCTGGTGATCGCCATCGCAGGCGCTGCGCTGGACATGGGCGCTGCCGTCAAAGCGGTGCGTGCGCTCGGGCCTGCGGCGAAGGCACTCAACGCCGGCAGCGATCTGGTCAAGTTCAACAAGGCGGTGCGCACGCTAGAGCAGGCGAGTGAAATCGACGCCAAGATCGCCCGTGCCGCCGAGAAGGCAGGCGCTGCAAAAAAGAGCTACGCCGAGGCGTCCACCGAGCTGGGCAAAATTCTGGGCAGCCGCGCCTACGGCTTCCCGGGTCCGTTCACCGATCCGGACGTCTACAAGCAACTCGTCAAGATGGCGGCGGCAAAATTCAAGGAAATCGGCAACAACGGCCTGATCTTCATCGAGGAGATCAAAAAAGCACGTGCGCTGGCCAAGCTGGCCGACATGACGCCCGAAGAGCTCGCCAAGGTCAAGCAGGCGTGGGAAGAGGGCAAGGCACTCGCCGACACCGCCAAAGAGCTGGCCCCGAGCGCCGAGAAGATCGCCGAACTCAAGAAGGCACTCAGCCCGCTACTGCCAGCCGCCAACGATCTTTCCGGCAAGGCGCTGGTGATGATCAACAAGCTCGACAAGACGCTGCTGCCCAAGCTCAAGTCGGCAAGCGCTGCCGATCTCGAGCGGCTCGGCGCCATGCTGGTCGAAGACCCGACGCTTGCGGACCGCTTGCTCAAATACAAGAACCCGCTGGGTGCGCTGAAGAAGTCGAGCACGCTGGTCGAGATGGATCGCGCGATGATCCGGAATCGTCTCGGTGAGCTGAAGGTCAACCCCGACCGCATCGCGCCCGCGCTTGACAGGACTGGGCTCTCGGCCACCGATCTTGCGAAGCTCAGCGACGCCGACATGAAAGCACTCGGCCAGGGTGACCGTCTGCTCGCCGAAGCCGGACAAAATCTCGGGCCCGGCCAAGCCGATGCCGCCAAGCTCGCGCAAGCGCAGATCGAGTTCGACAAGCTCACCGGCGTCTCGAAGGCCGCACGCGATGACATCCGCGCCTCGGTGGCCCACAGCCACGGAATTTCCGACCTGCCGTTCATGCGCAATCCGGGCGAGACGCTCGCGGCGCGATTTCCTACCATCCCCAAGACGAAGATGGACGTGCTCGTCAAGCGTCACCCCGACGCCTTGCGCGCACTCGAGTCGGCGACCCAGGACGAAGTCGAAAAGATCATCAAGGCCCTGGAGGAATCGGCGAACCCAAAGGATGTCGAAGATATCCTGCGCTCGTACGTCTACAAGGCGCAGAAGAAGGCACGAAAGGCCGTCTCGGAAGGCGGCACTGGTGGACGACTCGACGTGCCAGAAAACACCGGCGAGCGCATTGGCGAGTCGCTGGACAACCTGGCCCAGGCCCGCAAGCAGGGGCACCCGTTTGGTTTCAAGGACAAGGCGAGTTACGACAGCTTCATCAGCACCGTGGACTCGGAAATCACGGCGCGCGGGATCAAGGGCCGGGCGAATGTCCAGGGCAGTGCGATGCACAGCAAGACGCCGGGCGACATCGATATGAAGATCGACGTTGATCAGGCCGAGTTCGATCGGCTCTCGAAGAAGTTCCTCGACAACGCGCCGAGCAAGAAGGAGCGTGATGCCTTGGCAATCAGCATCAAGAAGAACAAGATCCCGTCGTATGAATTTTTCCCCGATCACAATCCGTCGATCGGCAGCACCGTGAGACCCCTGACGCTGGGCGCCGACGGCAAACCCCTTGAGGTTCAGGCGACGCTGATCGTGAAGGGCTCGGACTTCGATCTAGGACCCTCGCTATGAGCTCGCTTCGCTACTTCGAAACCTTCTACAACGCTGACGCCATGACCGAGCTGAGCGAGACTGAAGCACAGGCGCGAGGCCGGTATGTCGTGACAGATGGCGAACCGATGCGGCGCTACCGTCGCATCATCGACAACGAACTGGACAGCTTGATCTACCAAGGATGGGACGATCCGGGCCCAGCACTCGCCGACCTCGGTCGTCTCGCTGCCGGTGTGCGCGCCGAGATTCATTCTCCCGTTGAAATCGTCTCGCACGGCGGAAAGCGATGGCGTACCTGGCACGTAAGCTCAGCCGCCAAGGTGATCAAAATTCTCGAGCGCGAATACGACGCTGATGGCAATCCGCTGCGCGAGAACCTTCGCTCTGCGGACGGCGAGTTGATCAGCAGCACCGAATACCGCTACGCGGCGGATGGATTTCTTCTCGAACTGGTCACCCGTGCGCCCGATGGCGCCGTGATGAGCCGCCAGGACGCCTGACATGGTCCACGCTCAACGCGATGCTTGCCCGGCCCTGCTGGACGCCAAAGCCCGCGCTGTTGCGCCCAGTGCAACCGGGCAGATGGCCCGCAGCCGCTGGGCAACCGGTGCAGCCGCAGCGAGCGCGGCCAGCTCGGCGTGGCGTGGCCTGGCGCTGGGGGTGCAGGCCAAGGCCAAGTTCAGCCCAGCGGGCGACTCCAAGGAGCGCGAAGCCGATGCGGTGGCCGATCAGGTCATGGGCAGTGCAGCGCCACCGGCGGCCAAAGCTGGCTCGGGGCCAGCCCCGGCGGCTGCCACCCCAGCCACCACCCACGCCGAAAGCCGTGGCGGCGAGCCTTTGGCGCCAGCGCAGCGTGCATTTTTCGAGCCCCGTTTTGGCCACGATTTCAGCCAGGTTCGGGTACATGCCGATGGCCAGGCGGCGCACGCGGCGCAGGCGCTACAGGCCCGGGCTTACACCGTTGGGCGCGACATCGTTTTTGGCGCCGGCCAATACGCGCCCGGCGCCCCCGAAGGCCGGCGCCTGCTGGCACACGAGCTGGCGCACGTGGTGCAGCAAGCCCGCGCACCGCGCGCCATGATCCAGCGCAAGCCACTGGATGCACCGCTGCCCGGCTCGGTGGTGGACCAGGTGATGCAAGCGCTGGCGGTGGTC
>JAYWDK010000083.1:0-7037 GCA_043779845.1 Betaproteobacteria bacterium | reverse complement strand
TCGGCGACGTCATATTTCAAATATGACAGTGCGTCACGCGGCTGTCATACGGGCTGAATAGAGTTCAGGACTGGTGCAAGACCTGCCATTCCAACGAGCTGAAAGGCCCATGATCATGAATTCGATGTTGCTCCGTGCTGTCCTGGTTTCCGCCGCCCTGGCCCCTGTTTTTGCCTCGGCCCAGGATGTGACGGGTGCGGGTGCCACCTTCCCCGCGCCCATCTACGCCAAGTGGGCTGACGCCTACCACAAGGCCACTGGTGCGCGCATCAACTACCAGTCGGTAGGGTCCGGCGCCGGCATCAAGCAGATCAAGTCCAAGACCGTCGATTTCGGTGCGTCGGACATGCCGCTCAAGGATGAAGACCTCGCCAAAGATGGTTTGATCCAGTTCCCGACCGTGATTGGTGGCGTGGTGCCGGTGGTCAATATCGTGGGTATCGCACCGGGGCAGATCAAGTTGACTGGCCAGGTGCTGGGCGACATCTTCCTGGGCAAGATCACCAAATGGAACGACACGGCGCTGACCGCGCTGAACCCTGGTGTGCCCTTGCCTGCGGCCGATATTTCGGTGGTGCGCCGCGCCGATGGATCGGGCACAACCTTCATCTTCACCAACTATTTGTCCAAGGTGAACGCTGAATGGAAAGCCAAGGTTGGCGAAAACACGGCTGTCAATTGGCCCATCGGCGCGGGTGGCAAGGGCAATGAGGGCGTGGCCGCCTTTGTGCAGCGCCTGCCCAATTCGATCGGTTATGTCGAGTACGCCTACGTCAAGCAAAACAAGATGACTTACACCTTGCTGCGCAACAAGGACGGCCATTTCGTGACGCCTAGCGACACCGCATTCAAAGCTGCGGCAGCCGGTGCCGACTGGAACAAAACCTTCTACCAGATCACCACCGAGCAACCTGGCAAGGATGCCTGGCCGATCACGAACCCCACCTACATCCTGATGTACAAGACACAGGACAAGCCGGTGAATGCCAGCAACGCGCTGAAGTTCTTTGACTGGGCGTACAAGAATGGCGACCAGACGGCCGATGACCTTGACTACGTGGCGCTGCCGGCCAACGTCAAGGAGTTGGTTCGCAAGCAGTGGGCCGACAACATCAAGGACGCTGCGGGCAAGGCCGTCGCCTTCAAGTGATGGGCTTTGCCAATCGGCGCGGGCGCCGGTGACAGCGTCTGTTTGATTCAAGTTGTTCTTTCAGCCGAGCGGAGGCCCTGTGGCCGCAATCCTTCCAGCCAGCCCGTATCCAACAACCGAGCGTGCGACGCCTCAAAAACGGCCGCCTGAGCGCCGGCGCGTGGCGCCATGGGCGGACACCGTGTTTTCCTTCTTGGCCCATGGTGCCGCCTGGCTCACGCTGTCTTTGCTGGTGGGCATCATCGTCTCGCTGCTGATTGGCGCGGCACCGGCCATCAAACACTTTGGCCTGGGTTTTTTGTGGTCCACGGACTGGGATCCTGTTCAGGAAAAGTTCGGCGGCCTGGTGATGATTTACGGCACGCTGATGACCTCGTTCATTGCCTTGCTGATCGCAGTGCCGGTGAGCTTCGGCATCGCGTTGTTCCTCACTGAAATGTCGCCAGGCTGGCTGAAAAGGCCGCTGGGGATTGCCATCGAGTTGCTGGCGGCCGTGCCGTCCATCGTTTATGGCATGTGGGGCTTGCTGGTGTTCGGGCCGATCTTGGCCACCTACGTGCAGCAGCCGCTGCAGGCCGCGTTCAAGGGCGTGCCGGTGCTTGGGGCGCTGGTCTCTGGCCCGCCCGTGGGCATTGGCATCTTGTCGGCCGGCATCATCCTGGCGATCATGGTGATTCCGTTCATTGCCTCGGTGATGCGGGATGTGTTTGAGGTCACGCCGCCCTTGCTCAAAGAGTCTGCGTATGGCTTGGGCGCCACCACCTGGGAGGTGGTCTCAAGGGTGGTTTTGCCCTACACCAAGGCTGGCGTGGTGGGCGGCATCATGCTGGGTTTGGGCCGAGCCTTGGGTGAAACGATGGCGGTCACTTTTGTGATCGGCAACTTCAATCAGCTTGATTCGTTGTCGGTGTTCCAAGCGGCCAACAGCATCACCTCGGCACTGGCCAATGAGTTTGCCGAAGCCGGCGAAGGCTTGCATCAAGCCTCGTTGATCTACCTGGGCTTGGTGTTGTTCTTCATCACCTTCGTAGTGCTGGCGCTGTCCAAGCTGCTGCTGTCGCAGTTGCGCAAGGGTGAAGGAGCTCGCTCATGACTGCTGTTATGAAACCCACCGCCAAATTCACAGATGCCCAGCAAGCGGGCAGATTGGCGATGCACAACAGTCGCAAGCGCCGCAACGTGCTGGCCCTGGTCTTGGCGATGAGCGCCATGGCCTTTGGGGTGTTCTGGTTGATCTGGATCCTTGCCGAGACCGTTCGCCTGGGTTGGGGCGGCTTGACGCTGGCGGTGTTCACCGAGATGACGCCCCCGCCGCAGGCCGACATTGGGGGCTTGGCCAACGCCATTTTTGGCTCGTTGGTGATGGTGAGCTTGGCCACCTTGGTCGGCACGCCCATCGGGGTGATGGCCGGCATCTACTTGGCCGAGTACGGTCAAAAGACCAAGTTGGGCCACGCCACGCGGTTCTTCAATGACATCCTGTTGTCAGCGCCGTCGATCGTGATTGGCCTGTTCATCTATTCGGCTGTCGTGGCCAGGGCGAAAAGTTTTTCGGGCTACGCGGGTGTGTTGGCGCTGGCGCTGATCGTGATCCCCGTGGTCATCCGCACCACCGAGAACATGCTCAGCTTGATTCCTAACGCGCTGCGTGAAGCGGCTTACGCGTTGGGCACGCCGAAGTGGAAAGTGATCGCGTCGGTCACCCTCAAATCTGCCCGCGCGGGGGTGCTCACCGGTGTGCTGCTGGCCATTGCGCGCGTGGCCGGCGAGACCGCGCCCTTGCTGTTCACGGCTTTGTCCAATCAGTTCTGGACCAGCGACCTGAGTCAACCGATGGCCAGCCTGCCGGTCACGATCTTCAAGTTCGCGATGAGCCCCTATGAAAACTGGCAAAAACTGGCGTGGGCCGGGGTGTTCCTGATCACACTGGGTGTGCTGGCGCTCAACGTTGCCGCCCGCGTGTTCTTTCGCGACAAACATTGAGAGTGATTTCCATGGACGCCCGAGTCGACAGCCAAACCACCGAACACTCGAAAATTTCGGTGCGTGACCTGAACTTTTACTACGGTGGGTTCCACGCGCTCAAGCGCATCAACCTCGAATTGCCCGCCAACAAAGTTACGGCCTTTATCGGGCCGTCGGGTTGTGGCAAGAGCACCTTGCTGCGCACCTTCAATCGCATGTTCGAGCTGTACCCTGAGCAGCGCGCCGAGGGCGAAATCTTGCTCGATGGCGAGAACATCCTCAACCGCAAGCTTGATGTGAGCTTGATCCGCGCCAAGATTGGCATGGTGTTCCAGAAGCCCACGCCGTTCCCGATGTCGATCTACGACAACATCGCTTTTGGCGTGAAGCTGTTTGAAACCCTGCCGCGGGTCGAGATGGACGAGCGTGTGGAGTGGGCGCTCAAAAAGGCCGCGCTGTGGAACGAGGTCAAAGACAAACTCGATCAAAGTGGCTCAGGACTGTCGGGCGGCCAGCAGCAGCGCCTGTGCATTGCGCGTTGCATTGCCATCAAACCCGAGGTGTTGTTGCTTGACGAGCCCTGCTCGGCGCTCGATCCGATCTCCACCGGCAAGATCGAAGAGCTGATTCATGAGCTCAAGACCGACTACACGGTGTTGATCGTCACCCACAACATGCAACAAGCCGCGCGTTGCTCGGATTACACCGCGTACATGTACTTGGGCGACTTGATCGAGTTTGGCCCCACCTCCGAGGTGTTCACCAAGCCCAAGCGGAAGGACACAGAAGACTACATCACTGGGCGCTTTGGGTAATCTTGACCAGGATGATCGGCTCCTCGCCGCTCGAGGCGCGGCCAGTGTTGGCAAATCAAAGGATCAAATGATGAGCGACAAGCATCTTTCAACCCAGTTCGACGCTGAACTCAGCGGCATCTCCACGCGCGTGCTGGAGATGGGCGGACTGGTGGAGTCCCAGGTGGCGCAGGCGGTGTATGCGCTGTCCACCTTCAGTGGTGATGTGGCCGTGGAGGTGCTCCGAAACGAGACCCGCGTCAACGCGATGGAAGTCGAGATCGATCACGATCTGTCGTCCATCATCGCCCGCCGCCAACCCACCGCACGTGACCTGCGCTTGCTGATCGCCATCGCCAAAACCATCGCCAATCTTGAGCGCATTGGTGACGAGGCGGCACGCATTGCCCGCACGGTTCAGCGATTGCTCAGCTCGGGCATGTCGAGCCGGCTGCGTTTGCCGGTGGCCGACCTGGCTTATGAATGCGAGCTCGCCACCAAGCAGTTGCGCAAGGCGCTCGACGCGTTTGCGCGGCTCGACATCGAGGCCGCCGTCGAGGTGTTGCGTCACGACGACCAGATCGACCAGGAGTTTGACGGCCTGATGCGCAAGCTCATCACCTACATGATGGAAGACCCGCGCACCATTTCATCGGCGATTGACCTGGTGTTTGTGGCCAAGGCGCTGGAGCGCGTAGGCGACCATGCCAAGAACCTGGCCGAAGCCATCATCTACATCGTCAAGGGCACGGATGTGCGCCACAACTCCCTGGACGCAATAGAGAACCTTGTTCGCTGAGGCCGGACCGAGTGAGCACCTGCGTGCGCACGAGTGCCTGCCGAAGGATCTGCCCGCCTGCAAGCGGGCAAGCTCTTGAGGCCGGACCGAGTGAGCACCTGCGTGCTCACGAGTACCTGCCGAAGGATCTGCCCGCCTGCAAGCGGGCAAGCTCTTGAGGCCAGGCCCCAAAACCGCCATGACGCAATTTCAAGTGAGCATCAAACAATGAGCCATATCGTGGTGGTTGAAGACGAGTCGGCGATCGCTGAACTCATTTCCATCAACCTGCGCCATGCCGGGCATGAGGTGACGATCGCCAGCAACGCCGAACAGGCGCAGCGCGAGATCGACGCCATGCTGCCCGACTTGGTGGTGCTGGACTGGATGTTGCCTGGGCAGTCGGGCCTGGCGCTGGCGCGGCAGTGGCGTGCTCAGGCCCGCACGCGTGATCTGCCCATCATCCTGCTCACCGCGCGCAGCGAAGAGACCGACAAGGTGGCCGGCCTGGATGCCGGTGCCGACGATTACCTCACCAAGCCGTTTTCCACCAACGAACTGATGGCCCGCATTCGTGCGGTGCTGCGCCGCAAGGCGCCCGAGGCGCTGGACGACGTGGTGCAGGTGGCGGGGCTGTGCATCGACCCGTCAACTCGCCGCATCAACCGGGGTGATTGCGAGCTGAAGATGGGCCCGACCGAGTTTCGCTTGCTGCATTTTTTCATGACCCACCCTGAGCGTGTGCACAGCCGCGCGCAACTGCTGGACCGGGTCTGGGGTGATCACGTTTTCATCGAAGAACGCACGGTGGACGTGCACGTCAAGCGCTTGCGAGAAGCACTGGCCCCGGCGGCTTGTGCGGGCATGATCGAGACCGTGCGTGGTGCGGGTTACCGGCTCACGCAGCATGTCAGCAGCGTGGCGCCGGTTTGAAACTCAACGCTTGCGGAGCTTGTTAGATGGCTTGGTTGTTGCCGCGCTTGTTGCTTGCCCTCGGGGCCTTGACCGCAGGCGGTTTGCTGGGCCAATGGCTGGGCTTCAAGTTGGGCATGCCCGAGGCGGGCGCATTTGTCGGCGCGGCTGCGGCGGTTGGCGTCACGGTGCTAGTGGACGCCCTGCGCGCTGCGCGACTGATGCGTTGGTTGCGTGACGCGCAAGAGCGCGACGCGCCGCGTGCCGCCGGTTTCTGGGGTGAACTGGGCTACCGAACCGAGCGCGCGCTGCGCACCCGGGAGCTTGCGCTGTCGGATGAGCGTGGGCGCCTGGCCGAGTTTTTGTCGGCCATCGAGGCGTCGCCCAACGGCGTGATGTTGCTGGACGCCCAGGACCAGATTGCCTGGTGTAGCGTCGTGGCTGCTGATCACCTGGGTCTGGATGTGCAGCGCGACATGCACCAACCCATCACCAATCTCGTTCGCGCGCCAGCCTTTGTGGCCTATCTGCAAGACGGTGCGTGGCATGAGCCCGTCACGATGGCGGGACCAGGTGGCCAGGGCAGCTTGCAAGTGGTGTTGCGGGCCTACGGTGATGGCCAGAAGTTGTTGATCTCGCAAGACGTGACCGAGCGCCTTCGGGCAGACGCCATGCGCCGCGACTTTGTGGCCAACGTCTCCCATGAGATTCGAACACCGCTCACCGTGTTGGCCGGTTTTGTTGAAACCATGGCCAGCCTGCCGCTGACCGAGGTGGAGCGCGCCCGCGTGCTCAAGTTGATGCAGCAGCAGACCGACCGTATGCAAGTTCTGGTATCCGATCTGTTGACGCTGGCTCAACTTGAAGGCAGCCCTCGTCCGCCAGCAGACCGATGGGTGCCTCTGGCGCCGCTGCTGCAACGTGTGTTGACCGACGCGCGCACCTTGTCGGCGGGCAAACACCAAATCCAATGCGCTGAGTCGGCCGCGCTGGCCGATATGCCCGGGCTGGCGGTGGCGGGCCTTGAGACCGAGCTGCTCAGCGCGGTGGGCAATCTGGTCAGCAATGCCGTGCGCTACACGCCTACGGGTGGGCACATCAACATTGCCTGCTCCATCCGGGGTGACGGCAGCCTGGAGATTGAAGTGCGTGACAGCGGCATCGGCATCACCCGAGAGCACTTGCCGCGTTTGACTGAGCGCTTCTACCGAGTTGATGGCAGCCGGTCACGCGACACCGGTGGCACGGGTCTGGGTTTGTCGATCGTCAAGCATGTGATGCAGCGGCATGGCGGCGCGCTCGAGATCGACAGCGAGCCGGGCAAGGGGTCGCGCTTCCGCTTGCTGTTGCCGGCTGGCCGCGTGCGGGTGCCGACGAGGCTTGGCGCGCTGGCCTAACGGGCGAGCGACTCCGGCGGTGCGGGCACGGCCGGAGTCGC
>JAYWDK010000082.1:0-7038 GCA_043779845.1 Betaproteobacteria bacterium | reverse complement strand
TTTTCCCGAAGGGCACGCCCCGCGTGACCGCGCGCAGCCTTCACATCAGCTTTGGCGTGCTGCTGGCAGTGCTGCTGGCGCTGCGGGTGCGCTGGCGTTTGTCGGGTGGCACCCGGCTGCCCCCGGCGGACGCAGGCCTGCCGGGCAAGCTGGCGGCAGTCATGCACGGTTTGCTGTACCTGGGGTTGCTGGCAGCGGTGGTGCTGGGCCTGGCCAGCGTCTGGATCCGCGGCGACACCCTGTTCAACCTGTTCACCGTGCCGGCGTTCGATGCGGCCAACAAAACCTTGCGCCACGATGTGGTGGAGCTGCATGGCCTGGTCGCCAACATCCTGCTCGCCCTGGCCGCCGCCCACGCTGCCATGGCGATCTGGCACCACCGGGTGCTCAACGATGGCGTGCTGCGGCGCATGTGGCCGAGTTTGAAATAAGGGGCCGGATGGCGCGGGCGCGCGGCGCCGGTTGGCCTCGGCACGTTCCCCCTTTTAGCGAGTTGAAGAGTTTTTGCACTTCGCTTCTTGGCACATTGCGGCCCGTCTCCGCATCGTGGCGTGCGCCGGGCGGGCCCGGCCCTTCTATTCGTTGGGACGCTATGTAGATCCGGCCCGACACTCCTGCAGCCTGATGGGCAGGATTCGAGCAACTTACGGGACAGCTGAAGCGACAGTCAATGCTGTTGGAGGCCCGGACTTGCGTCTCTTGGCTGTCTCCGCGCTGCGCTTCTCGATCTGTGCACGCCACGTTTCCAGCGCCATGATGTCGGCGAGCAGTTCATCGGGTTCTGGAACGGCGACACCACCCATGAGCGCCTTGTCGTGCGCGTAGTTCGAGCACTTCGTCATGCCACTGTTCACCTCGGCATAGTCGTTGTCATCGACGACGACCTCGGCCAGACGCTGCGTTTCGATGCCTTTACGGAAGCGTAGTACCACCTTGCGCAGCAATGCTTCCTCGACAGCGCGCTCCCAGGTCATACGCAGCCGGAAGTAGGCATCGACGGTCTGCTTCTGATGCTCCCGCTCTTCGCCGTCCTTGTGCAGTTTGGCGATGAGTTGTTGCTGGGCTTTCAATGCACGGATCCGCTTGCTTGCGTTCTTGCCTTCGAAGGGCAGATCCGGATCGGCAACGCCGAAGCCCTCAGCGCGCCGGATCAGGCTCTGCGTGGTGATCGGCACGCTGACGGTCTCGGCTTCCTCGGCAAGGATGCAGAGAAAGTAGATATCGTGGGTGAACACAATCACTTGGCGCTGCGCGGCCTCCGCCGCGAGGCGCTTTGCAACGCGTTCGCGCCGGCGATGGTCTAGCGACGACACGGGGTCGTCGAACACGATGCCGCCCTTGCCGCCGCTCAGGCCAACCTCGGCGAGAAAGGAACCGATGGCAATGGCGCGCTGCTCGCCCTCGCTCAGGATGTCGCCGGGACTGCGGCTCTGCGGTAATTCCAGCTTCAGTTTGTGCAAAGCTTTGCCTTTGTCTGAACGGCTCTGCAGCGACACGCGCAGCGTGCCCACTCCCAGCGACTTGAATTCGCGGTTGAGCGCATCGGCCAGTTCCTTCGAGACGATCTTCTCCGCCAACTCCGACGACTTCAAGGAAATGGCGTTCGTCTTCACGGCCGACAGGCACTGCGTGAGCTTGGCTTGGTGGCTAAGCCGGGACACGGCTGCGGTGACGGCGTCCTTGACCTGGCTCAGTCGCACCCGCGCATCGAGTTCGCCAAACTGCTTTTGCAGTGTGGCGCGCGCTTTCTCGTCCGAAGCCTTTTCCAAGATTTCGGCCTCGGCGTTCAGCTTGTCAGCCTGGGCCTGAAGCCGCGCCGCCGGGTTGATAAAGGCCTGATTGGTGCCATCCCACTGATGTGACACCACGGCCGCCTTGACGGCTTCCTGGCGGGCAGCTAGCGCTAGCTCGAAGGTTCGGGCGTCCAGGGCGAGTTGCGGGTCCAGAACCTCAATCTCGCCATAGGTCACATCGTCGAGACTCAACGTCAAGATGTGGGCGGCAAAAGGCTTGTACTCGGCAAACAGCGCGGTGCGGCGAGCCTGGGTTGTCTTCTCTGCATCCTGCTGGATGAACGCCTCGAACCGCAGCATGCGCTCGGCGCCCTCGGCGAGAGGTTGCTGACACAAGGGGCAAGGTGAATCCGCGCCCAGTTCAGGGAAAACCTTGTCCGGATGCGATTCGACCGCGAACTTGCGGGCGGCATCGAATAGTTCTCGCCATACCTCGCCACCGGTGCCCGGCAACAGGTTCTCGCCCTCCTTGAACTGCTTGGCGGCGAGCGCGGCGGCCGCCTTTGCCGTGCGATAGCCGTCCGCCATGCCTCGCAGCTTGGTAACCACCGCTTGATCGACCAGCGCGCCCTTGTTGGTCGCATTCGCGGCAATGGTGGCGATACGCCGTGCGCGCAGGCGCAACTGGGAGGCTTTGTCCTTCGGGCTGCTTTCTTTCAGGCTCTTGTCCAGTTCGGCATGTTGGGCCGGCTCTTCCGGTGTCAGCGTGGCCAGCGTGTCGATCTGGACCTTGGTCGTCTTGGCGGACAGCGCTGCGATTAGCTTGCCGACGGGCGTGTCACCTTGCAACGGCGCGAATGCGGTGAGGTCGGCGGCCGACTGCGCGTGCTCGGTCTCGATCAGGTACTTCAACTGCTTGCAGACCTTCGCCAGCCCCTCGAAAACTTCAAGCCCATACGGTACGTAGGAAAAGTCGTCCTCACCGTCGAGATAGGCGCGTGCGCAACGCGAATCAAAGATCGCGAACGACGATAGTTCGGAGGGGGCCGCCTTGCCGTTGGTCCACTGCACCTCCTGGGCAACTCCGTTGATGGCGATTTCGAAAGTTGCTTCGGCAGCAACGGCCTTCACCGTCGGCAAGTTGGCGTTCGGGTGGATCGCCTCCATCTGGTCACGCGCTCGGCAAGCGCGTTTCAGCACGCGCGAGTAGCCTGATTTGCCTGAACCGTTGTCGCCGTAAATGACTGTCAGTCCAGTCGTACCGAATGGCAGATGTTGGTTCTCGGCAATCGCGTTGACGTGCCGCATCTTCTTGATGGCAAGCAGTTCGACATGCGTCGAGACCTTCGCCGGCGCCGGAATCTGGTCGTCCGTAAGCGGCTTGGGCTTGCGATCCTTTGGATCTGGAATGCCATGAGCCACTTTGAGCAGCGCAAGCAGATCATCCAAATCGTTCGCCGTCAGCACTTGTTTTGACAACAACCGTGCAACGGCATCGCTTTGCCATGTAGGCAAGCCTTTGGTCCAGCCCAGTATTTCTTGCAGTATTTGCATGAGTCTCCTCCCGTCCCGGTTACTGTTTTTTTTGCTCGATGCGGCCAACATCATGCCGCCTGTGAACCGTACACCAAGAGCCGTGGCGGACGACAACAAATACTTTGAGGGCGGCACGGCGCCCCCGGCGTCACGTGACGTTTTAATGGCCAGGCTGGAGGCGGGTTTCGTCAAATGGAGGTCACGCTTCATCCTGGCGCTGAGCACGGCATCAACGAAGCTGCCACTTGCTACCTGCGCGCCGCTTCGCCGGTTTTGTCGGCACATGAACTTCGTTGGATCACCCCCGAAGTGGTCGATGCCGATCTGGTCGCGCAACCGGACGGCTCACAGTCCCGTTAGCGCCCGCTCGCCGCGTCTCGCAAACCCATGCCCTCAAACTGGGCCAAAAACCGCCGGTCGATGTGATCCTTCCAGCGCCACACCCAGCGGCCCTGCGCTGACAACGGGCCCCAGGCCGCCACGGCGCGGCCGTCGGCGGTGGCGAGCAGGGCCAGCACGCGGCGCTGGGGCGCGTAGGGCTCGGGTGTGCCCACGCCCAGCGCGGCGCACAGGTTGCGGGCCAGTACCGGGCCCATGCGCACGGCAAACACGCCGGCTTTGGGCAGGGGCGTGGCCCACTCGGCGCAGTCGCCGGCGGCAAATACATCCGGGTGCGACACCGAGCGCAGGTGCTCGTCGATGCGGATAAAACCCGCCGCGCTGGTGGCCAGGCCGCTGGGTTGCTGCCAGCCATGGGCGCAGGCGCCGGTGGCCCACAGCAGCAAGTCACCGGCGCCGCTCAAGGTGCTGTCCAGCGTGGCGCCCAGCTTGACATCGACACCGGCCGCCACCAGCGCGGCCTGGGCCGAGCGGGCGGCGCCGCGTGCCAAACCGGGCAGCAGCACCGGGCCGCGGTTGAACAACTGGCCGCGCACCGGGCGCTGGGGTTGCAGCGCACGCAGCCGGGCCAGGGCGGCCAGCAGCGACTCGACGCCGGCCGCGCCGCCGCCCACTGCGGTGATGAGCCGGGGCTGGATGCCACGGCTGAATGTCGGCTCCGCCAACAGTGCATTCCAGGCGTGGTGCAAGCCGCCCAGGGGCCGCATAGCCAGCACGCGCGTGCCGCCCTGGGCGGGCGGTGGGCTCAGGGTGGAGCCCACGTTCAGCGACAGCACGGTGTAGCCGATTTCAGCGCCGCTGCGCAGGTGCACGGTGTGTTGATCGGGGTGAAGCGCCGCCAGTTCATCGATCAACAAGGTGGCGCCGGCGGCCTGGGCCAGCGCCGCAAAATCGATGCAGATCTGCTCGAAGCGGTAAGTGCCGGCCAGCCAGCCGGGCACCATGCCCGAGTAGGGCGCCAGCGCACTGGGCGAGACGATCACCAGCTCCACGCCGGGCACCGGCGCGGCTATCCAGTGCTTGAGCACCAGGGCGTGGGCGTGGCCGGCGCCAATCAGCAGCAGGCGCTGGGTGGCCGGCTGGGTGGTTGGCTGTTTGGGCGGCTGCTTTTGCGGCTGGTTTGGCGGCTCGATCATGGCAACCAGTCTGCGGGCAGGTGGGCCAGGTCGGCGGGCTCGTCGATGTCGGCCACGGGGGGCAGTTCCCGGTGGCGCAGGCCGGCGGCGGACAGCCGTTGGCGGGTGTGGGCCATCACGGTGGGGGTGCTCCAGGTCATGTGGTCAAACAAGCTGGGCGCTGGGCGGCGCAAGCCTACCAAGGCATAACCGCCATCGTGGGTGGGCACAAAAACGGCGTCGATGGCGGGCGCCGCATCGGCGTTCGCAGGGGCACGGGCATCGGCGCCGAGGGGGGTGGCCAACGTGGTGTTGATGCCGGTGTCGGCGTGGCCCAGCGCGGCGGCGGCGCGCCGCAGCAGGGCGGCGTCCAGGGCGGGCACGTCGGTGCCGATCAGCAGCGCCATGGGGGCCGGGCGCCCGGCGCCTGTTGGCTGCGGCGTCAACCAACGGGCCAAGGCTGTGGCCATGCGCTCGCCCAGGTCACCCGGGTCTTGCACCGACAGCGTGACGCCGGGCCGGCGGCCCAGGCGCGCAAATACCGGGTGCTGGGCATCGGGCGTGCAGCACAGGTCGACGGGGCCCAGCTTGGCGGCCAGGGCTTGGGTGACGGCGTGCACCAGCAGGCGCTCGGCCAGCGCCGCCGCGCCCGCCGCGCCCAGCGCCGGGATCAGCCTTGTTTTGGCAAAACCGGCCACGGGTGCTTTGGCCAACACGATGATGGGGCAGGTGGGCATCAGCGGTAGGCCCGGGCCAGCACCTCGGGTGAGGCGCCGCGCCAATAGCGCCAGCGCAGCCGCCACATCAGCCAGATGGTGCGCCACACGCCGCGGGACTCCCAGCGCCGGCCCGAGGTGCGCACCACCTCGCGCAGGCAGGCCGGCGGGCCGTGTTTCAGCAAGCGGCGCGACAGCGCTATGTCTTCCATCAGCGGCTGGTCGGGGAAGCCGCCGATCTGCTCAAACAGTGCGCGCCGCACAAACATCGCCTGGTCGCCGGTGGCGATGCCGGTGACGCGGGAGCGCCAATTCATCATGCGGGAGATAACCTTCAGCATGGGCGACTTGCCGCTGATGCGCACGTCAAACCGGCCCCATTGCGCGCCTTGCGCCAGGGCCTGGGTCACGCAGGCATCGGCGTGGTCGGGCAGCGTGGTGTCGGCGTGCAAAAACAGCAGCACGTCGCCGTCGGCGGTGGCTGCGCCAGCGTTCATTTGCCGCGCCCGGCCGCGTGGCGCCGTCAGCAAGGCATCCACCTGGCCATGGCACTGGGCCAGCGTGTCGTCGTGGCTGCCGCCATCGACCACGATCAGCCTGTGGCCGGCGGCGCGCAGCGGCGCCAGCGTGGCCAGCGATTGGCGCAGGGTGGCGGCCTCGTTGAGCACGGGCATGACGATGGACAAGCGCAGGGGCACGGGGTGGGTCGGGTCGGGTTTGGGGGAGCATGTTGCAGGGCGAGCCCCGCGCACTGTAGGGGCAACGCCGCCGCCGTCCACTATTCTTGCGGCCCATGGATCCCTTGACCGCACTTCAATCGCTGGGGCTTGAGCTGCCCAGTCCGGCCTATATTTTTGGCGCCATCGTGTTTGGCATCGTCGGGTGGGTGGCGTATCGGCAAGGGCGGCGGCGCGAGCACCGGCCCACGCTTTGGATGGGCGTGGCGCTGATGCTGTACCCGTACGCGGTGTCGTCCACCTGGCTGCTTTACGCCGTGGGCGCTGCGCTGTGCGCGGGGCTGTATCTGATGCGGGCTTGAGCGGTCTGGCCCGCCACAATCGCCCACGCATGGCCAATCCCCGAATCACCGACCCGGCAGCCGACCCCCCAGCCGACCCCACCACCGACCCCCGCTCGCTCGCCGCGCTGCGCCAGCGCTTTGGCGCACAGCACCGCTGGTGGGTGTTGCTCACGGTGATGATCGGCAACATGGCCGCGCTGATGGCGGCCACCACCATCAACGTGGCGGTGCCGGCCATCAGCCACCAATTTGGCTTGGGGCCGCAGCAAGCGCAGTGGTTGGCCACCAGCTTCATGGGCGCGATGACGGTGTCGATGCTGGCCACGCCCTGGCTGCTGCAGCGCCTGGGCTACCGGCGCTGCTACGCGCTGATGTTGCTGCTGCTGGGCGCGGGCGGCATGGCCGGTGGGCTGTCGCCTTACTTTGGCGCGGTGCTGGCGATGCGGCTGGTGGAGGGCCTGGCAGCGGGCGTGCTGCAAACCATCCCCGGCGTGATCATCATGCATGCCTTTGCCCGC
>JAYWDK010000081.1:0-18103 GCA_043779845.1 Betaproteobacteria bacterium | reverse complement strand
CAAAAGCCAGCCGCTGACCGAGTACCGGGCGCAAAAGCGCGGCGGCCGGGGCAAGCAGGCGACGCAGACCAAGGACGATGACTGGATTGACCAGTTGTTCATCGCCAACACCCATGACTGGCTGCTGTGCTTCAGCGACCGCGGTCGTGTCTATTGGCTGAAGGTGTGGGAAGTGCCGCAAGGCTCACGCAACTCTCGCGGCCGGCCCATCGTCAACATGTTCCCGCTGCAAGCGGGTGAAAAAGTCACCGTGGTGCTGGCGTTGACAGGCGCCAACCGCAGCTTCCCGGCCGATCAGTTCATCTTCATGGGCACGGCGCTGGGCACTGTCAAGAAAACGGCGTTGGATGAGTTCAGCAACCCGCGCAAGGCCGGCATCATCGCCGTCGATCTGGACGAAGGCGACCAACTGGTGGGCGCCGCGCTGACCGACGGCAAGCACGACGTGATGCTGTTCAGCGACAACGGCAAGGCCGTGCGCTTTGACGAAGACGACGTGCGCGCCATGGGCCGCCAGGCGCGCGGCGTGCGTGGCATGAACCTCGAAGAAGGCCAAAAAGTGATCGCCATGCTGGTGGCCGAGCAAGACGAGACGCAGGTGATCGAGCCTGTGAGCGTGCTCTGCGCCACCGAAAACGGCTACGGCAAGCGCACCAGCATCGTTGAATACACCCGCCACGGCCGGGGCACCAAAGGCATGATCGCGATCCAGCAAACCGAGCGCAATGGCAAGGTGGTGGCCGCCACGCTGGTGCGCCCGGCCGACGAGATCATGCTGATCACCGACCGCGGCGTGCTGGTGCGCACACGGGTATCGGAAATCCGTGAACTGGGCCGCGCCACGCAAGGCGTGACGCTGATCTCGCTCGACGACGGCACCAAACTGTCGGGCCTGCAACGCATCGTTGAAAACGACGCCAACGTGGATGCGCAAGGTGATGGTGGCGACCCCCCAAACACTGACACGCCTGACACCGATGCGCCCGACAACGGCGACAACACTCCCAACCAAGACACGCCATGACATTGATCCGCACACTGACCCGCGTTGCACTCTTCACCACCTTGGCGGGCGCCGCCACGTTGAGCCTGGCGCAAAGCGCGGCATCAGCCGCCAAAAAAGAACTGGTGCAAAAAGCACTGCAGCTTCAGCAAGCCGACATTGAGGGCCTGGCCCGCACCATCGCCACGCAATCGGTGGCCCAGATGGGCCAGCAAGCCGGCGTGATGCTGCAAAACCGTGTGGCCCCCGAGCAGCGCGAGGCGCTGGCCAAAGACATCCAGGCCGACTTCAAGAAGTACGGCGACGAGGTCGTACCGCTGCTGCGCGACAAGGCCGTCAAGCTGGCGCCGTCCACGATGGGCACGATGATGGAAGAGCGGCTCAGCGAAGACGAGCTCAAGCAAATCATCGCTGCGCTTGAATCGCCGGCGTTCCGCAAGTACCTGCAGATGGCGCCTGAGTTGCAACGCACTTTGGCTCAAAAGATCGTGGCCGAGACGCAAGCGCAAGTTGAGCCCAAGCTCAAGGCGCTGGAGCAGTCACTGTCCAAAAAGCTGAACGCGGCCGCCGCGTCCGCCCCTGCTACCGGCCCTGCGGCCGCCCCCAAAGCCGCCGGATCCGGTGCGAAAAAATAAGGCCCTGGTGATGAGCGCAACCTCATTCACGGCGCCGCGCCCGTTCAATTTTTCCGCCGGCCCGGCTGTCCTGCCTGAAGCCGTGCTGCAACGGGCCGCCGCCGAGATGCTGGACTGGCACGGCTCGGGCATGAGCGTGATGGAAATGAGCCATCGCGGCAGCGAGTTCATGTCGATCGCCGAGGCGGCTGAGCAGGATCTGCGTGAGTTGCTGAAGGTGCCGGCCCAGTTCCGCATCCTGTTCATGCAGGGGGGTGGCCTGGCTGAAAACGCCATCGTGCCGATGAACCTGTGCCAGCGGTCCCCAGGTGGCTTGGTGGACGTGGTGGTGAGCGGTGCCTGGTCCGAAAAATCGGCCAAGGAGGCCGGCCGCTATGCCGATGTGGCGATAGCGGCCAGCAACGCGGCCGATGGCCACACCTCCTTGCCCGCGCCAGCCACGTGGCGGCTGCGCCCGGGCGCCAGCTACGTGCACCTGTGCAGCAACGAAACCATCCACGGCGTGGAGTACCAGCAGTTGCCCGACCTGGCCGCGCTGGGCAGCAAGGCGCCGCTGGTGGTGGATTGCTCGTCGCACATCTTGTCGCGGCCCATGGACTGGTCACGAGTGGGCTTGGCCTTTGCGGGCGCGCAAAAAAACATCGGCCCCGCCGGGCTCACGCTGGTGATCGTGCGCGAAGACTTGCTGGGCCATGCACTGGCGGTGTGCCCCTCGGCGTTTGACTACAAGACTGTGGCCGACAACCACTCGATGTTCAACACCCCGCCCACCTATGCAATCTACATCGCCGGCCTGGTGTTCCAGTGGCTCAAGGCACAGGGCGGCGTGGCGGCGATGGAAGCGCAAAACATCGCCAAAGCCGAGTTGCTGTATGGCTATCTGGATGGCTCGGGTTTTTACGCCAACCGCGTGGCCCTTGAGGGCCGCTCACGCATGAACGTGCCGTTCTTTTTGCACGACGATTCGCTCAACGCGGCCTTCCTGGCCGGCGCAAAAACCGGTGGTTTGCTACAGCTCAAGGGCCACAAGAGCGTGGGCGGCATGCGCGCGTCAATCTACAACGCCATGCCGCTTGAAGGCGTGCAGGCTCTGGTGACCTACCTCAAGGACTTTGCCCAGCGCCATGGCTGACCCCACCTCCTCCAAGCCGCCCAAGTCAGGCGCCGACACCGACCCCAACCCGGCGCTGCTGGCCATGCGCGGGCGCATCGACGCCCTGGACCGCGAACTGCTGGCCCTGCTGAACCGGCGCATGCAGGTGGCGGTGGAAGTGGGCGAGCTGAAGAAGAGCGAAGGCTCGCCGGTGTTCCGGCCCGAGCGCGAGGCGCAGGTGATCGACGGCCTGAAAGCAGTCAACCCCGGCCCGCTGAAAAACGAGAGCGTGGCGCCCATCTGGCGCGAGATCATGTCGGCCAGCCGCGCGCTCGAGACACCCACGCGCGTGGCCTACCTCGGCCCGGCCGGCACCTTCAGCGAAGAAGCCGCGCTCGGCTTTTTTGGCACGTCCATCGTGCGCGTGCCCTGCGCCAGCTTTGACGAGGTGTTCCGCACCACCACGGCAGGCGCGGCCGATTTTGGCGTGGTGCCGGTTGAAAACTCCACCGAAGGCGTGGTCGCCCGGTCGCTGGACTTGTTTCTGAGCACACCGCTGTTCATCATTGGCGAAACCAGCCTGATCGTGCGCCACAACCTGCTGCGCAAAACCAACGATCTGACCCACATCACGGCCGTGTGCGCGCACCCGCAGGCCTTGGCGCAATGCCACGACTGGCTCAGCCACCACCTGCCCGACGTGGAGCGGCGCCCCGTGTCGAGCAACGCCGAAGGTGCGCGGCTGGCCAGCCTGGACCCCAGCCTGGCGGCCATCGCCAGCGCCCGTGCTGCGGCCGAGTTTGGCCTGCACCTGGTGTCGCCCGCCATCCAGGACGACGCCCACAACCGCACCCGTTTTGCCGTGGTCACCCACCCTGATCGCCACCCCGCGCCCAAGCCTTCCGGCCATGACTGCACCAGCTTGGTGGTGAGCGTGGACAACAAGCCCGGCGCGGTGCACGACCTGTTGGTGCCCCTGAAAGAACACGGCGTGTCGATGACGCGCTTTGAGTCGCGTCCGGCACGCTCGGGCCAGTGGGAGTACTACTTCTACATCGACTTGGTGGGCCACCCCGATGAGCCGCACGTGGGCACGGCGTTGCGCGCGTTGCGCGAAACCTGCGACTTCTTCAAGGTGCTGGGCACCTACCCCATTGACGTGCACTGAGCCCAAGCGTTCACGCCGTTATTCCTGAGCCCCTCATGTTCAAGCAACTCGGTGTCATTGGCTGTGGCCTGATGGGCGGCTCATTTGCGCTGGCGCTCAAGCGGGCGGGCATGGTTGACAAAGTGGTGGGCTACAGCAAATCGCCGTCGACCACCGAATTGGCCTGCCGCCTGGGGGTGATCGACGTGGCCGCCGAATCAGCCCTGCAAGCGGTGGCAGGCTCCGACATCGTCTTGATCGCCGTGCCGGTGTCCGCCACTGAAGCCACCTTCGCCAGCATCCGCGACGGCATCAAGAGCGGCATGCTGCTGATGGACGTGGGATCAACCAAGCGCGACGTGGTCGACACCGCGCGCCGCGCCCTGCGCGACAAGGTGGGCCACTTCGTGCCCGCCCACCCGATCGCCGGCAGTGAGTCATCGGGCGTGGCCCATGCCGATGCCGATTTGTATGCCAATCGCCAGGTCATCCTCACGCCCTTGGCGTCAACCCAGCCCGATTTGATTGACAAGGCCACGCTGGTGTGGGGTGCCGTTGGCGCCCATGTGCAGCGCATGACGCCCGAAAACCACGACGCCACGTTTGCGGCCGTCAGCCACCTGCCCCACCTTCTGGCGTTTGCCTATTTTTCAGGGATCACCAACCAACCTGCGGGCGCTGATTTCATGGCGCAAGCCGGTCCCGGGTTCCGGGATTTCACCCGCATCGCGGCCAGCGACCCCACCATCTGGCGCGACATCTTGCTGGCCAACCGCGAAGAAGTGCTGATGCAAAGCCAGCGCTTCCGTTTTGCGCTTGACGCCCTTGAGCACACCATGCTGGCCGGCAATGGCCAGGCGCTGGAAGACATGATCCGCAGCGCGTCCAGCAAACGTGGCGCCTGGCACATCAGCGGCGCCCCGCGTGGGCCGTCCAACAAATGAGCGCCCCAAGGCCGGCCGAGGCCGGCCGTCCCCCACGGGGATCAAGGAAAGTGGCAGAGCCACATTTCCTCGAGAGCTCACGCCCTTGGTTTTGATCACCGTGGCCCGCCCCTGGGCCTGACCTGCCCCACCCATGTACAAGATCCCTCACCTCGACCTGCCCCCTTTGCGTGGCGTGGCTGGCAACGTTCAGCTGCCTGGCTCCAAGAGCATCTCCAACCGGGTGCTGCTGCTGGCCGCCCTGAGCGAGGGCACCACCGTCGTGCGTGATCTGCTGGCCAGCGACGACACGCGGGTGATGCTGGCCGCGCTGCGCGCACTGGGTTGTGGCTTGACCACGCAAGACGATGGCGCGCTGGCCATCACCGGCCTGGGCGGGCAGTTGAAGGCCCACCAAGCCGCTCTGTTTCTGGGCAATGCCGGTACGGCCATGCGGCCATTGGCCGCCGCGCTGGCGGTGTTGGTGACGCTGCAGGGCGGACGCTTCGAGTTGAGTGGCGTGCCCCGCATGCACGAGCGGCCGATTGGTGATTTGGTGGACGCCCTGCGCCAGCTGGGCTGCGGCGTTGACTACCTGGGCAACACCGGCTACCCGCCGCTGGCGCTGCACGGGCAGGCCGGCGGCGCGCTGCAAACCGAGCGTGAAATCCGCGTGCGCGGTGACGTGTCCAGCCAGTTCCTGACCGCGTTGCTGCTCGCGCTGCCGTTGGCCAGCGATGCGGGTGCGGTGGTGATTGCGGTGGACGGCGAGCTGATCAGCAAGCCTTACGTCGAAATCACGCTCAAGTTGTTGGCGCGCTTTGGCATCGTGGTTGAGCGCGAGGGTTTTGCGCGCTTCACCATCCCCGCCGGCAGTCGCTATCAATCACCCGGCGTGATCCACGTTGAGGCCGATGCGTCATCGGCGTCGTACTTCATCGCCATGGGCACTATTGCCGCCACATCCCACGCCCTGGTGATTGACGGCCTGGGGCTTGATTCGATCCAGGGCGACATCCGCTTTGTCGAGGCCGCCCAGGCCATGGGCGCGCTGGTGACCAGCGAACCTGGCCGGCTGACCGTGCGCCGGGGCACCTGGCCGCTGCGCGCCATCTCGCTCGACTGCAACCACATGCCGGACGCCGCCATGACCTTGGCCGTGATGGCGCTCTACGCCACCGGCACCACGCGCCTGCACAACATCGCCAGCTGGCGCGTCAAAGAAACCGACCGCATAGCCGCCATGGCCACCGAGTTGCGCAAGCTGGGCGCCACCGTCACCGAGGGCGCTGATTCCATTGAAGTGACCGCGCCCACGGCTTGGCGAGCCGCCAGCATCCACACCTACGACGACCACCGCATCGCCATGTGTTTGTCGCTGGCCGCCTTCAACCCCTTGGTCACCGCCCCGGGTGCCGAAGTGCCGGTGCGCATTCTTGACCCGCAGTGCGTGGCCAAAACCTTTCCCGATTATTTCGAGGCGCTGTTTGACGTTGCCCAAACCGCCGAGGCCGACATCCCCGTCATCACGATTGACGGCCCCACCGCGTCCGGCAAAGGCACGCTGGCGGCCCACGTGGCGGCGCGCCTGGGTTGGCACCAACTCGACTCCGGTTTGCTGTACCGCGCCACTGCCCTGAGTGCCCAGCGCGCCGGCGTAGCACCGGACGACGAGTCCGGGCTGGCCCGGGTGGCGGCCGGCCTGGACCTGCGTTTTGAGGGCGACCGTGTGCTGCTCAATGACGCGGACGTGGCCAACGAACTGCGCCAAGAACACGTGGGCAGCATGGCGTCCCGCATCTCGGCCTGGCCGGCCGTACGGGGCGCGCTAGAGGCCTTGCAGCTTGGCTTTCGCCAGTTGCCCGGCCTGGTGGCGGACGGCCGCGACATGGGTACGGTGATCTTCCCCGGGGCGCCGCTCAAAGTGTTTCTCACCGCCAGCCCCGCAATGCGCGCCGAACGACGGGTTAAGCAATTGATTTCAAAGGGGATTTCTGCTAATCTCAGCGACCTCCGCGCGGACTTGGAGGCGCGGGACGCGCGGGACAGAACTCGCTTGATTGCGCCGCTCCAGCCCGCCGAAGACGCGCTACTGCTAGACAACTCAGGCCTGTCCATTGAGCAATCCGTGGACCTTGTGCTGGGCTGGTGGGCACAGCGCGGGCCGTTTTGACTTCAAGCGTGAGCTCTTTTGAGTTCATGCAAACCCAGCCAAAACGATCAGCAACGCCCCGAATTTTTTGCACGCCAACCACCGTTTTTTCAACCCGCAACGTCTGTTGCATCTTTCTCAACCCCAACCCCCGCCGGCCAACTTCTACTTGGTTTTCGCCGGCACCAAGGAACTTTTAATGGCTCAAATCCAGCCCCGTCCCGAAACCCCCGCTTACAGCGGCATGGAAAGCTTCGCCGCCCTGTTCGAAGAATCGCTGGCAAAAAGCGATCTGCGCGCCGGTGAAGTGATCTCCGCCGAAGTCGTGCGCATCGAGTTCAACCACGTCGTGGTGAACGCCGGTCTCAAGAGCGAAGCCTATGTGCCCATCGCTGAATTCAAGAACGACCAAGGCGAGCTCGAGGTTGAGGTCGGTGACTTTGTTTCGGTGGCCATTGACGCCATCGAAAACGGCTACGGCGACACCATCCTGTCGCGCGACAAGGCCAAGCGCCTGGCCTCATGGCTGTCGCTGGAAGTGGCGCTGGACAGCGGCGACTTCGTCACCGGCACGGTGTCTGGCAAGGTCAAGGGCGGCCTCACGGTGCTGGTCAACGGCATCCGCGCCTTCCTGCCGGGTTCGCTGATCGACACGCGCCCCGTCAAGGATCTGAGCCCGTACGAAGGCAAGACCCTCGAATTCAAGGTCATCAAGCTTGACCGCAAGCGCAACAACGTGGTGCTGAGCCGCCGCGCCGTGGTTGAAGCCTCGATGGGCGAAGAGCGTGCCAAGCTGCTCGAAACCCTGACCGAAGGCGCCATCGTGCACGGCGTGGTCAAGAACATCACCGAATACGGTGCATTTGTTGATCTGGGCGGCATCGACGGCCTGCTGCACATCACCGACATGGCCTGGCGTCGTGTGCGTCACCCCAGCGAAGTGGTGACTGTCGGACAAGAACTCTCGGCCAAGGTGCTGAAGTTTGACGCCGAGAAAAACCGCGTCTCGCTGGGCATCAAGCAACTGGGCGACGACCCATGGCACGGTGTTTCACGCCGCTACCCGTCCAACACCCGTTTGTTCGGCAAGGTCACCAACATCGCTGACTACGGCGCGTTTGTTGAGATCGAACCCGGCATCGAAGGCCTGGTGCACGTGTCCGAGATGGACTGGACCAACAAGAACGTGGCCCCGGCCAAGATCGTCACCCTGGGTGACGAGGTCGAAGTCATGGTGCTTGAGATCGACGAAGACAAGCGCCGCATCAGCCTGGGCATGAAGCAGTGCAAGGCCAACCCGTGGGAAGAGTTCAGCTCGAACGTGCACCGCGGCGACAAGGTCAAGGGCCCCATCAAGTCGATCACCGACTTCGGCGTGTTCGTGGGCCTGGCCCAGGGCATCGACGGCTTGGTGCACCTGTCCGACCTGTCATGGCACGAAACCGGCGAAGCGGCAGTTCGCAACTTCAAGAAGGGCCAGGAAGTTGAAGCCCTGGTGCTGGCGATTGACGTGGAACGTGAGCGCATCAGCCTGGGCATCAAGCAGCTCGACGGCGACCCGTTTGCCAACTACACCTCGATCAATGATCGGGGTGCCTTGGTGGTCGGCAAGGTCAAGACCGTTGACGCTCGTGGCGCTGAAATCTCGCTCAACGACGACGTCACCGGCTACCTGCGCGCCTCCGAACTCAGCCGCGACCGTGTGGAAGACGCACGCAACCTGCTGAAAGAAGGCGACGAAGTGTCTTGCATGATCATCAACGTGGATCGCAAGGCCCGCTCGATCCAGCTGTCCCTGAAAGCCAAGGACGCCGCTGACCAGCAAGAGCAGATGACGCGCCTGTCGCAGACCAGCGAGCGTGAAAACGCTGGCACCACCAGCCTGGGCGCCCTGCTGCGCGCCAAGCTGGACAACCGCGAATAGGGGGGTGTTGACCCCCCGCCGTCTAGCGGCGGCCCCCCGAGGGGGCAACCAAACCCGACCGGGAAACCCGGATCGAGTTTGGCCCTTCGTTCCGCACCGCGCTCCCCTGGCCGCCTTTGGCGACCTGTCCCCTTCCGGGGATGGGCTTTGCGCATATCTCGATTGAACGGCCGACATGACGCGTTCCGACCTGGTGAACAAACTGGCTGAGCGATTCAGCCAACTCACGCAGCGCGATGCCGAGTTCGCCGTCAAGACCATTCTTGATGCGATGAGCGACGCCCTCGGGCGTGGTCACCGCATTGAGATCCGCGGGTTTGGCAGCTTCTCGATCAACCGCCGCCCGCCACGCCTGGGCCGCAATCCACGCAGTGGTGAAAAGGTGGTGATCCCCGAGAAACTGGTGCCGCACTTCAAGCCCGGCAAAGCCTTGCGTGAATCGGTGGACAAAAGCCTGCCCGTGCTCGACGATTCACCCGGTGCGTGAGCACACGCTGCCTGTATTTTTGGGGCCCCTAGTGGGCCCTTTTTCATGGGCCAAAGTCCCTGCCCTTGGGGCCTGCCCAGCGTCCGTAGAATGCCCGCTCCATGCGCATGCTTCTCTGGGCCTTTCGGGGCTTCATCTTCTTCACCCTGTTCGCCTTTGCGCTCAACAACGAGCAGCCGGCGCAGGTTCACTGGTTCTTCGGCGCGGTCTGGAAGGCGCCGATGGTGATCGTCGTGCTCGTGGCGTTTGCCGCCGGTGCCGCCATTGGCGTGCTGGCCATGGTGCCCAGTTGGTGGCGCCACCGCCGCGTTGCAAAACGCCACGCACCACCACCGCCACCACCGCCGCGCGTCAACGTGGATACCGCCACCCAGGCGCTCAGTGAGTTCGGGCCTGAACACCCGCCCCGAGAAGGCCTTTGAGGGTGCTCGATGGATTTTGACGCGCCCGGTTTGTTGCTTGGCCTGCTGGTGGCCCTGCCCATCGCTTTTGCGCTGGGTTGGATAGCGTCGCGCTTTGACCTGCGGCAGTGGAAGCGCGCCGACCGGGCGGCACCCAAGGCCTATTTCAAGGGCTTGAACCTGCTGCTCAACGAGCAAACCGACAAGGCTATTGATGCCTTCATCGAAGCCGTGCAACACGACCCGGACACCAGCGAGCTGCACTTTGCGCTGGGCAATCTGTTCCGCCGGCGCGGTGAGTTCGAGCGCGCCGTGCGCGTGCACCAACACCTGCTGCAACGCGCTGATTTGCCACGCTCCGAGCGTGAGCGCGCCCAGCACGCGCTGGCGCAAGACTTCATGAAGGCCGGCTTGTTTGACCGCGCCGAAGCCGCGTTCAAAGCGCTTGAAGGCACGCCGTTCGAAACCGAGGCCCACCTGGCGCTGCTGTCGCTGGCCGAGCGCTCACGCGACTGGCGCACCGCCGCCGACACCGCCGCCCTGCTTGAAAAAAGCGGCCTGGGCTCGTTTGCCACCCGCATCGCGCATTACCACTGCGAGCTGGCCCTGGAAGCCGACGAGCGCGGTGATCTGGCGGGTGCCGCTGCCTTGCTGGACATGGCCCAGACCACGGCGCCACAAGCCGCCCGACCGCTGGTGCTGCGGGCCCAGCGGTTGGCACGCCTGGGTGAATTCACCGCTGCACTGTCGGCCTGGAACGACCTGCGCCAACGCGGCCCTGAAGCCTTTGCACGCCTGGCTGGCGACTACGTGGCCTGTGCCATGGCCGCCGGCAAGCCGGAGGCCGCCCAGGCCGCCCTGGCGCCGCTGTTTGCCCAGCAGCCCAGCCTTGATTTGTTGCGCGCCTTGGCCGCCTTGCAAGGCACGCCGCCCGGTGCGTCGCCCCTGCTGATGGATTTGTTGCGCGAGCAACCCAGCTTGTCGGCGGCCCTTGAACTGCTGGACACGCCGCGTGACAGCTGGCCCGACGCCGCCCGCCAGAGCGTGCGCGATGCCGTGGCGCGCGCTGCACGGCCCTTGCAGCGCTACCGCTGCGCGGCCTGCGGTTTTGAGGCCCAGCGCCACTTTTGGCAATGCCCGGGCTGCCTGGGCTGGGACACCTTTCCGCCGCAGCGCATCGAAGAGCTGTAGCTCAGGTGCGCAGATGCCGCTCCAGCCGCGCCATCACCACCGCCAGCGACGGCACCTGCCCAGGCCCGCCCAGGCTGGCCACGGGCCCCGGCCCGGTGATGCCGGCCAGCCCGGGCTCGTGGTCGCAGTAGATGCCGATGGTGGGCGCGCCAAAGGCCGCCGCCAGATGCGAAAACCCGGTGTCCAGGCCCACGATCTGCCGCGCCTGGCCGAGCACGGCCGCCGTGTCGGCCACCGTCAGGAACGGTGGCACCACGCCACCACAGCCCGCTGCGATGCGTTCGGCGCGCTGGCGTTCAGCCTCGCTGCCCCACACCACCACCGGCGTCAGGCCGGCCGCCAGCAAGCGCTGCCCCAAGGCCATCCAGCGATCCTCGGGCCACAGCTTTTCGGGCCGGCTGGCGCAGGGGATCAGCGCCGCGATTGACGCGGGCGCCGCCCAGCTGCCGGTGGGCGCGGCGATGCCAAAATTGGGTGCGGTATTGGGCAGGGCATAACCCAGATGCAGCGCGGCCAGCCGCCGGCATCGCTCCACCGCCTGCAAGTTGCGCGGCACGGCGGCCGTGCGGCGGTAAAACAAGGCGGCCAAGGGCTCGCGCAGGCTGTGGGTGTCATAGCCCACCAAGGGGCCACGCGCCTGCAAGCCCCACAACACGCTTTTGAGCAAGCCTTGCAGGTCCAGCACCAGGTCGTAAGGCTCGCGCCGCAGCTCGGCGCGCAGCGCGGCCATAGCGGCCCGCGTATCAGGCTTGAACAAGCTTTTGCGCCACTTGCGCCAGGCCAGTGGCAGCACACGCTGCACGCCAGCATGCAGGCGCGGGATGGCGGCAAACGGCGCCTCCACCAGCCAATCCACTTGCAGGCCGGGCAGCGCACGGTGCATGTCGCTGACAGTGGGCAAGGCATGCACCACGTCACCCATCGACGAGGTCTTGACAATCAGGATGCGCACTCAGGGCTTTGCTTTGCCAGCCGCCGCTTCGGCCACGAGCGCCGGATTGAAGCGCGCGTCGTTGTACATCTTGAACTGGCGGTACACCTTGAAGTAGGCGCGGCCCGCTTGCGCGTCGGCCAACAAGGCGTCCAGACACGCGCCCAGGTCATCACGCTGCTGCTGCAAGCGTTGCAGTTTGATCTGGCTCGCCGCGATGTGCGCCGCGTCCACGTCCAACCGCCCGGTTTGCGCGCGCATCGCGTGCACCTTGAGCGCCATGATGGACATGCGGTCGATGATGCTGCCGGCGGTTTCGCTGTTCAGCCTCGCGGTGGCCGCCACGGTGGATACCGGCGCGTCGGTGCGGGCCGAGGCGGCGTCCACCAGGCCCAGGGCGATCAGCAGCAACTCGTCCACGCGCTCGGTGGCGTCGTTGCGGGCCTGGTTGAAGCCGTCAATGGCGCGTTTGTTGGCGGCGATCTCGGCGGGGCCCACCGTCGTGCGGCGGGCCAGGTCTTCTTCGGCCCACAGCTGGCTGTTGAAGCGGTGGTTGGCGGCGATCCAGTGCCACACGGCCTGCTCACCGGCAGCAGCGTGTTCGGCGACAGTGGCCTGGTGCTGGGGCCAGCCCGGCTGGGCCAGGCAATGGCTGTGCAGGGTCACAAGCTGTTGGGCGCTGGGAATCATGCAGTCGGTCTTGTTGAGGGTTGAAAGCAACGAGGATAATCCCGCCGCCTCCAATGACTGAACCCCTCGTCCTCTCCAACCACGGCCTGCGCCACTCCGGCGGCATCGAGCGCTACCTGCTGACGCTGGTGGACGCGCTGCACGCGCAAGGCATTCGGCCCACCGTGGTGGCCCGGCAATTTGACCGCACGCTGCCCGAATACGCTTGGGTGGACGCGGTGCGCATCAACACCTGGGGCCTGGGCGGCGCGCTGCGAGACCGCTGGTACGACTGGCGATTGCGGCAACTCAAGCAACAGCGTGGCTGGTATCCGGTGATCGGGCTGAACCAGTCACAGGCCTCCGACATCGCCATTTGCGGCGGCACCCACCCGGGCTATCTCGCGGCCATCGGCAAGCAAGCCGGCTGGAAAGATCGCTTGTCGATCGCGCTGGAGCGCCGCCACCTTGAAGGCGCGGCCGTGGTGATCGCGCACTCACAGCTCATGGCCGACCAGGTAACGCATTACTACGGCGTCGCCGCCGACCGGGTGCAGGTGCTTTACCCGCCCGTTGACCACCAGCGCTTTCACCCCGTATCAACAGCGCAGCGCCGCGCGCTGCGCGACAAGCTCGGCCTGCCGCATGATCGCGCGGTGTTTCTGTTGGCCTCCACCGGCCATGCCCGCAAAGGGCTGGATCTGCTGGTGAAGGCTCTCGGCCACAGTGCGCTGCCGGTGCTGCTGGTGGTGGTGGGCCGGCCGGTTGACATGCAAGCGCCGAACCTGCGCTACCTGGGCTACCGCAGCGATATCGAGGACGTATACCGCGCGGTCGATTGCACCGTGATGGCCTCGCGTTACGAGCCCTTCGGGCTGGTGGGCGTTGAGTCGGTGCTGTGTGGCACACCGCTGATCGGCGCGGTGGGCATGGGCTGCATGGAGGTGTTGCGAGACGACGCGGCGCTGCCATTCAAGATCGACAACGCCGGTGCCAACGACAGCCTTGACGCGGTGATCGCACAAGCCCTGGCGCGCTGGCGCGAAGGCCAGCTGACGGTGCCCAACCCGCTGCAATCACTGCGCTACGACCCGTCGGTAGACGCCCATCTTGCGGCCTTACTGGGCTGGGTGGCGAGGTTGCGGGAGCGGTTGCGAGCGCAGTAGACATAGCGGCTGCAACAGCGGTTGCAAAGCCGTTGCAAGCGCGCCAGCCAACGCGGCGCCAGGCAGCCCGCCCCGCCCACGCATTCGCCCACGCATTCGCCCCTGGCTTGATGGGACAATCCGCGCCGCGCCATGCCCCAGCCCTATCCCTTGCAACTACACATCATCGAGCCCACGCTCGCCAACAATACCGGCCACTGCCACAGCCTCGTGCGTTCACTGGCCCAGGCCGCCCCCGAATGCGACATCACCGTGTGGGCCAACCGCCACGCGGGCGGCCTCTGGCGCGGCCCCGGCCGGCTGCAAGCGTTTTTCCATCGCCACTTGCGCCGGCCGCAGGCGCTTTTGTTGTACCGGCGCTTGTTGCGGCAGCCTGGACGCATGCTGGTAGCCACAGCCGGCAGCACCGACCTTGTGCTGGCTGATTGGGCCGCGCCGGGCCGCATCCCGCCACACAAGCTGTTTCTCTTTGTGCATTGGCTCAACGCCAAAGCGTCCAAGGCGCGCCTGCTGTCGACTATTGCCAAGCGCCAGCCCAACATGCATATCCTGGCGCCCACCGCGTCGGTGGCCGAGTTCTTCCGGTCCTGCGGGTTCCAGGCCACGGTCGTGCCCTACCCGCTTGAACTTGACGCTGACCCAGCTACTGCCAGCCCCGCCGCGTTCAAGCATTTGCTGGTCGCCGGCGGCGCCCGCATGGACAAGGGCTTCGGCCACGTGGTTGATCTGGTGATCGAGATGGGGCGCCGAGGCCTGAACTGGCCCGTGGTGGCACAGATTTCAGCCGAAGACCGCCACCGCCGCGACCCGGCGCTGGCCCAGCACATCGAGCGCCTGCGCGCCGCCCAATACGGTGGCCTGACGCTGCATGAAGAAGCGATGAGCCCCGAGGCCTATCACGCGCTGTTCGCGGGCGCCATCGCCATCCAACCCTACCGGGCGCAAGACTTCAAGGATCGTGTCAGTGGCGTCACGCTTGACGCCTTGCGCGCCGGCGCGCCCGTGGTGGTGACTGACGGCACCTGGATGGCCGCGCTGGTGCGGCGCTTTGACGCCGGCGTGGCCACCGCAGATCTGTCAGCCACCGGCCTGTTGGTGGCCGTTGAGCAAGTGCTCAACAACCATGCCCACTACGCGGCCCAGGCCCGGTTGGCGGCAGCCGGCGTGTCGGCCGAGCATTCCGCCCGCCGCCTGCTTGACGTCGTATTGCAGCGCCCTGAACCATGAGCCCATCCCCCGTGCAAGCCCGGCTGTCGGTGATCGTGATCACCAAAAACGAGGCCACGCGCCTGCCCACTTGCCTGGCGTCGGTGGCTTTTGCCGACGAGGTCATCGTGGTCGATTCGGGCAGCACCGACGGCACCGCCGATCTTGCGCGCAGCCTGGGCGCGCACGTCATAGCGACCACCGACTGGCCCGGCTTCGGGCGTCAAAAACAACGCGCGCTCGATGCGGCAACAGGCACCTGGGTGCTGAGTCTGGACGCCGACGAGTGGCTGGACGCCGACTTGGCCGCAGCCATCCAAAGCGTGACGGCGGCGGGCCACCAGGCCGCCGAGACGCCCTGTTATGTGCTCAACCGCTTGTCGGCCTTCTGCGGCCAATGGATGCGCGGCGGCAGCTGGTCTCCCGACCCCCTGGTGCGGCTCTTCAAGCGCGGGCACGCCCGCTTCTCTGACGACCTGGTGCATGAGCGGCTGGTGTTTGACGGCACCACCGCCAAACTGCCCGGCCTGCTGCTGCACAACAGCATGGCCAGCCTGCACGATGGCATCGACAAGATGAACCGCTACTCCAGCGGGCGCGCCGCCGATCTTGCCGCGCGCGGCCGGCGTGGTGGGCTGTCGCGGGCGCTGGGTCACGGCCTGTGGGCGTTCATCCGCTCTTACCTGCTGCGGCGCGGTTTTATCGACGGCCGGCTCGGTTTCGTGCTGGCAGTGCTGGACGCTCAAGCCACCTATTACCGCTACCTCAAGCTGTGGCTCGCGGGCCAGCCCGTGGTGCACCAACTGCCGGCGCCCGGCAAGCGCTGAGGCTATCCGTCTTGCTGATGGCAGCGGCCCCATCCCACGCATTCAACAGGCTGCCGACATGGCGCCTGAAACCTGCCTGAAACCCGCCTGAAACCCATCGGACCCCACCGTGACTGAACCCCAGCCCCTGATAGTTCGCCTGCACAACTGGATCGGTGATGTCGTGGTCGGCCTGCCGGCGCTGCAACTGCTGGCCGGGCACGGCGTGCCGCTGCAGCTGGTGGGCCGGGGCTGGGCGGCGTCGCTGCTGGCGGGCCATGGCTGGCCTGTGCACAGCCTGCCCAAGGGCTTGCGACCACGCGTGACGCTATGGCGCCGGCTGCGGCCGGCCCAGGGTGACGGCATTCAGGCCTTGCTGCTCGCCACGTCGTTTTCAGCCGCGCTCGAATGCCGTCTGGCCGGCGTGCGCGCCATGGGCTACGGCACCGACCACCGGCGCTGGCTGCTGGCACGCGCGGTCACGCGCCCGGCCGACCCCAACGCCGGCCACGCGCTGGAGGCCTACTGGCGGCTGGCCTGCCTGTTCCTTGGCATCAACACCGCGCCGCCCGCCGACATCGGCCTGCGCGTGGCGCCCGCAGCCATCGCCCAGGCAACGGCCTTGCTCGCGGCGCAAGGCGTCACCGGCGGCTACGTCATGCTGTGCCCGTTTGCCACCGGCACGATGAACGGCCTGAGCAAAAGCTGGCCGGGGTTTCCGGCGCTTGCCGCCTCGCTGGCCTCCGATGGTCTGCTCGTGCTGCTGTGCCCGGGCCCAGGTGAGGAGGCCCCCGCCCGGCGTGATTTTCCGCAGGCCATCGTGCTTGAAGGCGTGCCACTGGGCACCTACGCCGCCTTGCTGCAAGGCGCGCGGCTGGTGGTGGCCAACGACACCGGGCCAGGCCACATCGCCGCCGCCGTGGGCGCGCCACTGATCAGCGTGCTGGGCCCGACCAACGCCGCAGTGTGGGTGCCGTGGGGCCGGCAGGTGCAGGTGGCGCAGAACATTTCCGCGACGGACGGATGGCCAACAGTGACGGAAGTACTTGGGCTGATACGAGTATTGCCAAATTAGAACGACCATCAAATCTGATCCAGTCCGACAACGGGCCGAGGGCTACTGAACGGCCAAATTTTCCCAGCGGCATCACCTTCGGCTACACACATTCGGTCGTGCTTTATACAGACCTTCCTTAGCAGAATTTAGGGGATTTTCGAAAACCATGAAATTTCTCGAAGAAATATTTTGGCGGCCAAACGGAATCGTTCCAAGCCCTATAAATTTGATATTGCCGGATGCAGCCAGACCGAAAATTAACCGCGTTGTGAAATACCTCAACCTTGAGCCCGAGCCTGGCTGCAACTGTTACTTAACGGAACTGCCGAATGGCAAGGTAATTGGTGACGCAAGACTGGTATCGACGTCCGATAATATTGTAATTGGAAATATACAATTCTTGTATGGTGCTGTTGACCAAGAAAGCCATTGGATATTAAAACAGCGCCTATTCAGAACACCACGGCATATCAGCGGGAGCATAGTAATGCTTGCTGCGTCCAACGCCGAGAACTACTACCACTGGCTCTTTGATAGCCTCCCAAGGTTGCAACTATTAAAGAACGCTGGATACGATCTAAATGCGATAGATGGCTACCTTCTTGACAAATCAAAGAATTCCTTCCAGTTTCAGAGTCTGGCGCTTCTAGGGATTAAGGAGAGCAAACTGTTTCATTGCTCAAAGTGGGTAGTGGTTCACTGCGACAGATTAATCTTGCCTTCTATGCCCGGGCCACTCGGCTATCCACCGAGGTGGATTTGCAACTTTTTAAGGGAACAATTTAGACCGGGCCCGCAACCGCATCCGCATCGCAAAATATACATTAGCCGAGAAAAAGCGCGAGGGCGCAAGATCACAAACGAAATTGATATATTGCAACACCTCATTTCGTGCGGCTACGAAATTCATCACACTGAGAAGCTAACATTCACGCAACAAGTAGAACTATTCTCATCCGCAAAGGAAATAATTTCAGCGCATGGTGCGGGTATGTCAAATATTGTTTTTGCCCAGCCAGGCGCCAAGATATTAGAGCTCGGCTCTCGTTTGCACAATAATCTCTCATTCCGCACCATAGCAACCAATAGCGACCTCCAATACGAACATCTATATCTTGAGTCCGCACCCGGTTCAGACGGCGTAGAGACAAGATTTGCAAATATCGTAGCGAACCCAGAAGAGTTCCGTTTAAAACTTGCTGAATTTAGCCAGTAATGGGGAACCTTGAGGTCGCTAGGCCCAGTCCTAGGCCAGGTTACTTCATGGATTATATTTTCCGACGGCACCAGCTTGGACCAAGCACATTCGGCC
>JAYWDK010000080.1:0-7099 GCA_043779845.1 Betaproteobacteria bacterium | reverse complement strand
TTTCGTCGAGCGAGCCAACTTGTTGAACCGCCCACTGCGGACCCGCACGGTGGGTGGTGTGGGGGCTGGGAGTTAGATACTCCTGGCTACCCGATTGGAGAACACAGATGGATCTCGGAATTTCAGGCAAATGGGCGCTGGTGTGTGCCGCGAGCAAGGGCTTGGGCCGGGGCTGTGCTGCGGCGCTGGTGCGCGAGGGCGTGAACGTGGTGATCACCGCACGCGGCAATGACGCGCTGAAGGCCACCGCCACGGCACTGCGCGTGCTCAATCCCGCCGTGCAGGTGATCACCGTGGCCGGCGACATCACCACCGCCATTGGCCGGACGCAGGCCTTGGCGGCATGCCCGCAGGTTGACATCCTGATCAACAACGCGGGTGGCCCGCCGCCGGGGGACTTCAGGCACTGGGACCGTGAGGTCTGGATCAAGGCGCTGGACGCCAACATGCTCACGCCCATCGAGCTGATCAAGGCCACGGTTGATGCCATGGCCGAGCGTGGATTCGGGCGCGTCATCAACATCACCTCGGCCGCCGTGAAGGCGCCGATGGACATCCTGGGCCTGAGCAATGGCGCCCGTTCGGGCCTGACCGGTTTTGTGGCCGGCGTGGCGCGCCAGCCCCAGCTGGCCTCGCGCAACGTCACGATCAACAACCTGTTGCCCGGCCCGTTTGACACCGATCGGCTGCGTGGCACCCTGGTGGGCGCGGCGCAAAAAACCGGGCAAACCGTGGACGCCGTGATGGACGCGCGCCGCAAGCTCAACCCCACGCTGCGCTTTGGCACGGCCGATGAATTTGGCGCCACTTGCGCGTTTCTGTGCAGCGTGCATGCCAGCTACATGACGGGGCAGAACGTGCTGCTGGATGGTGGCGCTTACCCGGGTACTTTTTAGGAGCCGCCAGCGCGTGGTTGAGGCGGCGCAGCCCTTGGCTTGGCCGCCGGTTCGGCGCGTGCCGGCAAATGCGCGGTCGCCACCGGCAACCACAAGGTGACGGTGGTGCCCACGCCGGGCTGGCTCGCTATGGCCACCTCGCCGCCGTGCAGCTCGATGATTTCCTTGACGATGCTCATGCCCAGCCCGGTGCCCGGGATGTTGCCCGAGGCATCGGCCCGGAAGAAGCGCTCGCACACCCGCGCGGCCTGTTGTGGCGTCATGCCAATGCCGTGGTCGGCCACGCGGATGCCCACGCGGGCCGCCGTGCCATCGCCCATATCACCGCCATCACTCACCAAGCCGATCGCCACCGGGCCACCGGCCGGTGAATACTTGTAGGCGTTGGAGAGGATGTTGCGCACGGCCTGCGTCAGCTTGCTCTTGTCGGCCCGCACGGCCACCGGTGCCGTCGGCAGGTTCAGCGCCGCAGCCTGTTGGCCGGCGGGCACGCCAAAGTCAGCGGCCACCTCGCGCACCAGGGTGCCCACATCGACGCTGGCCAAGTCGAAGTCCTGGCCACGCCGATCGTCGATGCGCACCAGATCCAGCAGCTCGTTGATGATGGCCACCATTTGCACCGATTGGCGATGAATGATGGTCAGCACCTCTTGCCGTTTTTCGTCGGGGTACTTGCGCATCATCAGCATCTCGGCAAAGCCAAAGATGCTGGCCATGGGCGTGCGCAGCTCGTGGGCGGCGTGCGACAGAAACTCGCTTTTCATGCGGTCAACTTCGGTCTCATGCGTCACGTCTCGAAAGAACAGGATTTGCGACACCGTCTCGGCTTCCGACACCCAGGGTTTGGCCGGCCAGCATGATGGGCTGGGCCAGGTCATAACGCGGCGGGTTGTCGTCGTCATCGAGACTGAACTGGGCGTCGATGGCCGGCAGGCGCTTGGGGTCAGGCAAGCCGCTGGTGGCGACGATGACGCCGCTGGCGTCCGTCACGGCCAAGTAGTCGATGCCCCGGATGGCGTGGCTTTCGTGCAGCACCGCTTGCACCGTGGCCAGGTCGTATTGCGCCAGTGGTGCCACCAGCGCCGCCGACAGCACCGGGGCAATCTACTGGGCTTGCTCGCGGGCTTGGTCGCCCATGGCCTCGCGCAGCAGCCGCAAGCTGTTGCCGACCAGGATGGCGAGCATCACCAGTTCAACCAACAGCGCAGCCAGCACCAGCCGGCCACGGATCGTGCGCCAGGGTGCGAAGCGCACTACCTGGCCTGCCTCAACGCCAGCCTGACCTCGTTGGCGTAGGGCTCCAGGGCCACCAGCTCACGCGGCTCCAGCAAGCGATAGCCGCCCAGCTTGTAGCGCGCAAAGTACTGCTTGGCGTCGGCGGTTTCGGCAAACGCCCACAAGGCCGACACGATGGCCTGTTGCTGCTTGGCGTGGCGGGCATTCAACAAATACACCCGGCCCGCCATGGGCAGGCTTTCAGCCAGCACGCGTAGCTGCCCGCGCACCGGCGGGGGCAGGTTCTGGTAGTTGGCCACCGACATGAATCCGGCGCTGGCCTCACCCTTGAGCAGCAGCTGCCCAACACTGTCGGACGCGCTGACGTAGCGCACTGTGGTGTCGGCAACGCCATTGCGGTTCAGCCAGTGCTTGCCCCACAAGGTGACCAATGACGTGGCAGAGAGGCCGATCACGGTGCTCGCGGCCAGATCCTTGGGCTCCCGGTAGCGGCTGTTGCCCATCACCACCGCCACCGCCTTGAAGTCGGCCTTGTAGGTGAGCAGCGGCAGGTAAGCGGCATCCGACTGCAACAGGCGCGCCTGGTGCCCCGTGGTGATGGCGATGTCGTAGTTTTGGGCTACCCCGCGCCGGGCAAACTCGGTGAAATCCGGCGCAGTGGTGATTTCAACCGGGCGCCCCAATGCCTGTTCGAGGTGCCCGCGCAGCGGTTGGTACATCTCGATGATCACGCGTGCGCTGGAGTGCGGCGCCACGCCAATGCGAAACGGCGTGGGCGTAGGTGAGGGCGTAGGTGAGGGCGATGCAGCCAGGCTCAGCGCCGGCAGTAGCAGCAGTGGGGCAAAGAGACGGAAAAGGCTGCGCATGAACAGTGTCCTGTTGCCGGTGGCAATGGAGGCTTTATCGGTCGCTGTGCCCGCTGACTTGAGTCAGAACTTGGCGGGTACGCCGCCAAGGCAAAGCGCGGCGGGCCGGCCCAAGCCGTCGCTCACCGCCACGCCCACCTGGGCGGCCTTGACCGAGAGCGCCCTGTCCAAATGATTCAGCGCTTGCGAAAAAGACTGTATGTCTATACAGTTTTCGGCAGGAGACCCAAAAATGAGACACGAACTTCGCCAGCACTATCGTCCCACCGTCAGCCGCGTGCCCGAGTGGCTGCGGCGTGTCTGGCTCTGGCTCTGACTCGGCCGGCACTGCAGCTAAGGTGGCCCGGCGATATTGAAATGCACTCAGCCCAGCATCACCGCCGCGCTTGCCAGCCCGTGCCCTTGCTGACTGCCGACGCGTCGGCGCCGACCCACCCATGGCGGGGGCGCTACTTTCCAAGCTGCGCTGTCGGCCGGTTGCCGTTGACATACCCTCGATATGCGCCCGATATGCGCTTGACGTGCGCTTGACGTGCGCTTGACATGCGCACGGCCATCCCCGACACCCTGAACCGCGCCCACACCACGGTGCACGCATTTGCCGGCCTGGCCTGATCGAGGCGTCCGCACCGGCTGAATTCACACCGCCGGTCGCTGTGTGACCGCCAGGCTGATCCATGGGGTTCGGGCCAGCCAAGGGCGTGGTCAAGCCCGTGGCCAAAAACGAGCACGCCAGACGGGCACGCCAGAAGGGCGCGCCAGAAGGGCCGGCCAGATGGGCGGGGCCCTAGCGCTTGATCAAATCCCGTACAGTCTTCAGGTGCAAGAACGCACTGATTTTGAGTGCGCCCGCCCTTTGACCGGAGACCCACGCATGAGCCACTCGCCCGCCTACACACCACCCAAGGTCTGGACCTGGAACAAGGACAACGGCGGCCAGTTTGCCAACATCAACCGCCCGGTTGCCGGTCCGACCCACGACAAGGCGTTGCCGGTGGGTCGCCATCCGCTGCAGCTCTATTCGCTGGCCACGCCGAACGGCGTGAAGGTCACGGTGATGCTGGAAGAACTGCTGGCGCTGGGTCACAGCGGCGCGGAGTACGACGCCTGGCTGATTCGCATCAACGAGGGCGCTCAGTTCGGCAGTGGTTTTGTGGCGGCAAACCCCAACGCCAAGATTCCGGTGCTGGTGGATCACGGCGAGCCCACGCCGATCCGGGTGTTTGAATCGGGCGCGATCCTGCTGTATCTGGCTGAAAAGTTCGGCGCCTTCTTGCCCACCGACAGGCCATCCCGCGCCGAGTGCCTGGCCTGGCTGTTCTGGCAGATGGGTAGCGCGCCTTATCTGGGCGGCGGCTTCGGGCACTTCTACGCCTACGCGCCCACCAAGATCGAATACGCCATCGATCGCTTTGCGATGGAGGTCAAGCGCCAGCTCGACGTGCTTGATCAGCGCCTTGCGTTGAGCCCGTACTTGGCGGGGGCCGACTACACCATCGCCGACATGGCCGTCTGGCCCTGGTACGGCGCCCTGGCAAAGGGCGAGCTGTACGCGGCGGGTGAATTCCTGCAGGTGCAGACCTACGCCCATGTGCAGCGCTGGGCCGATCAGATCGCCGAGCGTCCGGCGGTCAAGCGCGGCCGCAGGGTCAATCGCGTCTGGGGCGAGCCGTCCAGCCAACTGCCCGAGCGCCATGACGCGAGTGACTTTGACGCACAGCGTTAAACCCAGCGACCGCTGCGCCAGCACGCGCTTTAGCTCAACACCGAGACATTCATGACAACTTTTTCATCACGCAAACCGGCAAGCATGGCACGCACTTCGATGGGACACATGACGGCGTGACGCCTTGCATGATTGACTGGTTCTGGATGAACCTTGAAAAAGGTTTCACGCTGTGGCACCCCGAGCAGCACGAGAAGCCAGTTCATTGCCTGAGGCCGCCCATCACCCGGCGGTGATGGCGCCAAACCGTTGAGCGGCCGTTGTGGCAACGCAGGCGGCCCAGTGGCGGGCACGGGTGCTGCCAGCGGCCCTCAAGCGCCATTGGCAAGTGCCAGCCGCCGCGCGCTGACAAAGCGCCGCAGCGCGCCGCTCAGCGGGTCGGTAAAAGTGACCTCGCGCGCCAGCAGTTGCAGCGGCTGGGTGTAATCGGGTGGCGCGTCGGCCGCCGGTTCGGGCCACAGACTGGGGTACATGCGGTCGCCCACGATGGGCAGGCCCAGCGCGTCAAGCTGCGCGCGCAGCTGGTGCCGGCGGCCGGTCATGGGCGTCAGGCGGTAATGGGCCAACTCGTGGGCCGGCTCGTGGGCCAACTCGTGCGCCAACTCCTGGGCCGGCTGTTGCGCCAGGTCTTGCGCTGGGTCGCCGTCCACATCGCTGTCCGCATTGCCGTCCACCTCTCGCGGGCCCAGCCGCCGCAGCAGCTCGATCACGGTCAAGGTATTGGGCTCGCCCGCGATCACCTTCACGGGCAGGTGACGGGCGCCCGGCAGGTCTTGCAACCGGTGGCGTGCGGTCAGCGGCAGCCGCAGGTCAGCGCGCCAGGGCGCCACGGCCTCGTAGACCTTGTGCAGGCCTTGCTCGCGCAGCAGTGCGTGGTATGCATTGCGCGTTGCTGGCTGCGCGCTGAACAGCAGCACGCCTGCGGTCTCGCGGTCCAGCCGGTGCAAGGGCATCAAGTCATCGTTGCCCAGCAAGCGCCTGAGCCGCACTTGCACCGTCTCCTGCAAGTAACGCCCGCCCGGAATCGTGGCCAAAAAATGCGGCTTGTCGACAACGACCAGGTGCTCGTCACAGTGCAGCAGCACCAGCTCAAAAGGCACACGCGTCTCGGGCGGCAAGCTGCGCCAGTACCACAGCACCTGGCCCGGGCAACAAGGCGCATCGGCGGCCAGCGCTTGCCCCTGCGCGTCCAGCACCTCGCCTTGCGCCATGCGCGCCGGCCAGTCAATGCCCGGCCTCAAGCGATCGCTCAGGACCTGAGCCACCGTCACCCACGGCCCGTGCCCCACCGCCAACCGGCTGGCGCTGACGCCGTCGCGTGAGGGCGGGGTCCAGAGAGGCAGTGGGGTGGGACGCGGGCGTGTCACCCTGGCGAGGATAAGGGTGGCGCGCTTGGCACGTCTGGCGCGCTTGGCACGCTTGGCACTTGCGGCGCCACGCACGACGGCAGCCGCGCCAACGATACTGTCTGCAAACCCAAGGAAATCCGCCGTGCCCTCAAAGACTCAACCACTGTGCTGCGCGGACCTGTCAGCGTTTGAGTCAACGCGTGATCTTGCTGCGGATCTCTTGCAGTCGATTCGCGAAATGAAACGCGGTCAAGTTCAAGTGGTTTCTTCGTCGGGCAATTGGCCACAAGCACCATGGCGCGGGCAATCGTGATCGAGCAGCGGTTCATGCCAACCGCTGTGCAGCCCGTCGCTTCAAGCGCCGCCTGGGCCCCGGCAACTTGCAGAATGTCTTGCACCGACTGTTGAGTTGAGGGGCGCGCTCCTCCCTGAAGAGAAAACGATGCCCAAAAACGCTGCCACTGCCCGCCACTTGAACGACTCAACGCAGCCACCTGCATGCAATGTGGGGCCAAGCGTTGGCGTGCGGGGCTGGTTGCTCGTGCTGTGCCTGATGTTGACGGTAGTCGGCCCGCTGATATCGGCCGGCTTGTGGGTTCACCAAGTTGACTTGGCGATGGCCCACATTCAAAAGCCCCACGGCCTACCGGCGGCGCTCTTGATC
The DNA here is from genome assembly GCA_043779845.1 of Betaproteobacteria bacterium. Taxonomy (GTDB): domain Bacteria; phylum Pseudomonadota; class Gammaproteobacteria; order Burkholderiales; family Burkholderiaceae_C; genus Pseudaquabacterium. Next base: position 362 of record JAYWDK010000080.1, on the reverse strand, counting down.
TCGACCCTGATCGAGCTTGGCAGCGTTGTCTTCGGCATGTATGCCGGGTATCAACTTTGGCGCATTCAACCCGGCGCGCTCAGCACGGGCAAAAAGGCACTTTTGCTCGGGTTGGCGGCGGACGTGATCGCGGGTGTTTTGCAGGCGGCTGCCGGGCCGGCCGTATGGCTGGACAGCGCCCTGCTGAACGGCGTCACCGCCAGCCTCATGCCCAGCTTGATCTTCTTCACCTTGGGGTTTGGCTATCTCAACAAGTCAGCGCGGGTGCAGGCGATCTATTCGCGGTAAGTAAGCTCTTCGCTGTAAGTCCAGTTTATAAAAAGCAACGGTTCTTACTTCATAATAAGTTGCGATATGCCCGT
>JAYWDK010000079.1:0-18160 GCA_043779845.1 Betaproteobacteria bacterium | reverse complement strand
CCAAGTCGCTGGGTGGCGTGGTGTGTGCCGAAGGTGGCGCCTCACTCGAAAAAATGCCCGGCGGCAAAGCCTGGAAAGCACGCTACGACGCCAAGTACCCGAACCAGTTCCAGGTCTACTCGCCTTACACCTACGACGCCGTGCACGTGTTTGTGGACGCCATGGTGCGTGCTGGCTCGGCTGACCCCAAGGTCTACTTGCCCAAGCTGTTCGAGACCAACTACCAGGGCGTGACCACCAAGGTGGGCTTTGAGTCCGACGGCGAGCTGAAGAATCCGGCCATGACGCTGTACGTCTACAAAGACGGCAAAAAATCAGCGCTGAACTGATGCACTGAACGCTCGCTGTTGGAGCAAAAAAGGGCGCCACGAGGCGCCCTTTTTTTGTGTCTGCTGTCACCGGATTTTCAGCCGGATTGGTCAGCGCAGCAACTCGACCTCAGGCTGGGATCAACCGCTCGGCGCGCGGCCAAACAGCTTTGTCAAATCGCCCAGGCGCTGGCTGTGCCATGGGTGCAATTGGTGCCATTCAAAGCGCCACACCCACCAACCCGAGGCGCTGCCGGGCAGATTCATGCGGCAGTCACTGGGCAGCACGAGGATGTCTTGCATCGGATGCACCACGGTGTCGGCCACCGAGGCCGTGGCCGCCCGCATCATGGCCCAGGCGATGTCGTGGCCATCGGTGGCCAGATAGGCCCGTGCGTGATGGCGCTCGGCATCGGTGGCGCTGGCGGCCCACCAGCCCACGGTGGTGTCGTTGTCATGCGTGCCGGTGTAAACCACACTGGCGTGGTGGTGGTTGTGCGGCAAAAACGCGTTGCCGGCGTCGCCCCCAAACGCAAATTGCAGGATCGCCATGCCCGGGAACCCGGTCGCCTGCAACAAGGTTTTGACGGCCGGTGACAGCACGCCCAGGTCTTCGGCAATCACGGGCACCGGGCCCAACGCCTGGGCAATGGCAGTAAACAGCGCGATGCCCGGGCCAGGCATCCATCGGCCCTGCATCGCCGTGGGTTCGTGGGCTGGGATCTCCCAATAATCGGCAAAGCCCCTGAAGTGGTCAATGCGCACGATGTCGACCAACTCCAAGGTGCGCCGCAACCTTTGCACCCACCACGCATAGCCATCGGTCGCATGGGCTGGCCAGCGGTACAGCGGGTTGCCCCAGCGCTGGCCGGTTGCGCTGAAGTAGTCGGGCGGCACGCCGGCCACCAAGGTGGGCCGGCCGTGTTCGTCGAGCTCGAATAGCTGCTGGTTGGCCCAGACCTCGGCGCTTTGGTGGGCGATGAAAATCGGCGCGTCGCCCACGATTTGCACGCCTTTGCGGTGGGCGTGGGCGCGCAGCGCCGCCCATTGGCGGAAAAAACACCACTGGCAGAACTGCCAGAAATGGATGCGCTCCGGGTGTTGTTCGCGCGCCGCGTCCAGCGCGTCGGGATCGCGCTTGGCCAGCGCGGGTTGCCAGCTTGGCCAGTCGGCCCAATCGGTGGCCTCGCACAAGGCCATGAACAAGGCGTAGTCGGCCAGCCAGTCGGCGTGCGCGGCGCAAAAATTGCGCAAGTCGGCGCGCTCAATCAATGAGGCCTGGGCCGCAAACGTGCTGGCGGCCTCGGCCAGGCGCGCCATGCGCCAGGGCACCATGGTGGCGAAGTCAATTCGTTGCGGGTCGGCTGCGGGCGGCGTGGCCAGGGCGTCCGGCGTCAACCAGCTGCGCTGCTGCAATTCATCCAGGTTGATCAGCAGCACGTTGCCGGCAAAGGCCGAGCTGCTCATGTAGGGTGAATTGCCCGGGCCAATGCCACCCAGCGGCAGTATTTGCCACAGGCTCTGACCGGCGTTTTGCAGCCAATCGATGAAATGATGGGCGGCCGGGCCGAGGTCGCCACTGCCGTGCGGGCCGGGCAGGGAGGTGGGATGTAATAGCACGCCGCTGGCACGGGGGAATCGCATGGTGGTCAAGCTCCGGTGGACGGGGTGGGGGTGGCTGAGTTTGGCGCGGCCAAAAGTGCTGCGATGGGTGCAAGCGCAAGCAGCAGCACCACGCTGCGGGCGCGCAGCGCATAACGCGCGCTGAACGTGGCCTCGCTGCCGGCCAGACCGGTGGCGGACGCTGCGTGGCCGTGTTCAGCGCCATGAGTGGCGCCCTCGTCGGCGCTGTCCAGCAGGCACAACCACGCGCCGGGGGGCAGGGCAAAATCCGTGTCGCGCGGCTCGGCATTGAACAGCATCAGCAAGGCTTGCTTGCCGCGCCCGGGCGCGCCGATCAAGGCGCCCAGCACGCGTGAGGCGGATTGCGTCCAGTCCCAATCGCTCAGGGCTCCGCCCCCGCGCCGCAGCCAGGTGAGATCGTGCACGCCGCGCTTGTCGGCCAATCCGGTGTACCAACGTGGCCCGAGTGGCAGCCATTGCCGGCGCAGAGCCAGCAAGCGCTTGGTGAACGCCAGCAGTGCCTCTTCAGGCCGTGACCAATCGATCCAGGTGGTGATGTTGTCCTGGCAATACGGGTTGTTGTTGCCGCCCTGGCTGTGGCCCAGCTCGTCGCCGCCGGCCAGCATGGGCGTGCCCTGGCTGAGCAGCAAAGTGGCCAACAAGGCGCGCTGCAAGCGCCTACGCAAGAGCAGCACTTCGGGGTCGTCGGTGTCGCCCTCAATGCCGCAGTTCCAGCTGAGGTTGTGGCCGTGGCCGTCGCGGTTTTGCTCACCATTGGCGTGGTTGTGGCGGAAGTCGCGGCTTACCAGGTCGCGCAGCGTGAAACCGTCGTGCGAGATGATGTAGTTGACCGATTCACCAGGCTCGCGCCGCCGCGCTTGCAGCCGCTGCGACGAGCCGGCCATCACCGAGGCAAAATGGCCGCGCGTCACTGCCCCGCCCAGCCAGAAGGCGCGCGTGGTGTCGCGGAAGCCATCGTTCCATTCAAGCCAGCCGCGCGGAAAATTGCCCGCCTGGTAGCCGCCGGGGCCAATGTCCCAGGGCTCGGCAATGAGCTTGCCATCGGCCAAAAGGCGCGACAGCACCGGGTCTTGCAGCACCGCTTTGAAAAACGGGCCGTCGCGCTCAAAGCCGTTGTCACCCCGGCCCAGCACGGGTGCCAGGTCAAAGCGGAAGCCATCAACATGCATGTCAGCCACCCAGAAGAGCAGGCTGTCCATCACCAGCTGCAGCACGCGCGGTTGACGCAGGTCCAGCGTATTGCCGCACCCGCTGTAGTTGTCATAACCCGCAAGATGGTTGGGCGGCAAGCGGTAGGTGCCGGCGTTGTCCAGCCCGCGCCAGCTCAGCGTGGGGCCCAGTTCGTCAGCCTCGGCGCTGTGGTTGAACACCACATCCAGCAGCACCTCGATGCCGGCCGCGTGCAGGTTTTGCACCATGCGGCGGAACTCATTTCGGGCGTCCACCGGGTTGGCTGCCAGGCGCGGCGCCGGACAAAAAAACCCCAGCGTGTTGTAGCCCCAGTAGTTGCTCAGCCCCAGGCCCAGCAAGCGCTGCTCGTCCAGCCAAAAATGCACCGGCAGCAGGCTGACTGCGGTGATGCCGAGTTGCTTCAGGTGGGCCACCGTGGCGGGGTGGCCCAGGCCGGCGTAACTGCCGCGCAGTGCCTCGGGCACGCCCGGATGCAAGCGCGTGTAGCCCTTGACGTGCAGCTCGCAGATGACGGTGTCCACCAGCGGCGTGCGCGGCGGCGCGTCGCGGCCCCAGTCAAAGGTCTCATGCACGACGCGAGCCTTCAGCGCGGTGGCGGCGTTGTCGCGGGGGTCAGGGTTTTGGGGGTGGTGGCCGTCGTGGCCCAGGTGCTCGGGGCCGCCCAGGTAATGGCCGACGATGTCGCGGGCGTAGGGATCCAGCAGCAGTTTGCGTGGGTTGAAGCGCTGGCCGAGGTCGGGCCGCCAGGGGCCGTGGGCGCGCAGGCCGTAAAGCTGGCCGGGTCGGCCCAAAGCGGCCCCCTCGGTGCAGCGCAAATAGCCATGCCACACATCCTGCGTGCAAGCGGGCAGGGCGCCACGATGGGTCTCCAGCGCACCGCTGGCGTCAAACAAGCACAGGTCGATGCCAGTGGCCTGGGTGGATGCGACGGCGATGTTGAGGCCGACGTCGTCCCAAAAAACACCCAGGGGCCAGGGGCTGCCGGGCTCCAGCGTCAAGTGTGCCGGGCCGGCGGTGATCGCGGGTGACACAGGGCTCAGGCCGTCCATTCGAAAAACACGCAAGCCAGCGGCGGTAGGTCGATCAGGATGGATTGGGGCCGGCCGTGTGCGGCCACGGGTTCAGCCTGCGCCGCACCCAGCGGCGTGCCGACATTGCTGCCGCCGTAGTGGGCCGAATCGGTATTGAGCCGCTCCACCCAGCGCCCGGCGCGCGGCACGCCCACGCGCAAGCCGGCATGCACCATGGGCGTGAAGTTGCACAGCACCAGCACCGGGTGGGCCGCGCCGTTGCCGTGGCGCACAAATGCCAGCCTGCTCCGTGCGTTGTCCTGGTGATCGATCCACTCAAAACCGTCGGCGGAGAAATCACGCTCGTGCAGCGCCGGCAGCGAGCGCTGCAAGTGGTTGAGATCACGCACCAGGCGCTGGATGCCCGCGTTGGCGGGCTCGGCCAGGAGGTGCCAATCGAGGCTGCGGTCGTGGTTCCACTCGCGCTGTTGCGCAAACTCGCAGCCCATGAACATCAGCTTCTTGCCGGGGTGGCCCCACATGAAGCCGTAGTAGGCCCGCAGGTTGGCAAATTTTTGCCAGGGGTCACCAGGCATCTTGCCGATCAGCGAACCCTTGCCGTGCACCACCTCGTCGTGCGACAGCGGCAGCACAAAGTTCTCATTGAAGGCGTACACCAGGCCAAAGCTCAGCTCGCTTTGGTGATGGGCGCGGTGGATGGGATCACGCGCCATGTAGGCCAGCGTGTCGTGCATCCAGCCCATGTTCCACTTGTAGTGAAAGCCCAGCCCGCCGGCATACGTGGGGCGCGATACGCCCGGAAACGCCGTGGACTCTTCGGCCAGCGTGATGGCCTCGGGACGCTCTGCGCCGACCACTTCATTGAGCCGCTTCAAGAAGCTGATGGCCTCCAGGTTTTCACGCCCACCGTGGATGTTAGGAATCCATTCGCCCGCCTTGCGGCTGTAGTCGCGGTAAAGCATGGAGGCCACGGCGTCTACGCGCAGGCCATCGACGCCAAAGCGCTCCAGCCAGTAGAGCGCGTTACCGATCAAAAAGTTGCGCACCTCCGTGCGGCCCAGGTTGCAGATCAGCGTATGCCAGTCGGGGTGGTAGCCCTCGCGCGGGTCGGCGTATTCATACAGGTGCGTGCCGTCAAACTGCGCCAGGCCGTGGGCGTCAGTGGGGAAATGCGCGGGCACCCAATCGAGGATCACGCCCAGGCCGGCAGCGTGCGCTGTTGCCACGAAGCGCTTGAAACCAGCGGCATCGCCAAAGCGTGCCGTGGGCGCATACAGCCCCAGCGGCTGGTAGCCCCACGAGCCATCAAACGGATGCTCGCTGATGGGCAGCAGCTCGATGTGGCTGAAGCCCAGGTCTTGGGCATACGGCACCAGCGAAGTGGCCAACTCGTCCCAGTTCAGCCAGCGCTTGCCGTCTTCGGCGCTGTTGTCCGTTATGCGCCGCCACGAGCCCAGGTGCACCTCGTAGATGCTGATGGGCGCACCCAGCGCGTTGGCGGCTTGGCGCGCCGCCGAGTGGGCCACCTTGGTGGGCAGTGCCGCCACCACGCTGGCCGTGGCGGGGCGCAACTCGGCGGCGCGGGCCATGGGGTCGGCTTTTTGCGGCAGCAGATCACCGGCGCCCGAGCGCAACTCGTATTTGTAATGCGCACCCGCCGCCACACCGGGGATGAACAGCTCCCACACGCCACATTCACGGCGCAGGCGCATCGGGTGGCGCGTGCCGTTCCAGTGGTTGAAATCGCCCACCACGGCCACTCGCGAAGCGTTCGGCGCCCACACCGAAAACGCCGTGCCCGCCACGCCTTCATGCTCAAGCGGGTTGGCGCCCAGCACCTCAAAAGGCCGCAGGTGCGTGCCTTCAGACAGCAGCCAGGCATCCAGATCGCCCAGCACCGGGCCAAAGCGATACGGGTCTTGCGCCACTTGCTGGCCACCGTCGGCCCAGGTGATGTGCAGACGGTAGGCTTTGGCCGGGGCGGCCAGCGCCACTGGGCCTTCAAACAGGCCATCTTTGTGTCGTTGCACCAGGGTGCCCAGGCTGCGTGCGTCGGCAGCGCCGATCACCGTGACGCCCACGGCGCCGGGCAACCAGGCCCGCACCCACGCTTGGCCGTCGGCGTCGCGGTGCAGGCCCAGCACGGCAAAGGGGTCGCCAAGGCGGCCGTGGCGGATCAGATCAATGTCTTGGTTGCTCAGCATGCGGTGATGGTATGAGCCTGGCGGCTCAGGCCTGAGGCGCCACTTGCCAGATTTGCTTGGCGTATTCCCGGATCGTGCGGTCGGCCGAAAACGGCCCCATGCCGGCCACATTGGCGATGGCCATGCGGGCCCAGGCGTCGGGCTGGCGGTAGAGCGCATCCACCCGGGCTTGCGCGTCAACGTAGGCGCGGTAGTCGGCCAGCAGCAGGTAGTGGTCGCCGCCCCACAGCAGGCTGTCGATCAGCGGCCGATAGCGGGCGGGCTCGTCGGCCGAAAAAGCGCCGGCGGCAATGCTGTCGAGCACGGCCTTGAGCTGGGCATCGGCCTCGTAAATGCGCATGGGTTGATAACCCGCAGCGCGGATGGCCGCCACCTCGTGGGCCAGCTTGCCGAAGATGAAGATGTTGTCGTCGCCCACGTTCTGGCGGATCTCGATGTTGGCGCCGTCGTCGGTGCCGATCGTCAGCGCGCCGTTCAGCGCCAGCTTCATGTTGCCGGTGCCCGAGGCCTCGGTGCCGGCGGTGGAGATTTGCTCGGACAAATCGGCGCCCGGCATGATGACTTCGGCCACCGACACGCCGTAGTTGGGAATGAAAACGATCTTCAGCTTGTCGCCAATGCGCGCGTCGTTGTTGATCACGCTGCCCACATCGTGAATCAGCCGGATGATGTTTTTGGCCGTGTTGTAGCTTGACGCCGCCTTGCCCGCAAAAATGAGGGTGCGCGGCTGCCAATCGGCATCGGGCTGGGCCAGCATGGCCTGGTAGCGCGTCACGGCATGCAGCAAATTGAGCAACTGGCGCTTGTACTCGTGGATGCGCTTGACCTGCACGTCGAACAAGCTGTTGGCGTTGACCACCACGCCCGTGCTTTGTTGGATCAAGGCCGCCAGGCGCTGCTTGTTGTGCTGTTTGATGGCCATGAACTCGGCGCGGAACCCCGCGTTGTCAGCATGCGGCAACAAGCCCTTGAGCAGGTCAAGGTTGCGCTGCCACTGCGTGCCCAGCGTGCGGTTCAGCAGGTCGGTCAGGCGCGGGTTGGCCTGTGCCAGCCAGCGGCGCGGCGTGACGCCGTTGGTCATGTTGGTAAAGCGCTCAGGCCAAAGCGCGGCAAAGTCGGCAAAGATGGTTTGCACCAGCAAATCACTGTGCAGCTTGGACACACCGTTCACCTTGTGGCTGCCCACGATCGACAAATGCGCCATGCGCACGCGGCGCTCGCCCGCTTCGTCGATCAAGGACAAGCGGCGCTGGAACGCCATGTCGCCCGGGCGCAGCGCCTCGGCCAGCAGCAAAAAGTCATGGTTGATGCGGAAGATGATTTCAAGGTGTCGGGGCAGCACGTGCTGCATCAGCGACACCGGCCAGGTCTCCAGCGCCTCGGGCATCAGCGTGTGGTTGGTATAGCTGAAGATCTGCTGCGTCAGGCCCCAGGCCGCCACCCAGCTGTGGCTGTGGTCGTCCACCAGCAAGCGCATCAGCTCGGCCACGCCAATGGCTGGGTGCGTGTCGTTCAGGTGGATGGCCACCGCCTCAGTCAGATTGGCCAGCGTGCCGTGCTCGGCCAGGTGACGGGCCAGGATGTCCTGGATCGACGCCGAGGTGAAAAAATACTCCTGGCGCAGCCGCAACTCGCGCCCGGCCGGGGTGCTGTCATTGGGGTAGAGCACCCACGAGATGTTCTCGAACTCGTTCTTGAACTCGGCGGCGCGCGCGTAATCACCCGAGTTGAAGGCGTGCAGGTCAATGTGCGCGGGGGCGGCTGCTTTCCAGAGCCGCAGCGTGCTGACCCGGTCGGTGCCGTGGCCGGGCACCACGTGGTCGTAGGCCTTGGCGTTGACGGCGCCGGCGTGGCGCCAGATCGGGGCCGCCTCATTTCCCAAGATCGGCGATTGGGCGCGCTCAACCCAGCCGCCAAAGCGCACCGGGTAGCTCACGGCCTGGCGCGGAAACTCCCAGGGCGTGCCGTCTTCAAGCCAGGGATCCGGGTGCTCAATTTGCCGGCCAGCCTGGATGCTTTGCGCAAACATGCCGAACTCGTAGCGGATGCCGTAGCCGTAAGACGGCAAGCCCACGCTGGCCATGGCGTCAAGAAAACACGCCGCCAATCGGCCCAGGCCACCATTGCCCAAGGCGGCGTCACGCTCTTGGCCCTGCACCTCTTCAAGCGTGCGGGCATGCTGGGCCAGGCTGCCAGCGGCGTCGTCGTTCAAGCCCAGCGCGGCCAGCGCGTTGCCCAGGCTGCGGCCCATCAAAAACTCCATCGACAGGTAATAAACCCGGCGTGCCTTGGTGGCCCGGTCGGCGGCGTCCCCCGCCACCCAGCGGCGCGACAACTCGGCGCGTGCGGCTTGGGCCACGGCGTTCATCAGGTCAACGGTGCCGGCCTCGGCGGGCGTCACCGCCACGGTGTCCAGCAAGTGGCGCTCAATGCGCTCGGCCAGCGGTTCGGCGGTGCCGCACGAGGTGGTGGATGTGGCTTGGTTCAGGTGGCTCATGGCGGGTCCGGGGGGATGGCGGGGGCATCGGTCAGGTGCCTGTGCGGGATCAAATTCAAGGCGCGGCAGATGGCCGATTGACGACACCAGCATTATTCGTGCCTTGCCCGGCCTGAAACTGCGGTTGGCCATGGCACCATCGATCCTGTAACCACGTTGTTGCTCGCAAAGAGTGCTGGCAGTGAGACAGTGGCGCCGGGAGAACCCAACAAATGGCCAACAGCGAACTTGCATCCAGTTTTGACTTGCCCAACCGAACGGTGGCCTTGGTGCTGGCCGGCGGCCGCGGCAGCCGACTCAAAGGCCTGACCGACCGCCGCGCCAAGCCGGCGGTTTATTTCGGCGGCAAGTTTCGAATCATTGACTTCGCATTGTCCAATTGCCTGAATTCGGGCATACGTCGCATCGGCGTTATCACGCAATACAAAAGCCACAGCCTGCTGCGCCATTTGCAGCGCGGCTGGGCGTTTTTGAAGAGCGAGATGAACGAGTTTGTCGACTTGCTGCCCGCGCAGCAGCGGGTGGACGAAGACAGCTGGTATCGCGGCACGGCCGACGCCGTGTATCAAAACCAGGACATCCTGGCGGCCTACGGCGCTGATTACATCGTGGTGCTGGCCGGTGACCATGTTTACAAGATGAACTACGCGCTGATGCTGGCCGACCACGTGGCGCATGGCCGCGAATGCACGGTGGGCTGCATCGAGGTGTCGCGCGCCGAGGCCAGCGCGTTTGGCGTGATGGCCGTCGACGAGCATCGCCGCATCGTTGACTTCGTCGAAAAACCCGCCGACCCACCCGCCATGCCCGGCAAGCCGGACCGCAGCCTGGCCAGCATGGGCATCTACATCTTCAACGCGCGCTACCTCTACAAAGAGCTGGAGCGCGACATCGCCGACCCCAACTCCAGCCACGACTTTGGCCGTGACATCATCCCGGCCGCCGTGTCACGCGGCCAGGCCGTGGCGCACCCGTTTGACCTGAGCTGCGTGGGCACCAAGCCCGGTCTGCAGCCCTACTGGCGTGACGTGGGCACGATCGACGCCTACTGGGACGCCAACATCGACCTGACCGCCACCGACCCCGAGCTCAACCTCTACGACACACGCTGGCCCATCTGGACTTACCAGGCGCAACTGCCGCCGGCCAAGTTTGTGCACAACCAGCCCGACCGGCGCGGCTTGGCGGTGGAGTCAATGGTGTCGGGCGGCTGCATCGTCTCGGGCGGCGTGTTTCGCTCGGTGCTTTTTTCCGGCGTGCGCGTGCATTCGCACAGCAGCGTGAACTGGAGCGTGCTGCTGCCAGAGGTGCAAGTGGGGCGCGGCGCGCGGCTCACCAAAGTAGTGGTTGACCGCGGCTGCAGCATCCCCGACGGCATGGTGATCGGTGAAAACGCCGAAGACGACGTCCGTCGCTTTCATCGCAGCGAGCAGGGCGTCACGCTGGTCACGCGTGGCATGTTGCAAGCATTGGAAAGCTGAGCGCTGGCCGGCTGTTGAACACGATCAAATTAGCGCCCCCAAACCTGCTGCTTCGCGTCAGGCCCGCCAAGGGGGTCAAGCAAAGTGGCCCAGCAATAGTTGCTTGAGAGAACGCCCGAATGAAAGTTTTGCACGTAGCGGCCGAGGTCTATCCCCTGGTCAAAACCGGTGGCCTGGCCGACGTGGTGGCGGCCTTGCCACCCGCGCTGGCCGCCGCCGGCGCCGATGTGCGGCTGTTGTTGCCCGGGCTGCCGGCCATCCTGGACGCCGTGGTGTCGGCACGCACCGTGCTGGACATCGGCACCTGTTTTGGCGCCGTTCGGGTGCGGCTGCTGCTGGGCAAGATGCCGGGCAGCCACTTGCCGGTGTACGTGGTGGATGCGCCCTATCTTTATCGGCGTGGCGGTGGCCCCTACCAGGCGCCCGATGGCAGCGAGTGGCCCGACAACCTGCAACGCTTTGCCTTGCTCGGCTGGGTGGCCGCGCACCTGGCGGCCGGCGAGCTGGACGAAACCTGGACGCCCGAGGTGGTGCATGCCCATGACTGGCACGCGGCCATGGCCTGCGCCTACATGGCCGATCACCTGCCCACCACGGCGGCCTCGGTGTTCACCGTGCACAACCTGGCGTTTCAGGGCTTGTTTGCGCACCATGATTGGTCATTGCTGGGCATCAGCTCGCGCCTGATGTCGCCCGCCGGGCTGGAGTACCACGGCCAGTTGTCGTTCATGAAAGCCGGCCTCAAATTTGCCGACAAAGTGACCACCGTGAGCCCCACTTACGCGCTCGAGATCGCCGGCGCCGAGTTTGGCTGCGGGCTGGATGGCGTGATCCGGGGCCGCGCCGGTGATGTGTCGGGCATCCTCAATGGCATCGACGAAGCGGTGTGGAGCCCCGAGCACGATGCCGCTATTGCTGCGCGTTATGACGCGCATCGCCCGCAAGGCAAGCTGGCCTGCCGCAAAGCCTTGCAAACAGCCTGCGGCCTGGCGCCCGACGAGCAGGCGCTGATCCTCACCGTGGTGAGCCGGCTCACCTCGCAAAAAGGCCTGGATCTGGTGCTGGCCGCGCTGCCCGGCCTGGTGCAAGCCGGCGTGCAGTTCGCGGTGCAAGGCATGGGTGAGCCCGCGCTGGAGGCCGCGTTCCGCATGGCCGAGCTGGCGCACCCGGGCCGTGTCACGGTGCACATCGGCTACGACGAAACACGCGCCCACCAGCTCATTGCCGGCGCCGACGTGATCGCCGTGCCATCGCGCTTTGAGCCCTGCGGCCTGACCCAGCTGTACGGCCTGCGCTACGGCACCGTGCCGGTGGTGCGGCGCGTGGGCGGCCTGGTCGACACGGTGGCCGACGCCAACCCGCTGACGCAAACCGGCTTTACCTTTGACGCCGCCACGCCCAGTGCTTTTGCCGCCTGCGTGCAGCGCGCCTTGGCGCTCAAGCGTGACCCAGCGGCCTGGCGCGCGGTGATGCGGCGCGGCATGACGCAAGACCTGTCATGGACCGGGCCGGCCCGCGATTACCTGGCGCTGTACGCCCAGGCCCGGGCCGAGCGTGTATTGCGGGCGGACTCACCACGCGGCTTGGTGGGTTGAAATCAGCACATAATCCGGCCCCGTCCAACACCTGCCCAAACCATGAACCCCGGCCCAAGTCTCAGGCCTTCGCCGTTCAGCATGCGCGCATAGACACTCCCGTGTCACCACTGCTTGCATCGCTGGCACGGCAAGGCCACAAACCCTGCACACGCCCAGCGAGCAAGCCCGATCAAAAGAGGCTGCGGCCTCTTTTTGCTTTTGCTCCCTGGCACTGAACTCCGGACGCGCTCATGCGTCCGCACTGGCAGCCCAAGCGCCAATTTGCGCAGAGGCCAGCCCCGGGAGAAACAGCGCATGAACGCCAAAAAAGTAAACGATTTCGCCCGCCGGCTTGGGCCGGGCCTCATCACCGGCGCCGCCGACGATGACCCCAGCGGCATCGCCACCTATTCACAAGCCGGCGCGCAATTCAGGTTTGGCCTGGCCTGGACGCTGCTGCTGACCACGCCCTTGATGATCGGCATCCAGATGCTGTCGGCCCGCATTGGCTGGGTCACGGGTGAGGGCCTGGGCGCCAACATTGCCAAGATGTGCCCACGCTGGGTAACACTCATCCTGGTTGGGCTGCTGGTGGTGGCCAATACCATCAACATTGCCGCCGACATTGGCGCCATGGGCGAGGCGGTGCGGCTGTTGGCCGGTGGCCACGTGGTGCCCTACATCATCGGTTTTGGCGTGCTGTCGATCGTGGCGCAGGTTTACTTCAGCTACGAGCGCACGGTGCGCATCCTGAAGTGGCTCACGCTGGCCTTGTTTTCGTACGTGGCGGTGATCCTCTCGGTGGCGGTGCCCTGGAAGCAGTTTTTGCTGGAGGCATTCACGCCCTGGGCGCACTTTCCGGCGGGCGTGTCGATGAATGAGTACGCCTCGATGGTGGTGGCCGTGCTGGGCACCACCATCAGCCCCTACCTGTTTTTTTGGCAAGCCTCGCAAGAGGTTGAAGACAGCAACCGCCGGCCCGAGGCGGCAGCACTGCGCGAGCACCCCGACTACGCCGCCGAGCACCTGACGCGCATCAAGCAAGACACTTACGTGGGCATGATTTTTTCGAACGTCATCGCCATCTGCATCGTGGTGGCCACGGCGGTCACGCTCAATGAGCACGGCATCACCAGCATCCAGACATCGGCCCAGGCCGCCGAGGCCTTGCGCCCGGTGGCGGGTGATTTTGCGTTTGCCTTGTTTGCGCTGGGCATCATCGGCACGGGCATGCTGGCCGTGCCAGTGCTGGCGGGCTCGGCCGCCTACGCGGTGAGCGAGGTGCTGGGCTGGAAGTCGGGTTTGTCGCACGGCTTTCATGAGGCGCGCGGGTTCTATCTGATCATCATTGCCGCCACGGTGATCGGCACGGTCGCCGGTTCGGTAGAGCTTGACCCCATCCGGGCGCTGGTCTGGAGCGCGGTGGTCAACGGCGTGATCTCCGTGCCCATCATGGTGGTGATGATGTGGATAGGCCAGTCCAAAGCCATCATGGGTGAGTTGACGATGAGCACGCGCCACCGCGTATTTGGCTGGGCGGCCACGGCTGTGATGGCGCTGGCGGTGGCGTTCATGGCGGTGACAAGCTTCTGACGCATTTTTGATGGCGCTTTGGGTGCCATCACAATGAACCCGACCGCGAACCCGACCGCGAACCCGACCGCGAATCTGACAGCACGATGGAGACAAACTTGACCACCCACTCACCCGAATCCATGGGCATGTGCTCGCAGCGCCTGGCCCGCCTGGATCGCTTTTTGGCCGACAAATACATCGCGCCTGGCAAGCTGCCCTGCGTGCAGTTGCAGGTGGCGCGCGGCGGCAAGCTGGTGCACCAAACCGTGCTGGGCAAAGCCTCGCTCGAGACCGGCGCGCCGATGGCTGAAGACAGCATCGTGCGCATCTATTCCATGACCAAGCCCATCACCAGCGTGGCTTTCATGATGCTGGTCGAACAAGGCCTGGTGGCGCTGGATGACCCGGTGCACCGCTTCATCCCCGCGTGGCGTGACCTGGGCGTTTTTGTTGCCGGCCAGCCCGGTGCGTTTCAAACCAAGGCCACAGACGCACCCATGCGCATGATTGATTTGCTGCGCCACACCTCCGGTTTGACCTATGGCTTCCAGACACGCACCAACGTGGACGCCGCCTACCGCAAGGGCCGGGTTGAGCCCTTTGAGCAAGCCAACGGGCTGCAAGGTTTTGTTGACGCGCTGGCCAAGCTGCCGCTGGAGTTTTCACCCGGCAGTGCCTGGAACTATTCGGTGGCCACCGACGTGCTGGGCTACCTGGTGGGCAAGATTTCGGGTGTGCCGTTTGATGAGTTTTTGCAGCAGCGCATCCTGGGCCCGCTGGGCATGGTGGACACCGCCTTCCACGTGCCCGATCACAAAGCGGCGCGCTTTGCCCAGTGCTACGTCAACTCGCCCGAGGGCCGGCTGGTGCCGCTGGGCGGGCGCACCTTCCGCGAACCCACCGACGCACCTTCGGGCGGTGGCGGGTTGGTGTCTACCGCAGCCGATTACATGCGCTTTTGCGAGGCCATGCGCCGGGGCGGCGTGCATGGCGACGGCCCCAATGCCGTGAGGCTGCTGGGCCCCAAAACCGTGCAGCTGATGCGCGCCAACCACCTGCCGGGTGGGCGTGATCTGGCCGATTTGTCGGTGTCGCTGTTCTCCGAGGCCAGTTACCAGGGCGTGGGTTTTGGCCTGGGTTTTGCCATGACCACCGACGTGGCCAAAACCGGCATCGCCGGATCAAGAGGTGAATATTGGTGGGGCGGTGCTGCGTCCACGGCGTTCTGGATTGACCCGGTCGAGGACATCAGCGTGGTGTTCTTGACGCAGTTCATGCCGTCCAGCCAATACCCGGTGCGGCGTGAGCTGCGCAGCTTGATCAACGCGGCGGTGCTGGATTCAAAAGCCTGAGCCCGAACCTGCGCCTGGCCAAGCGGGTCAGCGGCCGGCAGGCTTTGCCGTCTGCCGCAGCGTGGCGCCGCGCACCTCAAAGCGCACGGTTTGCAGCAGGTGGCCGTCGCGGGCCAGCAGGCTGAGCTGGTGCGCGCCGGGCCACGGGGCCCAGGTGAACACCTTGCCGGGGCCGGCGTGCCCACCGCTGCGGCCAGCCCCCGGGCTCTGGCCAACGCTCTCGCCAATCCGGCGCCCGTCCAGCAGCCAGGTGCCCGCTTCACCCTCGAAGCTGATGCGCTGCGCCTTGGGGGGAATGTCGGGGTCGAGCGCAAAAATGCTGCCGTCCCGCGGGCTGCTGATGCCAAAGCGCTGCGGCCCGCGCGCCCCAGTGCTGGCCTGCAATCCGGCCCGCTGGAGCGCCTGCTCGGTGCCGGCCAGAAACAGCTCGGTGCGCGGTGGCTCGCGCCCGCCGTCAAAGCGCACGGCCAGGGCCACCACGCCAGCGGGTACTTTGGCCGCGCGTGACGGCGCGCCCGCGTGCAGGTGCTGCACCAGGGCCCGCCACACGGGCGCAGCCCCGCTGGTGCCGCTCACGCCGTGCATTGGCGTGCCACTGGCATTGCCGACCCACACGCCCACGGTGTAGCGGTCGGTGTAGCCCAGGCACCAGTTGTCGCGCAGGTCTTTGCTGGTGCCGGTTTTCACGGCCGCAAAACCACGCGTGGCCAAGGCGCTGTCCAGCCCAAAAGTGGCCACGCGCGCGCTGTTGTCGGCCAGGATGTCGCTGACCAGGGCCACCGCGCCGGCCTGGGCCACGCGGTGGGCGGCGGGCTTGGCAGACACCGGCAGCAGCGCCACCGGCGACCACAAACCGCCATTGGCCAGTGCCCGGTAAGCATTGGTCAGCGCCAGCAGCGTGACGTCGGCCGCGCCCAGTGCCAGCGCCGGCCCGTAAAAGCCGCCAGGCTGCGGCAGGGCCAGGCCCAGGTCGTTCAGGCGCTGCACCACCGCATCAGGCCCCAGCATGGCGGCCACGCGCACGGCGGGCACGTTCAGGCTGCCGCCCAGCGCACTGCGTGCGCTGACCCAACCCCGAAAGTCGCGGTCGTAGTTTTGCGGCAGGTACAGGCCGGCGCCGGTGTTGATCTGCACCGGCGCGTCGTCCAGCAGCGTGGCCGGCGTGATCAGGCGCTGCTCAAACGCCAGGCCGTAGATGAAGGGCTTGAGCGTCGACCCCGGCTGGCGGCGCGCCAGCACGGCGTCCACCTCGGGCGCGTCGCTGAACACCCCGCTGGAGCCCACCCAGGCGCGCACCTCGCCGCTGGCGTTGTCCAGCACCACGATGGCGCCGTCTTCCACGTTGCCCCCGGCCAACTCGGCCAGTTGCTGGCGCAGCGTGGCCAGCGCCACGCGCTGCAGGCCGGCGTCCAGCGTGCTGGTTTGCTGCGCGGGACCACGGGCTTGCATCACCTGCCGGGCAAAGTGCGGCGCCAGCTGTTCACCCAGCGCTTTGCCGCCTCGGCGCGCCAAGGCGGCGCTGGCCAGGCTGGCCACGCCGTCGCAGGCCAGCCGCTGCCGCTTGAGCACGCCGCAAGCGCGCTCGGCCACGCGCTCGGGCGCGGCATTGGGCGCGCGCAGCAGCGCTGCGGTGATGGCGGCCTCTTGTGCGTCCAGCCCGCTGGGGTGCTTGCCAAACAGGGTTTGCGACAGCGCGGTTATGCCCACCAGCTCGCCCCGGAACGGCACGGCGTTCAGGTAGGCCTCGATGATCTGTGACTTGGTCCAGCGCGCTTCCAGCTGGGTGGCGGTCACGGCCTGGCCGATCTTCTGCCCCAGGCTGCGCCCACCCGCCGGGCGGGCCAGGCCGTCGTCGATCAGGCCGGCGAGCTGCATCGTCAGCGTGGACGCGCCGCGTGTGTGCTGGTTGATCGCATTGCCCCAGGCGCTGCGGGCGATGGCGGGCCAATCAACGCCGCCGTGCTGCCAGAAGCGCTGGTCCTCACTCAGCACGATGGCCTGCAGCAGCGCGGGTGACAGGTCGGGCAGGCCCACCCAGGGCAGGCGGCGCACGCTGTGGTCCAGGCGCCGTGTCTGGATCGGCATGCCGTGGCGGTCGAGCAGGGTCAGATCGGACGGCCGGTGCGCGGCCTTGACCTCGTTGAAGCTGGGCAGTGCCCAGGCCGGCAAGGTCATGCCGCACGTGACCATCCAGGCGGCAATCCAGGCGGCTGTGCGGGCAGCCCGCCGGGTGCGGCGCACCCGGGCCGCGACCGCCGTTGCCGGTTTCACGGCGCCACCTCCAGCGGGGCGTTAGGCAGCTCGCCAAAAGTCTCGGGGGCGTACATCGCCTCTACCCGGCTGGGCGGCAGCAAGAAGCGGCCGGGGTTGTTCAGCCGCACGGTGTATTCGATCACCTGCTTGCCACGCGGCAAAAACTCAAAGTAGCTGCGGAAAGCCTCGAAGCTGCGCTCTTCATAAGCCGGCCAGGCGTCGCCTTCGCGCTTCTCGCCCCGGGTGGCCATAGCCGAATCGCGGCCCAGGCCCGAGCCCAGCAGAGTGGCGCCCGCGGGCACCGGATCACTGACCACCACCCAGCTCATGTCGGCCTGGGCGTCCACGGCCAGCCGCACCCGCAGCACGTCGCCGCGCGACCATTTGCCGGCAACTTTGCGCTCGACTGCGGTGACCGTGCGCGTCAGCGAATACCCCGCGCGCAGCGGCGCCAACAGCGGGATCGCGGCCAGGCTTTGCACCGTCAACCAGGGCTTGCCGATGCCGTCTTGCGTGACCGTCAGCGTGCCGGCCAAGGCCGGCCAGGGCAAGGCCAGCCGCCCACCGTCGGGGTGGGCGCGCCAGTCAAGGCTTTGTGCGCCCGGGCCGGCCAGCGCGCCGGTGCCCGCCAGCGTGCGCCCGCTCACTTTGGCCGCCTCGAACTTGGCCGAAAACTTGTCCAGGGCCAAGGAGCCCCACAGGTTGGCCGTGGTCGTCAGCCAGGCGCCATTTTTTTGTCGGCCCAGGCTGCCCACCACCAGGCGCGGCAGGTCCCCCGCCCAGGCCGGGTCGTCCAGCACGGCCAGGATCAGCCGCGCGGCATTGGCGTCGGCACTGTCCATCAGCCACCACCAGAAATCGCTGTCTTCGCTGCTGAACTTCAGCGTGCTGCCGGCCCAGGCAAGCCGCGCGCGCAGCAGCTGGTTGGCCTCGTTCAGCCGCTGGGCCTGGTCCGGGATGCCGGGCAGGCGCTTCAGGATGGACAGCCAGTCAATCAGCGCCGCCGTGGGCCACAGATTGGGCGTGATGTTGACGGAGCCCAGCATC
>JAYWDK010000078.1:0-18169 GCA_043779845.1 Betaproteobacteria bacterium | reverse complement strand
AATAATCAACCGCAGAATTGAGGACTAGGTCGTGTTCAATTACAAAGACTATACATACCTTCGAGTAGCTATTTTGAACTATCTCGAAAAGCTTTCGTCAATCGACGAGGATGAGCCGGGCGTTGGGGAAGACAGTTTCGCGGAGGTTCAAGATGACATCCAATATCTGAAGCGGCTGCGTGACATAGTCGACCGCGAAATCGCTGCAGCGCAGTCACCCCCCAAAGCACAAGCCGCCAAACTCAGTATCGTTCCAAATGATGTACAGTCAGATTGATCTTCCTCGGATCAGCAGCGTAGCTCTATCTTATCCCGCTCCGCGGGCGACGCCTAATCGGGTAGCCAGGAGTATCTAACTCCCAGCCCCCACACCAATGCCGTTAAGTTAAGGCTAGGACCGACCAGCGGGTCCGTATGAATCAACAGCTTACGGGTGCGCAAGAGGCGCTCACGCACTTAACTTAACGGCATTGGCCCCCACACCACCCACCGTGCGGGTCCGCAGTGGGCGGTTCATGCAAAGTTTCATACGCACCCACACGGGTTACGCACAGAATGCGCACAAGACCGGCATCTTGGGCCTTCGCCGCACTCGACTAACCCGGTCTGGCTTATTGTCGAGTATCGAGCCGCCCATTGCTCCGCCCTGCTTCGCATGTTTGGCCCTTCATGTTCAGCCGCTCTCGTGAAGCACTGAAACACTAAATGACCTCTGCTGACTCCGGCGGTCGCACGCGATGCTTCACTGCAAAGCGCGCTGTGTGGTTTGATGGGTCTGGGCCTATTCGCTCGCTTGAGATCGGGCTCCGCGATCTCGCGCCTGGTCGCATCAGATACGACACAACCCGGCCGTTTCTGCCATCAGTACTACACCGTCAAGGAGCGCAGATCTCCCCAGGTAGATGCGCGAACTATCGGTGCACAAGCGCTGCATTTACCTTAGGCTGAGCCCGGACACAAACAGTCCAGTGGACTGTTTGTGCCTGGCGAAGGGCCGGGCCTCTGGCCCGGCGCGGCCTGCAAGACGCGTACCGGTGGGCCGTTGCTGCCATGTGCCATCGCCAATAGCATCCCTCGGCCTTGACTATGCTGTTTGCAGTCCGTCGCCTCGCACCTCTTGCACTCCGGCTTCCTTCGGACGATCCCTCGCGGTTTCGCCCTTGCTCACGATGAGTCCAAGTCGGTACTCCCACAGGGGACTTCCACCCCATAAGTTCGCGCCCATGCTGGGCGCACACATGGAGATGGCGCTGCAAGACGCCAACAACGCCGCCGCTGAAATTGCCGCGTCCAACCAGCCCTTGATCCGCCACCTCAAGATCAAGCACCGCGCCAGCCTGCGACCACTGGATGATTTGCCGCCCAGCACCTGGCTGCCCAGCCACCCGGCCAACGCCGGCCAGTTCAGCGCGGCGGCCAGCTTTTTTGCGCGCAAGCTGCACCGTGAACTGGGCGTGCCGGTGGGCGTGATCAACAGCTCCTGGGGCGGCAGCCACCTTGAAACCTGGACCAGCCCTCGCGCCGCGCTGCTAGGAGCCTGTCGGGCTTGGGGTCGGGCCCGCGTTGACCCTGAAAATGGGCTCAGCCTAGGCGCGAAGCACAGCCATACCGTTGGGTATGGCGAGCATTTGCAACGACGGATCAGCCCATTTTCAGGGCCAACCCGAAGGGCCGGGGAGATTTTCGGCGCCGGGCGTCGTTGTCGACTCGTTGTGTGGCTTGGCCACACGCCTTCCCGACGCCTAGCGCGGCACCGAAACTCTCCCCGGCGCGGGCCCGACCCCAAGCCCGACAGGCTCCTGGACCCCACGCTGGCCGCCATCGTGCAAAACCTGCCCGCCGACAACGCCGGTTTTGCGGCCCAAAACCGCGTCCGCGCCGAGGCTTTGGTGGCCCGCTGGCAGCCCGGTTTGCCGCTGGCCCAACCAGGGCAAGAATTTGCGCCCGGTGCCTGGGCTCAAGAGCAGGTTGACGACTCAGGCTGGCCCGAGTTGGCGGTGCCCCAGGTGTGGGAGCAGCAAGGCTTGGCTGGCTTTGACGGCGACGTGTGGTTCCGGCGCACCGTGGACTTGACCGAGGCGCAAGCTGCGGGCGGCGCCACGCTGCACCTGTGCATGATCGACGATTGCGGCGAGGCGTTTGTCAACGGCGCGCGCGTAGGCGGCGTGTGTGGCTGGAACGTTTTGCGCCACCACGCCGTGCCGCCGGGCGTGCTGCGCGCCGGGCGCAACCAAATCGCCGTGCGCGTGACCGACACCGGCGGCGATGACGGCTTTTACGGCGACCCCGCCGCCTTGCAGCTTGAAACACCGGCCGGCAAGCTGCCCTTGGCCGGGCGATGGAAGGCCCGCGTGGCCTCGGTGCTGAGCAAGACCGAACCCACCGCCAACGATGCGCCCACGCTGCTGTTCAACGGCATGGTGCAGCCGCTGCTGCCCATGGCCGTGCGCGGCGTGCTCTGGTATCAGGGTGAGAGCAACGTGCCTCGCGCGGCGGGTTATGCGGCGGCGTTCCAGGGCCTGATCACCGACTGGCGCGCGCAGTGGGGCCAGCCCAACATGCCGATCTACTTTGTGCAGCTCGCGTCGTTTTTGCCGCTGGAGCGCAACACCCTGGCTGGCAGCGCCTGGGCCGAGTTGCGGGATGCTCAGCGCCAGGCCCTGGCGCTGCCCTACACCGGCATGGTGGTGGCCACCGACCTGGGCGACGAACACGACATCCACCCCAAAAACAAACAAGCCATCGGTGACCGCTTGGCGCGCTTGGCGCTGCACGGCGTGCACGGCAAACCGGTGGTGGCCAGCGGGCCAGTGTGGCGCGCGATGCGCGTGCGTGGGCGGCAAATCGAGCTGACGTTTTCACACCAGCACACCGGCTTGGCGGCGCGCGGCGAGCACGGTTTGGCCGCCGCCGATGGCAGCCCCTTGTCGGGCTTTGCCATTGCCGACGCCAGCGGGCGTTTTGTGCCCGCGTTGGCTCAGCTTCAAGGTGGGCGGGTGGTGGTCAGCAGCCCGGCCGTGGCGCAGCCGGTGGCCGTGCGCTACGGTTGGGTCGACAACCCCAGCTTGGCCAACCTGGTCAACGCGGCGGGCTTGCCGGCCTCGCCGTTCAGAACCGACCACTGGCCGGGCGTGACCGACGGCGTGGGGTTCGCGCCCTGACGACGAGGCCAACACGCCCTACACATTGAGGATGCAGGCACACCGGTGTGCCCCGACGATGCTGGCCATGTGCTGCGCTTCACCGCGCCGCGCATCGCAACAAGGCCCTGCGACCCGGCCTGATCCAGCACCAGGGACACCTCACCATGACACCAGCCACCCAGCGCCGCAGCCCAGGCGCCAACCAAAAATCCCGTTTCACGCCGCCGCTTTTTGACGGCGCTTTTGGTCGCGCTGACGGCCGCGCTGACGGCGGCTTCACCCGCCATGGCGCCAAGTCAACGCCAGCACAGCGGACGATTGCCGTGGCCGCCATGGCCTGCGTGGCGGCGGCGCTGGTGGCCTGCGATGGCGGTGCCGACCCAGCTGCGGATATGCCGGCACCCCCCGCCACCGTGGCCTTCAGCGGTGTGGTGGCCGACGGCCCACTGAAAGACGTCAAAGCTTGTTACGACCTCAATGACAACGGCGTTTGTGACACTGGCGAGCCCACCGCCACCACTGACACCGACGGCAAATACAGCTTTGACGTGCTGGCCACTGACGCCGGCAAACACGCTGTGCTGGCGATGGTGCCGGCCACGGCCATCGACAAAGACACCGGCTTGCCCGTGGGCGTGGCCTTCACGCTCAAGGCCCCGGCCACGGGTTCAGCGGGCACGCAGGCGGTGTTTGTCAGCCCGCTGAGCACGGCAGTGGCCGACATCAGCCAAGACGGCGGCAAGACCGTGGCCCAGGCCTCTGACGAGGTGAAGCTGGCGCTCAATTTGAGCGTCTCGCCGCTGGCGGATTTCACGGCCAGCAATGGCAACGCCGACGCCGCATTGGCCGCCCGCGCCGTGGGCGCGGTGCTGATAACCAGCACCCAACTGGCAACAGCGGCCGGCGTGCCTGCGGCCCAAATCACCGCGCTCACCAAAGCCGCCACCACCCAGCAACTGGCCACCGTGGCCGAAGCGCTGGCGGCTGGCAGCGGTGGCTCGGTGGCCAGCCGCGTGGCCGCAGCAGTCACCGCCGTGTCGACGCAGATGAACCTCAGTGCCGGCACCGTATTGGCCGTGGCGGCGCAAATCGTCAAGCCCGCCGGCACCGCCGACGCGCCCGGCCAATTTGTCAGCTTGCGGCGCTTTGCCTACACCGACGCCAACAACTACAGCTACACCGTGTACACCGG
The DNA here is from genome assembly GCA_043779845.1 of Betaproteobacteria bacterium. Lineage (GTDB taxonomy): Bacteria > Pseudomonadota > Gammaproteobacteria > Burkholderiales > Burkholderiaceae_C > Pseudaquabacterium. The sequence goes on along the minus strand of JAYWDK010000078.1, from coordinate 13,834 downwards.
CGACAGCAGCGCGCTCGACGCCGCCGGCACCTACTCGGCCAACGAGGTGCGCGCCACTCAATCGGGTGGCGTCGACCAAACCTTCAACCGCAACCAGGCCTACTGGACGGGCAGCGATTGGGTGGTCTGCCCGCTGCAATGGAAAGTGATCACCGGCGTCAAGACGGCCACTGCCACCGCGCCACAAAGCAGCACTTACTGCGCCGCGTCGCGCAGTGAATCACGACCGGTCAATGAAGACATCGCTGGCAAAACGCTGCGCGAGATGGTGACGCAGATCCGCGGTTTTCCGCTGGCCGACAGCGTGGGCGCGCACACCAACCTTGACGGCTTGCCGGTGAACTGGGGGCCGGACCCGGCGCTGCTGCCAGCGGCTGCGGTGTTCCCGGCCGGGGCCAAGCTCACCAACCGCAGCCTGCACGTCGACATCGGCGGCACCGACCGCCTTGAGCTCGCCAGCAAGCCCAGCGTGCGCTGGACTGACGGCGTCTTCCGCCAGGCCACCACGCTGGAGCAGTTCAGCGGCATGGCCGGCAACCTGGTGGACGCAGCCGCCGCGCCAGGCAACGCCAACACGGTGTTTGTATTTGATTTGCCGCTGGCGAGCCAGCCTGACGCCACGCTGGAATCGGTCAAGCGCTACCGCGCCGCCTTTGACGTGGCCGCGCTGAAGATCCGCTTCTACCAATGCGACCTGCGCAAGAGTGACCAGGCCGCGCTGAACTGCGCGACGGCCGGCGACGGCACTTTGGCGATCAGCACCCAAGGCAGCGCCCGGCTGATGCGGGTTGCCACCGGCTACCCGGCCGTGCTGGCCAGCAGCCTGGGCCAACAGCGCTTTTGGGCCGAATACGCGGGCACCGTGATCCGGGGCGTGCGGGATCTGGAGCGCACGCGCCATGAACAGCGCCTGAACACCGTGGCCTGGAATGCGCTGCGCACTGCGCTCAACATGCCCGCACCCGCTGACGCCACCGCGCCCACCGGGCCGGGCCCGTTTTTCACGCTGCGCAACTTCAGCTACACCGACGCCAACAACTACAGCTGGCGCGGCTTTGACGGCGACAGCAGCGTGCTCGATGGCCAAGGCTACTTTGTCGCCAACGAGCGGCGCAAGACGCTGAGCGCCGGCGTGGTGCTGCCCTTTGTGCGCGACGCGATGTACTGGACCGGCACGGCTTGGTACGCCTGCCCCAGCGACGGCGTGGGCGTCAACCTCGTCAACAGCAAAGCGCCTTTTGACAACCTGTACTGCCAGGGCTATGCCGATGAGCGCACCAGCAGCACCAGCTTGACACTGGCCGGGCGCAAGATGGTGGATGTGGTGAATGACATCCGCAGCTACGGCAGCCGCGATTTTGGTGCGTCGTATGGCGGCTGGGGGCCCGCGCCATCGACCAATCCGCAGTTGGCCAGCACGCTGTTTCCGGCCGGGGCCGCGATGGAGTACCGAGGCCAACAACGCAAAGCCACACCGCTGGCAGTGGGCACGCTGGCCACCTACAAGGTGCGCGTAGCACCGGCGTTCAATACCACGGCGGCCTTTGACACCTGGCCCTACGCCAGCACGCTGGACGAGTTCATCACCAAGTACCCGGGTGATCTGTTCGGTGCCAGCCTGACCGGCAACGTGGCGTTTTTTGTGCATGGCTACGACCTGCCCGCCGCGCCGTCGGCCGCCTACACCACGCGGGTGGATATCCGGGTGGCGTTTGATGCCACCGGCAACAAGGCGCGCTTCTACCAAAACAACCACGCCACCAGCACCAACTTCACCACCAACTACGTCAAGTTACTGGACACCACCTACACGATTGACACCGTGGGTGGCGTGAGGCTGATGCACTTTGCCGCGATGCCAGCGGGCTTTGAAGCCGACTATGGCTTTCAGCGCCTGTTTGCCGAGCGCGACGGCGGTGTCTGGTACGCCTGGAAGGACAGCGTGCCCAGCACGACGGGCTGGAGCATCCGGCTCAACGGCAGCGCTTTTGACGCGCTGCGCGCTGCGCTGGGCATGCAGTAAGTGCTGTTGCTGGGGGGCCGATGCGGCGCCCCATCGATTGAGCGCCCGGGGCTCTTAAACTCAGCTGGGCCCGCCGGACACACCACCGGCGGGCCCATCCCATGCCCCTCCCAACACCGGCCGACGGCCTGAGCCGCTTGTCCCCCACCTTGCGCAAGTTGGCCGAAAGCGGCGTGCTCAAACACCACAAACGCGGCACCCTGCTGATCGAAGAAGGCGACCCTGGCGGTAGCCTTTTTTTTGTGGCGAGTGGCCTGATGCGCGCTTACACCGCCCATGCCGACGGCCAGGAGTTCACCTTCGGTTTTTATGGCCCGGGCGAAACCCTGGGTGAGCTCAGCCTGGACGGCGGGCCGCGCTCGGCCAGCGTGGCGGTTGAAGAAGCCGCCGTGTGTCACCTGGTGACCCGCCCGGTGCTGGAACAAGCCATCGCCGCCGAACCGGCGCTGGCCTTTGAGCTGATGGGCCTGGTGATCCGCCGCGCGCGTGCGCTGTCAACCCGCGCCAGCGAGCTGGCCCTGAACGACGCCTACGGCCGGCTGGTGTTGCTGCTGCGCGCGGGCTCAGTGCCGCAGCCCGACGGCAGCGCGCGCATGGCCTACCCGCTGACCCAGGAACAGCTGGCCCAGCACGTGGGCTGCTCGCGCACGATGGTGACCAAGCTGCTGGGGGATCTGCTCAAGGGTGGTTACTTGCGGCAGGACCGGCGCTATTGGCTCACCTTGCGGGCGCTGCCGCCGCGCTGGTAACCCGGCAGGTGAGCGGCCAACATCGAACGGGCATCAAGCCGCGTTCAAGCCGCCTTCAAATCGCCTTCAGTTCGCCATGACCGACCAGGCCAACACCGGCAAGGCAAAGCCTTTCAAGGCCAGCGGCGGCAAGGCTTGCTGCGCAAAACGGCCCTCGGTGCATGCGCGTACCGCCTCGCACACCCACACCTCGCCCGATGGGGCCTCGGCGCACAGGCGCGCGGCCAGGTTGGTGACGCTGCCGATGCAGGCGTAATCCACCCGCCCCTCAAAACCCACCGCACCCAGGGCAGCTTGGCCACGCGCCAGGCCGATGGCCAGGCCACGCGGCCCACCAACGCGCTGCCAGGCGGGGGCCAGCTGCGCGGCCACTGCCAACATGTCCAGCGCCAGGCGCACGGCGCAGGCGCTGTGGTCGGGCACGGGTTCGGGGTCATTGAAAAACACCATCAAACCATCACCAGTAAAACGCTCCAACGTGCCCTGGGCGTCAAAAATCAGACGGCCCATGGCGGCATGAAACTCGGCCAGCATGGCCATCACGTGGTCAACGCTGGTGTGCTCGGCAAAGGCGCTGAAGCCGCGCAGGTCAGCAAACAGCACCGTCACCTCGCTGTGGTGGCAGCGCAGCGCGGCCTCACCGTCAGTGACAAGACGCGCCGCCAACTGCGGCGAAAAAAATCGCTTCAGACGCGACAGGCGCTCGACCTCGGCCACGCCTTCGGCCACGCGCTGCTCCAGCAAGGCTGACCACTCGGCCAGCGCGGCCTGTTGGCGCTGGCCTTCATCAAACAGCGACTTGACGCGCAACAGCGAGCGCACGCGCGCTTGCAACTCAGCCACCTTGAAGGGCTTGATGATGAAGTCGTCGGCGCCGGCCTCCAGGCCTCGCACGCAGTCTTCGGTGTTCTCCAGCGCGGTGACCATCACCACCGGCACGCCGCGCATGGTGGGCATCAGGCGCAGCTGGCGGCAGGCGTCGAACCCGTCCATGCCGGGCATCAGCACGTCGAGCAAGACCAGGTCCAGCGCCTCGGTCAACGCCACCCGCAGGGCTTGCTCGCCGCTTGCGGCTTGCAGCACGGCGTAACCCTCGTGCATCAGGCGCAGGGCCAGCAGCTTGCGGCCCTCGGCGCGGTCATCGACCACCAGGATGCGCGCGGCGGTGGTCACTGGCGCGCCCCGTCGCCCAGCACCTCGCGCAGCGCGTCCAAAAGCCGCTGCGGTGGCGTGATGGGTTTTGGCACAAAGGCCGCAAAACCGGCGGCCCGCACGCGCGCGCGTTCGGTGGTGGGCACTGACGCGGTGACGCAGATGGCGGGCACCATTGCCAGCGTGGGCTGCTGGCGCATCCAGGCCAGCAAGTCGTAGCCACTTTCACCAGGCATCTGCAAATCCAGCAGCACGACGTCGGGCGGGTCAGCCAGCAGCTCGGCGTGGGCCAGGGTGGCCTCGGCCGACACCACCACCCGGTAACCATGAAAAACCAGCACGGTGCGCAAGTGCTTGCGGCTGAGCTCGTGGTCATCCACCACGTGCACGTGGATGGCGCGCGAGGCGGGGTTGGCAAGCACGGGCAGGGGCGTCATGCGATCTCCGGGGCAGGCAGTGGCGTGGGCTGTGGCGATGGTGATGTTGATGGCGATGCGGGGATGTTGAAGCGCAAGGTGGTGCCCACGCCCAGCGCGCTTGCCAGCGTGATCTCGCCGCCATGCTGGCGCACCAGGCGCCGCGCCAGGGCCAGGCCCAGGCCCGTGCCCTGGGCACGGCCAGCGGGGTCGGTGCCCACTTGCACAAATTCGTCAAACACGGCGGCGTGGTCGCGCTCGTCAATGCCCACGCCGTTGTCTTGCACCGCGATCCACAAGCCCTCGTTTGCGCCCAGGCCAACGCTCAGCCCGGCGCTCAACGCCACCGCGCCGCCCTCGGGCGTGAACTTCATGGCGTTGCTCAGCAGGTTGAGCACCACTTGCTTGATGCGGCGGGCGTCACCTCGCCAAACGCCGAGCTCGGGCGCCAGCGCCAGCGACAAGGACACGCCCTTTTGCACGCAGCGCTGGCGCATCAAGGCTGCGGCCGACAGCAGGATTTCGGCCACGTCAAAGTCAGCCAGCTCCAGCGCCAACTGCCCGGCCTCGATCTTGGACAAATCAAGCACGTCGTTGATCAGCGCCAGCAAGTGCAGCCCCGAGGCATGGATGTCGCCCACGTACTCGCGCTGCTCGTCATTCAGGGGCCCGGCCATGCCCTCTTGCAGCACGTCGGCAAAACCCAGGATGGCGTTGAGCGGCGTGCGCAATTCATGCGACATGTTGGCCAAAAACTCGCTCTTGTGCCGGCTGACACGCTGCAAGTCCAGCGTCTTGGCCGCTACCTTGTCTTCAAGGTTGCTCACGCTGGCCTGCAGGCTGCCCGCCATGCGGTTGAACTGGTTGGCGAGGTCTTCGAGTTCGTCGTTGGTGTGCAGATTGATGCGTGCGCCAAGGTCGCCGCTACCCATTCGGTTGGCGGCTGCCACCAGTGCATCGATCGGGCGCGCCATGCGCCGCGCCATCCAGAGTGAAACGCCCAAGGCCAGCAACAGCGCCGCGGCGGTAAAGGCCGCCGTACGCAACAAGGCCTGTGCCAAGGGCGCCGTGGCCGCCGCGATGGGGCGCTGCACCACTACCTGCCAATCCATGCCGGGCACCGGCGCCTGCGCGCTCAACACCGGCTCGCCGCCCAAGCCAACGCCGTGGCCCTGGGCGTCGGGCGCCACCCAGCGGCGCTGCGCCAGCATGACCGCCGATTCGGCGTGCAGCACCACGCGCGCGGCGCTGTCCACCACCAGGATGTCCAGGCCGGGCGCGCTCAGCGCCTCGTGCAGCTCGCGGGCCAGCCCTCGCAGGCCTAACGTGGCCTCAGTGCGTCCGGCCGTGCGGTCAGTGATCTTGAGCACCAGATCCATGCGCGGCTCGTAGCCGTCCACGTAGTTCATGGCGCCGTAGCTGAAGCTGGGCGAAAAGCCCGCCGCCGAGCCAGCCGGGCTTGCCGCCGACGCGGCATCCGACGGCGTTGCGTCCGCCTGTGCGACAACGCCGCGTGCCGGTGCCACACCTGGCCGGACGAAGTCAGGATCACGCCGCGATACCCGCAGCAGCAAGGTGCCGTGCTCGTCCAGCAGCCGCAGCTCGACCAAGGCGGGCACAAGCAGCAACAGGCGATGAAACTCCTCGCGGCGGCGGTCAATGCCCAGCCAATCGCCAAGGTCCCAGGGCAACAACGCCACGCTGGCCATTTGGCGCTCGACCACGCCTAGGCTCAACCTCAAGGCATACGCCACATCGGTAGCGGTGCGCTGCTGCGTGGCGCTGGCATCACGCAACAGGTTTTGACGAGCCACGACCATCTCGGTGCCCCCCACCGCAAGCAAAGTGCCAGCCAGCAACAAGACCAACACGGTGGCGTAGCGGCGCCAAAGCAAGCGGCGCGTGGCCGTGCCGGGTTCAGCCTCGAGACGCGGCGCGTTCATGTTTTGGCGGGGTGGCAGCGTTGGCATACGTGGGCATCAGGGCGCAAACCGCTGCACCCGCTTCAAGGCTTGCAAGCTGGGGCGCAAGCCTTGCTGGCGTGCTGCAGCCAGGTTGAAGCCCAGCTCCAGGCCTTCGGGCAGTTGCACGGGCAACTCGGCGGGGGGGTGCCTGTCAGTACACGCTGCAAAAGTTCTTGCGCTTTTTCACCGGTGAAGGCTTGCGTGGTGGGTGCCACCGACATCAGCCCTCCTTGCGTCATGAACCGGTGCCGCGAATAGACGGCCGGCCAGCGGATGCCGCCCATCGCCGCCGCCAGGTTGCCTGCGTCGACATAGAACAAGTACTGCATGGGCACCAGCACGCCGAGGGTGGGCGGCTGTGCCGTGTTGTGCCGTGGTGGCAACCAGCGCCGCAGGACTGCGACATCGGCCTTGCCACACAAGCGCAGCAGACGCCAGCGCAGGCCAGACGCTTTGACGGCGGCCACAGCTTCGCTCGTGGCGGGGGAAAGCGCCTCCAGCCGGGGCGAGGCCACGAACCCGGCGTCACAACTCGACGCGACATACAGCAACTGCGCGCCCGGGGTGCAAGGCAGTGGCGCGACTTCATGACCGTCCGTCAGCACCACGACTTCATCGACTGCGGGATAGGCGTCCCGCAGCGCCTCCAGCATCTTGGCACCCATTGGAAGATAAGAGGAATAGCCCGTGGCATTGCGCCCCGGACGAACCAAGGTGTCGACGAGGCAATTCCAGCGGGGGTCGGACGCCGCTTCAAAAACAATGGATTTCAGGCCGGGCACGCCCTGGGCCATGCGCGCCACGCGCGGCGTGGCCGCAAACACCACGGTGGGCCGATGGCGTTGCAGCGCCACGCGGACAGCCTCGCCGAGCTGCGGGTCCGTGGCCGACGGTGAGCCCAGATTCACCGTGGCCAGCGCCACCGGCCCGACAGTTGGGGCAAATCGCATCAAGGCCGCGCGTAGCGAGCTGACTGACTTGTCGTCTTCTTCAGCTGACAGGGTTGACAAATACAGCACCAGGGGCAGCGACGCCGGTGTGGTAGTGGTCGGTGGCTGCGCCAACCCCGGATGGGCCACCCCAACCGCCAGGATTAGGCCCAGACAAGCCCGGCGGGGCATGATCAGCCGGCGGTGCGTCTGCAGAATCAGGGCCACAACGCCCGACGCGGTTGAACCCCTCGCGCACCGGGCCATGGCGCTTAGGGCAGCAGGGTCAGTCGCACATACAGCCTGTCGGCCAGATAACTGCTGCCCTGCGGGCTGGCCACCCAGGCGTCGGCGGCCTGCGCGCTGTAAAAATCCACGCGATGAATCGCCGTTGGCGTGGGCAAGATCTGCGGCGCCACCTTCGTTTTAAGCGCCTCACCCCCAACCCAAATGGCGGTTCCCGGCGGGCAGTCAGAGCAGGTCAAAACACCCATCGCCGGCGCATGGTCAGTAGCCCAATGCACCACCACCACCGCATGCCCAGGTTCGAAGCCATCGACGTCAACCCGCAAGGCGCCAAACGCCGCAGCGTCAAAGGCCTCCGACGCGGCTGCTGGGGTCTTCAACACCACCACCGGGCCAAAGGTCGGCAATAAAATGACGCCGCCCGTCGACAGATAGGTGCGACTGCCGCCATTGCCAGGAATAGCGTTGGGGCCACAGTCATGGGTGCAGAGAATGCTCTTCTGACCGCTGGCTTCGAGCGCTCGTTGCATGGCATCACCCTGCCCAAGCGATGTCGTGAAGTGAATCTGATAGGTCATGGTCTTCTCCTCGGTGGTTGGACGGCGCAATGCCGCGCCTGGGCTGTGGACTGGGTTCAATCGCGTGACTGGGCTTCAGTCACCGGCTTCACTTGCAAATGTCTGGCCAGGCTGCCGTGGCCGGCAAGCTGACCAAGGCCTCCTGGCAGCGGCGCTGCTTGTCGGCTTTGATGCGCTGATCGGCCAAGTCGGTTTGGGCCGCGGCGCCGATCAGCGGCGCGGCAGCGTTGTCAGCATTGCGTTGGTTGAGGTCGTCCACCAGAGACTTCAGCGGTGCAGCGCTCTGGGCAGTTTGGCCGAAGCTTACTTTTTTGAGCGCTCCTTCGGCATCTAACACAAAGGCCAGTGAAGCATCCATGCCGCTGAACTTGTATGGCAGCGCCGCCAAGGCGCCGTACTGCGCAATCGCCAAGCGTTCATCGGCCAGGTTCAATGCCGCGCATGGATTTTTGGGGTCGCTCTGGCTGGCCAACTGCTGCACCTCAAAGCGCACGGGTGCGGGCATCCGGTAGCGGTAGCCGCCTTCCACCCCGTCGCGCAGTTGCACCGCCTGGGCACCCGTCATCGCCACGGCGAGAGGGGTTTGAATGACCACCACGGGGCAACGCGTGAGTTGCGCACGAGCCTCTTTCGAGAACGGTTGGCCATCGTCTGGCGAGACCGTCTCAGACTCTCGCACCAGCCACGGGCTCAGCTTGAGCGACTGGGTCTCGGGTGCTGTCAATTCGAGCTGTGCCGTGGCCACGACGGTTTGTTTTTCGGTCTTGCTGTTCAAACCCACCAACACGGCCAGCGCCTCAGCACGCGACTGGAACAGCGCGCTTCTGCTGGCGGCCTGCTGCAGGCGCACGGTGGCCAGGTCTGCGCCTGCTGGCGCGGACAACAGATAGTCGTTGGCGTCGGCCAACTCAGCGGCCGCGCTCATGCGCAGCTCCAGCAAGGTGTCGCTCAGGCATTGCACTTGCGGGCATGACATGGGGGCCTTTTTCACCCAGCCGGCCATGATGCGTTGGCTGACGGCCTCATGGCGGTTCAAAGCCCCCATGTCTTTGAACAATGAATCCGCAGCAGACGACCCGGGATAAGTTGCTGCGTCGCACTGGTGCTTGCCAGGTGCCGCTTTTGCTGCCGGGGCTGATGTCGGAAAAGTCTTGACCCCCAACAAGGATCCCAGCGCCGAACTCAGCACGGTGAAGGTCTGGTTGCTGGCAAACAGCGTGGCCGTTTTCAACACCCCTTGATCAAGCCCGAACTCGTGCTTCAAGGTCATGAACGGGTTGGTGGTGTCCGCGTCAACCCGGTAAATGTGATCGGCATCTGGCACGCTGAGCTGCTTGAACGTGGCGCGCTGCAACAGCGCGGTGGCGACAGGCTCGTCCGCTTTCGGCGTACACGCGGCCTTGGTGCCCGCGACACAGTCCACCAGGCATTGTTCAAAATTGCCGAATGGGGCGGGCGTGGCAATCGTCACCGCCACCGGCACCACCACGCTCAGCTCGGTCTTGGGCAAGGCGTAGTAGATGCCGGGTTGGGTGGCCAGCGCGGTGGGCAGATCGGCACTGGGCACATGCACAGCCTTGAAACTTGCGCCGCAACCCGTCAGCGACAGCAGGGCCACACCGGCCAACGCCGACGCCGAAGCGCCGACTGTCTGACCGATTCGAACAGGGGTCTTGGGCATCAGGTTGTCTCCCGGTTGAAGGTACAAAAACCGCCAGAACCGCAGCTCACTGCAGCACGCTCATCATCGGCGGTAGCGCGCCCACCCGGTTCAGCAATTCACGGATGCTGTGCGATCCGGACTTCATGCGCAACTGCCCCACTTGCGTGCGGATGGTGGACACCGCTACACGCTTGGTGTGCGCGATCTCGGCGGGGGCTTGGCCATCGAGCAGGGCTTCGAGCACGGCCGTCTCGGCGCCGGTGAAACCCTGCTGGCGGGCGAAGCACTGCACAGCCAAATCACGGCAGCGGCTGGGGCGCGGCAGCGAGACCAGCGCGGCGCCGGCGCCAAGCCCATCAATGGGCAGCACGGCCACGCTCACGCGCTGCACGCCGGGCACCGCGCTGCCGTCCGACGCCTGGCCCAGCATCAGCATGCGGCGCAAGCTGCGGTGGAGCGCGCCGTCCAGCGCGTCGGCCAGCGCCAGGTTGTCGCGGCGGCAGCGGCCGCGCAGCTGGCCAGCGTCCAGCAGCAACGGGTGATCGGGGCCCAGGGCCAGCAGCGCCAGGCGGTTGGCATGCAGCACCCGGGCGTCGTCAGTCACCAGCAGCAAACCCAGGCCCACGTGGTCCAGCGACTGGGTCAGCCAACGCGACAAGGTGGCCTCACCGGCGGGCGCTTCAGTCGATGCGGTGCCCGGGTGGCCGCTTGGGTGGCCGCTTGGGTGGCCGCTCGGGTGGCCGCTCGGGTAAGCGCCCTGATAACGGCCCGGCTGAAGGCCAGCGTCACTGCCGCCATGGCTGGGTGATGCTGACCACCCGGTAGTTGCTTGTTGCTCGAACATGGTTTTTTTCCTCCTGGTCTGGCCCAGCACCCGGGTGGGGTTGGACGATGAATGAACCATAGGCAAGAAGCACCAAACCAGCATGTCAGAAGCGGACAAGGCCACTGTCAATATTGACTTGCAAATTGACGAAGCACCGCGCAGGCGGCGTGACCAGCGTCCGCTGGTGGCCCTTAAACCAGCCAGCGTGCCAGCAAGCTGTCGATGTGCTCGGTGGGTTGGCGCTTGAAGCCGGAGCGGCCATCGTGAGCTTACGGGCCGACTCGTGCTTCGATATCGAGATGCGGCAAAGCAAGTACCTCAACAACTTCGTCGAACAGGATCACATGGAACGCGACACCTGGTCAAGCTCAGTCGTGCATCAAGGCGCAGAGTCTTTCACGAACGCATTGCAGTATTGCAGTTGCAGGTGACCGGCTTTGTTGCGGCGGGTGTAGTGCCGCAGGTCGAGCGCGAGGAGTTCGGGGGCCGCGCTGCTGCCCGTCGCCTGCAGGGCCTTGATCCGCTCCAGCAGTTTCCAGCGGGCCTGCAGCTGAGCTCCACGCCCGGTCGCGTCGGGCGTCAGAGCCACCCAACGCAAGCGGATTTCGTCCTTGCAGTTCGGCGCCGCAACTGGAAAACCTTGCACGGGCAGGCGCAACTCGAACTGACCCCACGCCCGTTCAAGAGCGGCGGGGTCGGACGGTGGCGGCGTGGCAAAGCGGCCCGCCGTTCCCGGGCCCAATTCGACCGCAGGGGGCACATCGCTTTCGGCAGGTGCCAGTCCGGCCCAGCAAAAGAACATGGCAAGCCCGAAGGATCGAAGCCCATGATCCAAAGGTTTCATGTCGACCCCATCACGCTGTTCCAGGACGTCACGTACTGCTCGACGGCGCCCGCCCCGAGCGGCGTGTTGTAGTACTGCTTCCAGTACGCCACCATGGCTTCCACGTCGCCAGCTTTGGGCAGCGCCTTGGGTGCGCGCTTGTAGAGCACCCGGGCCATGGCCGTGGCGTAAGGGTCGTTATCGGTCAGTTCTTTCTCGGCGTTCGCCTTTAGACTGGATTTCTGCAATAGCACCGCGCTGCGCAGCGTCGAGCGGTACTTCAGATAGTTGTCGAAAATGTCGTTGTGCGTCGCCATCTCCATCTGGAACAGCCCCCGCGCCGGCCCCCCGCCAATCTGGCGACGGAACACCAGTTTGCTTTCCTGCAGCGCGGTGCCCAAGAGCAGCTCGGCCGCAGCATCACTGTACAGACCGACGTTCTTCAGCGTGGGCGAGATGACTTCGTCGCGAAACGCAATGGCTTTGGCTGTCGTGGGCATCGAAAGGTACCTGTTCAGAATGGGTCAGCCGCAGGATGCTATCAAGCGGCGCCGTCGGCGTCGCGATCAAGATGTAGGACAGGGTCCCCTTAGGGTTCCCTGCTGGCAATCGAGTGAGTGCATAGGCCTTGGTGTTGAATGGGACCGACTAGGTGATGCGTCCCGAGTGGTGCAGAGACGATGAATCAGACTCATATCTGCGGATTGGTTACCAGCACTTCTGCAGGTTCTGTCGCAACAAGCCGAAGCTGGAGATTTAGCACCGCGCAGGCGGCGTGGCCAGCGTCCGCTGGTGGCTCTCAAACCAGCCAGCGTGCCAGCAAGCTGTCGATGTGCTCGGTGGGTTGGCGCTTGAAGCCTGAGCGTGCAAAGCGCTGCAAGCGGCCGATCACCAGCGCGGTGAGGCCAGACGCCAGGGCCTGGGCATCAGCTGTGGCGGCGGCGCCAGCCACCTGGCCGGCGTCGCGCAGGCACTGGCGCAATTGGCCTTCGAGCCGGTCAAAAAACTGGTTCATGCGCTCGCTCAGGCGCTCGTGTTCAAACACCAGCGCGTCGCCCACCATCACGCGCGCCATGCCGGGGTTTTTTTCACCAAATTGCAGCAGCATGAGCACTACGCGCCGGGCCTGCTCGGTGCCGCCCAGGTCGCGCGTGGTGATCTGGTTGACCAGCGTGAAAACGCTGGATTCGATGAACTCGATCAGGCCCTCGAACATCTGCGCCTTGCTGGCGAAGTGGCGGTACAGCGCGGCCTCGCTGACCTGCAATTGCGCGGCCAAGGCGGCGGTGGTGATGCGGTCGGCGCCGGGGGCTTGCAGCATCGCGGCCAAGGTTTGCAGGATCTGCACCCGGCGCTCACCGGGTCGGGGGCGCACGCGCTTGGCCGCACCGGCGGTCTCAGTGGGCACCGTGTTTGTGGTGCTCTCAGCAGCATGGGCGCGGTCGCCGGAAAGCTCGGTCAGGTCAGGCATCACGGCGGCGCTAGTGTGGGGGGAAGACGGTCAAATTTCATTCTGGCACAGCGCCCGTGACGGCTTGGGGGCACGGGCGCCCAGCGTGCCGCCAGCCCCGCACAAGCCCACCGGGCCGGCCCGCAAGCAGCCGGCTCAGCGCGTCAGCGCGCGCAAGCCGCGCACGGTTTTGTCGACGTAGGCCGGGCGCATCAACCACCGCGCCACGGTGGGGCCAGCGTGTTGGCCACGGCGCGCAAAGCGCTGCATCCACACCGTACCCATGCCCACTTTGCGGGCCGATTTTTGATGCACCAGCGTGTCTTCCACCAGCACGCAGCGGCGCGGGCTTACGCCCAGCTTGACGGCCATGCAGCGCAGCATGCGGGCGTCGGGCTTGGGCCGCAGGTGGCCAAAGTCGCGCATGTCCTCGATGCTGATCACGCCGTCAAACAAGTGCGCTATGCCCAGCCCACCCAACACCCGGAGCGCATAGGCGCGAGGCGCGTTGGTGAAGATGTATTTGCGCCCCGGCAGGCGCGCCAGCGCCGCAAAATCATGGCGATGGCCGTTGATGCGCTGCTCCAAACCGGGCAGGCGGTGGGTGATGTCCAAAAAATGCGCCGGCTTGACGCCGTGGTGGCGCACCAGGCCCAGCAAGGTGGCGCCGTAGCGCTGCCAGTAGTGGCTGCGCAGCTGGTTGGCCTGCTCGGTGGGCAAGCCCAGCGCTCGCTCGACATAAGCACCCATGCTGTGGTGCAGCTGCGCAAACACCCAGGCACCGGCGTCGTGCAGGGTGTTGTCGAGGTCAAACAACCAGACTGTTTTTGCCGAAAAGGGTTTCATGGTTCAGGGTGTTGATGCCGGGACCTGATTGGCCCTCAATCTCAGCTTCTGCGCGGATCGCCCCCTCACCCCAGCCCTCTCCCCCGAGTACGGGGGAGAGGGAGCCCGGTATGCCCCCTCGCCTGCTTGCGCTGACCATTGCACACGCTGGACACCGTTGTTCGTTCCG